>NZ_JBWPJO010000001.1:0-334973 GCF_056583835.1 Pauljensenia sp. C0254C2
ACTGGTACTAATGGGCCGATTCTAAACCAACACTCCACACTAGTGTGTGGGGCGAAGCGAGAAAACACGTGCACCCTATGTTTGGGGTGTGGTGCTTGCAATCACTGTGCGGTACACACTCAACCCACACGTTGTGGGTGGGTGACATTTTTTGCGGTGGCTCATGGCAGGCGGGAAACGCCCGGCTCCTTTCCGAACCCGGAAGCTAAGCCGCCTTTGCGCTGATGGTACTGCGACCGGGGGGTCGTGGGAGAGTAAGACACTGCCGCAATCAACCGTGAGTTGGGGGTGGGGTACAGGCCTGGAGACAGGCACGTACCCCACCCCCCCTTTTTACGCGCACACACTACCCGGACGCACGTCTGCGCGCATAGCAGGCACTGCCCGAGCCTCACGAGCGAGATGCATCTGTCGGATTGGCTTTCAGCACCGAAGAAGTCTCCCCCCACGCACGGGGGGAGGCTCCCATAGACGGGCAGACGTCTTCGATTGCCAGGTGATGACCTACTTGCGGCGCGTCACGAGAACTGTTCCCATTGCGATTGCTGCCAGGCTCGCAATCGCAAGAGCAGAGTTCAAGCCAGTTGTCGCGAGGTGTGAGGGGCGCTCAGAGGCCGCACCTTGACCCTGCCCCTCCTCATCACCAGTAGTCTGAGCTGGATCAACCTCTGGCTTGTCAGATGGTCCGACAGACGAGGACTTCGTCAGCAGTGGAGATTCCGTTTGAGCTTGTCCAAGAAGACAATGGCGCAGCTCGGAGACCTTGTACCAGGATGATCCTTCGGCAACCGCAGTACACGAGGAATTAAACGGTGTTTCCACCTCGTTGACAAGCATGCGGACAATCGGGGTCCACGACCTACCCGTTGCAGGATCGGTGCCGGCCTGACAGGCCGTGTCCCACTGGACGTTTGCCGCCATCGGCATGACGGTGGATCCGCGCCATTCGTTGGTGGCGTAGTTAAAGACGTCGTCGATGCTGACAGGCTGTGAGACAGCAGGTGCCTGCTGGGTTGAACCAGGCAAACGAAGCAGGGCGGAGAAAGGAGCAATCGTTTCTGCGTGAGCAAAGCGGAACGTTGCAACGTGGGATCCACCGGCGGTGCGCTCATCGATCTGGGCGAAGAAATCATCGAGCAACGGTTGCGCAGGCGCGTATGACCCGTCAGTTCCCGTCACGCCCGGACCTTTTTCGTAAAAGTCCTCAGCGTCGAGCAGATAGGAGAACCACTTGGTGTCGTCCTGGTAGTTTGCGAAATACTGCTCGAAATCGAATGCGTGCTCCCCGGTGTTTTCCTCCTGCATATCAGCACCGATGATGTACAGGTTGTACAGATCCATCGCCGCATCAACAGCGCTGGTGATCTTCTTCCTGGCGGAGCCGCACGCATCAGCGTCAGTGCTTTCATCAGCGTTCGGTGCGCAGTTCTTGTCGCCATCCTTCGAGCCATCAGCAGTGTTGAACCATGTATGCGCATCATCTCCGATCGAGTCAATAAACTCGGGCGTGAAGATCTGCGAGAGAACCCGGCGTGCTGATTCCTGCGACTGAGGCAGCGACTCGATGTAGTCCATCGCTCCGGCGATCACTCCACCGTCACTGGTCTGCTCCCCAATGAATGCTTCGTAACGAGAGGCTACTTCGTAAGCCGGCGTTCCCTCCTGCTTCACTGAGCCATCAGGGTTCTCCAGCTTGTGGAAGTAAAGTGCTTCAGGATGCGCTTCGAGGGATTCCACGATCGGCGTCACACTGTCGTGCGAGGCGGCTTCAAACCCTGTGAGGAAGCTTTCGCCGGATTCGGTGGCGCGAGCCTCACCTGAGGACTCAAAGCGGATCGCGTCACCCTCGGCAATGGCGCGCTCGAAGAGAGCAGAGTTGCGTTTGTAGGTGCGTTCACCAATTCCGCGGTGCTGCGTAGCGCCCTGACCGGTGAGCATTCCGTAGCCGTTGGCCACGTTGGCCGCTGTGATCGACTCGAGGTTCTTCATGAAGGTCTCGCCCACCTCCGGTGACACGAAACCATTTTCTTTCTGAGCCGTCTGAGCCATCAGCATTAACAGAGCATCGTACTTATAGGAGGACAATCCTCGCGAACCATGGCGAGCGACGAGCTGAGTATGTTCAATGTCGAAACCTGCTGGAGGCTGTGAATATCCTGCGATGTCACTTTCGCTGGGTGCGATGTACGGCTGCTTCGAGGAATAGAAAGGACCTTCCTCGGTGGCGTCAGCAAAAGCCAGTTGCTGAGTTGACACCACGGACAATGCCGCAATTGAACAAAGCGCAGTCAGCCCAACAATCCGGGCGCGCTGTGTAGTCGTGTTCAGACTCCTAAGCACTATGAAAGCGAAACACATACAGCCCTCACGCTAAGTGGTCAAAATGGCAGGAAGGGCCATGAAAGCTAACGCGCACGTTACAGGCGCGTGAACATCTGCCGGAAGGTCGATGGCCTTGCTGTCGAGCGTCACAAGACCGACCGTGGTGCCGCACTGACATCTACTTACGGGGTTGCACTACAACCCTGTGACGGGCGGTAGTGAGCGCCCAGTTGTCATGTTCGTGAAAGAGCTGATTATGCGCCGGTTGACACCGAGATAATACCTTTGATCAGGACAGTTGTAGCGCCCACAACTGCCAGGACCAGTGCCAGCGCACGGGAATGAGACTTGCTGACTCGAGGAGCAATAAGCACTCCCGCAGCGATCCCCACGAGCATCGCGCCAATAGCTACTGCGATGAGCCACCACGAGGTATGAAGCTGCACAGAACCACTCAACCACTTGGTTGTCAGCGAAATCAACCCGCCGTAGCTTCGCCCCTCGAACCACAGATGCGATCAGTGACACGGTGATGAGTGCGCCAACAATAACCTGCACCCAGGCAGGTGAAACACTACGCACCAGCAAAGCCCCAGGAATTGAGCCGACCACCATGATTGGCCCGAGCAGCACCCACCGTTTCCAGTCGATGTCGCGCCACACGGTCAGCGCGATGATGCTCGCATTGATGACAGCCAGAATATTCATCATGACGATGCCGTCCACACCGCCCATCAGCAGCGACAACACCGGGCCAGCAACCAGGCCCAGCCCCATGCCGGAAATGCGTTGCAAAGACGCTCCCAGCAGGACTGAGCAGGCAATACAACACGCTACTAGCATGTGCCGCACCTCCTTGCTGGTGGCTATCACATCCACCTAGGCGATGCCTCCACCTCAATGAGAGGAGTGTCGGCCCTTGGCGGTGCTACCTACTATTCAGCCGGCGCGTCCTTCGAGCCGGACGGTATTTCCGGTGAGTCAGTCGGTGCCGCTTGGCAGTCGAGGAATTGCAGCAATCAGTGCGCGCGCATAGTCACCCTCGGGAGCTGACAATACACGACGAGTCGGGCCGCGATCTTCGACGTGCCCATCCTTGAGAACGACGATAGTGTCGCACGCTGAGGCCACGGTCGCCAGATCGTGAGAAACCAGCAGAAGCGACATGCCGCGCTCACGGGTGATCGAATCGATAATCTCCATGACGGAGGCGCGCGTCGCCATATCCAGTGCCGAAACAGGCTCATCAGCGATGATGACGCTCGGCTCAGACACCAGCGCCCGGGCAATGGCGATGCGTTGACGCTGCCCACCTGAAAAAGTTCGAGGATACTCGTCAGCACGCTGCGGATCGACACCGACCAGGCGCAATGCCTCGTGCACCATCTCCCGCGCCCGCGCGCCCGACGCCACCTTCAGCGCGTGCAGCGGCTCGGCAACGATCGCCCCGACACGCATACGCGGGTTGAGTGAAGAATACGGATCCTGGAACACCGCCTGAACGTGTGAACGGAAATTGCGCATGATACTGCGCGAACGCGAGCGCACCGGCATCCCGGCAAAGGTGACAGACCCCGACTGCGCGGGCAACAATCCCAGGCCCAGCCGCGCAGCTGTGGTTTTCCCGCTTCCGGATTCACCGACGAGGGCGACGCGTGCACCCGGCTCGAGGTGCACGCTGAAGTGGTCAATGCCGGCATCTGTTGACGGGTAGTGGAAGGTGACGTCGTCAAAAATCAGAGCAGAATCACTCACCATTGTCCCTCCGCCCGTCGCGGGACTGGATAGTGTCCATCATCGTGTCGAGGTGGCGCGCCGCCTCCACAATGCGGCGTGTGCCGTCGCTCAGATCCGTTGCGTCTGCGGCCACGAGGTTCGAGGTTGACACGTCGTCGCTGATCCGCCCCTCCTCGATGACGACGATTCGATCAGCCATCTGTGCGACCACCGGAAGGTCATGAGAGATGAACAGTAACGCAGTGTCGTGCTGGCGCGTGGCCTGGGTGAGGACATCCAGAATATGCGCCTGGACTGTCACGTCCAGCGCCGTGGTGGACTCATCTGCGATCAGGAGGTCTGGCTGACAGGCCAGCGCCAGCGCAATCGCCACGCGTTGGCGCTGGCCTCCGGACAGTTCATGCGCAAATGCGTGGGCAACGCGTTCAGGATCAGGTAGCTGCACTCCGCTCAGCGCTTCATTGATTGCAGCGCGCATGGCGCGTCGCCCTCGTACATGCTGATGGTGGGCCAGCGGCCATTCCAACTGCTTACCGATACGCATGAGCGGATCGAGGGCAGACAGGGGATCCTGGAAAACCATTGCGGCAGTGGCTCCGCGGAAACTGCGCAAGTCTTTTTCAGAGGCGCTGGTCACATCGAGGTCGCTCACCCGTAAAGATCCGCTCACCTGAACTGGCGAGGGCAGAAGCCCCATCACAGTCTTGGCGAACATTGATTTACCCGACCCGGACGCACCGATCATGCCCACGTGCTCGCCGCGATTCATGGTCAGATTGAGCGAGTCCAGAATCGTGCTGCCGCCGATGCGCACGGTCAGATCGTTGGCCTGGAGCAGTGGCGCGGTCATGAGGCCTCCTGCTGGGTAGGATCGACCACGGCGCGCAGGCCGTCCGACAGTAGATTTGCGCCGATCACGAGGACGACGATGGCGACGCCTGGTGCGATTGCGCCCAGAGGCTGTGTGGTGAACGTGGCCTGAGCATCCAGCAGCAGACGTCCCCATGACGCGTTCGGCGGGGGAGTGCCCAGCCCCAGGTAGGACAATCCTGCTTCAGCCAGAACCGCCGAACCGAACAGGACGGCCACGTTGACGATCAGGAAGGGCCAGATATTGGGTAGAACATGGCGCCAGACAATGCCTAGGGTCCCCACTCCGGACGTGCGTGCGGCAACCACGTACTGCTCGCGCAGCACACGTGATGTGAGGATGCGCGTCAGCCGCGCTATCACGGCAGATGCCGACAGGCCAATCGCCACCGTGACGGTCAGCAGTGATGCGCCTCCAACTGCGACCATCAGCATGGCGAGCAGTAGTGTCGGAAAGGCGATGAGGACGTCTAGGATCGAGGAGGCCACATCGTCGAACCAGCCGCGCGAAAGTGCTGCAAGGAGTCCGAAGCTGATGCCGATGATGGATGCGATGAGCGCTGCGCCGGCGCCGACCGTCAGCGCGATACGCGCACCGATCAGTACGCGTGTAGCGATGTCATGGCCCAGGCGGTCGGTGCCGAGCCAGTGCTGCCACGATGCGCCTTCCAGTCGGCCGCCCGACGTGTCATCGACAGGGTAGGGCAGCCAGAACAGTGAGATGAGGGCGGCCAGGGCGACCGCGGAGAGAAGAACGACGCCGATGATCAGGCCGGCTCTGCCGGTTCGACTGGTCCGGCGGCGCGGAGCGGATGGCGAAGGGGAGGGTGCGGGAGTCATTTACGCGCGACCTCCTGTCAGGGAAGTGCGCAGACGCGGATCAACGATACGTTGAAGCACGTCAGCAAGGAACCCGATGACCAGCACGAGGGCGGTGGAGACAAGCAGGACCCCTTGAATAGAGGGGAAATCGTGCTGAGCGATCGCTCGGGTCAGCATGGAGCCCAGGCCGGGCAGAGCGAAAACCTGCTCAACAACGACTGCACCGATGAAGGTGGTCGCAAGCTCGATGCTGGCTACCGAGATCACCGGGATCGATGCGTTGCGCAAACCGTGACGGATCATTGCGCGCGTGCGCGACTGGCCCAGCGCCTGCGCGCACGCCACGTAGCCTGAGTCAATGACATCGAGGGCGGCTGAGCGGGTGTAGCGCGTCATCGACGCGCTGGAGACGAAAGCGATGGTGCTGACCGGCAGGACGAGTGCCGTCCACGCGAGGAACGGGGTACCCCATCCCTGGGGTGGGAAACCGCTCGCGGGCACCAGACGCAACCTGACGGCAAAGACGATCACCGCCATCATGGCGATCCAGAAAACTGGAACAGCGATGCCGATCTGCGAAAAGATCGACACGATCAGGCCGGCAGGCCCGTTGCGCCATCGAGCCGCCACGTATCCCAGAGGAATGGCAATGATCAGGGCGAATGTGAAGGCGATCAGAGTCAGAGGAATGGTCACCGACAGGCGTGAGGCAATCTCAGCGCCCACCGACGTTCCTGATGTGAACGACGTGCCCAGGTCGCCATGCGCCAGGTCAGAAATCCAGCGGACGAACTGGGTCACAACCGGCTGGTCAGATCCGACCTGACGGCGCGCCGCCTCAATCTGTTCCGGCGTTGCGGTCGATGTCAAAAGCGCATTGGCTGGGTCGCCGGGCAGGAGCCTGAGCAGCACAAATATTGCAATGAGGCCCGCCACCCCAGTGGCAACCAGCAATGCGCTGCGACGAACCAGGTACCGGATCACTCGGACTCGCTAATCCCCGCCACGAAGAACTGTGAGTTCAGCCCGTTGACCCCGTATCCGCTCAGATGAGACCGTGCGATCACAACTTGAGGGTACAGGTAGAGCCAGGCGCTTGCGGCTTCCTCGGCAATGATCCTGTTGGCCTGGCGCAGCAGGTCGGCTTGTTCATCGGTGGAATGCGCGTGCTGAGAACGCTCGACAAGGTCGGACACTTCAGGATTGTCGTAGCCCCAGTAGAAATCCGGGTTGGCGTACCACACGACGTCGCGAGTGTTGACGTGCTCCTGCAACGTGGCTTCGAAATCCTTGTTTGTGAAGACCTTGGAATACCATTCGTCAGCGGTGATCGGATTGATCGTCACGGTTACACCGATCTTGGCCAGCTCGCTCTTGACGAACTCAGCGACCAGTGGATGCGGATCGTAGGTCGGAGTGTCCAGCGTGAAGGAGAAGCCGTCAGCCAGTCCGGCTTCGGCCAGCAGTGAGCGCGACAACTCCGGATCGTAATGGTTCAGGTCAGTCAGGTCCTCATACCACGGGTCCGAGGGCGGCACCATTGAGCCGATGACCTGTCCCTTGTCCGCCCACACGGACTCCAGGAGCTTGTCGCGGTCAATGGCTGAGTAGACAGCTTTGCGCACGCGCGCATCATCGAACGGCTTGACTCGGTCATTGAAAGCGAGCAGTTCCTTCGTCGTGGACATGCCGTCAGAGACGGTGAAGTTCGCGTTCGAATCGAAAGTGGGGATCGCATCCGGTGACTGCACATTCGTCACAATGTCGATGTCACCGGCCTGCAGAGCGTTCGTCATGGACGTCGCATCGGTGAAGTAGTGGAAGATGGCACCGGCATTGGCAGGCTTGTCACCCCAGTAGTCCTCGCGAACCTTCAGCGTGAGGGTCGAACCTTTCGTCCACCCCTCCACCGTGTAGGGTCCGGTGCCGTCAGTTTGCGTCGTGGTGTCGAGCCCTTCGGGAACAACCCACATGCCGGACAGGTCATAGTCCAGTGAAACGGAAGGCTCTGACAGCGTCAGGACGACGGTCGTGCTGTCAGGTGCCTGCACGTCAGAGATAACGGATACTTCCTTCTTGCGCGCGGACTGCGATTCGTCAGACAGCAGGTGCTTGATGGAGGCGACAACGTCGTTGACGGTCATCTCCTTTCCCGAGGAGAACGTCACGCCCTCACGAATGGTGAGCGTATGGGTCAGTCCATCTTCGGAGACGACGTCTTCAGTGGCCAGCCATGGTTCCACGTCACCCGAATCAGTCAGGCGGAACAGTGTTTCATACACGTTGCCTGTCAGCGCTTCGGTCGCGCCCTGCCCACCGCTACCTGAGTTTGATAGGTTCGTCGGCTCGTACAGGGAGCCAATGTCGATGGTGGCCGCTGTGTTCGCCTGGCCGCCGGCGCTTTGACCGGACTGGCTCGAGTTGAAAGCATCCGGGCCCGCACACGCAGTCATTCCCATGACGAGGGTGGCCAACGCGGCGATGACTCGTGAACGTTTCACAAAAGCTCCTATCCCAGATGCGGTCAGTGCGCTGTGTGTCACTGCGGACGCATCGCGACTGTTTAATCGGTGTGTGGGCGGGCGGTCACTATATACGCAGCCCACACTAGTCACACGTTAATGCGAGATGAAGACCTGTGCGTTGTGATATTCACCGTGTGAGATGGGAAGCGGGTCACCTGTCCTAGGCAAGGAGGTGTCGATGGTGGCACCATTTATTACTGTGAAAAACTCTGCCTCAGATGATTCGACTGCTAGCTCTGCGTCGAACTTTTCGGCACCTGCGTCCAACGAGTTGCCCTCGTCGAGCACAGCCGCGTACGACGATCCCAGGCACGACGAACCCGGTCGCGACGGTTCCCGTCACGGCAGGCCAGGCCACAATGAGCCTGGTGGCGGCGATACCAGGCGGGGCGATGCCGGGCGAGGCGCTCCTGAACGCACTGCTGCGGCGCGTGAGGATGCAGTCACGGGCACAGACCACAACCGGTACGCTCACACCGAGCGTGAACGCACCTCACTGACGCTGCACCGTATGGTGGCTCACGATCGCCTTGCTCACGCGTCGCGTATCGTGTTGCGTCTGGGACAGATGCTGTTGTCCAGCGGTGCGAGTGCATTTCGCGTCAAACACGGCATGGCTCGTCTGGCGCAGGCAGTCGGCATTGAGCAGCACCACGCGCAGGTGACATACACCGAGATTATCTCCACGGCGTACGCGTCGGGCACCTTCCGCACCGAGCTTGCCGAGCAGCGCGCGATGGGTGTCAACGCTGACCGCATCGACCGGCTTGCGAGTTTCGTCAATGGCCTGGGCGGGCCCGGATCGATCAGCATCGAGGAAGTCGACTCCACACTTGATGAGATCGAGCACGTGCCGCCGTTGTATTCGACGCTGCCGAACGCGTTGGCATCGGGTATCGCATGCGCGGCGTTCTCATTTCTCAATCACGGCGGCTGGGTGGAGTGCTCCGTTGTTGCCATCGCGGCCTTCTTCGGTCAGTATCTGCGCCGCCAGATGCTTCACCGTCGCATGAATCACTTCGGCGTGTGGATGGCGTGCGGTGCATTGGCCTCCACGATCTACATTTCACTGGTGGCAGCCGCGCAGCACTTCATGAACGTCGAACCAACCCACCAGGCCGGCTTCATTTCAGCAGTGCTCTTCCTGGTGCCAGGATTCCCGTTGGTCACCGGCATCATTGACCTGGTGCGTCACGATTTCCAGGCGGGGATTCCGCGTCTGGTCTATGTCACGATGCTGATGGTGTCGGCGGGTGTGGCCGTGTGGAGCGTGTCGTTGATTTTCCACTGGTCGGTCACCCCTCAGTATGACTATCACCTAATGCCGTGGGTGCTGTACCTGCTGCGGTTCCTGACCTCGTATATCGCGTCTTACGGGTTCGCTATGTTGTTTAATACGCCGCCCAAGGTCAGTGCCTACGCTGCGCTGATCGGTGCAATGATCAACACGGGTCGTCTGGCGATGGTGGATGAGTTGCATGTGCCCGTTCAGGCTGCTGTGGGGATTGCGGCACTGTGCGCGGGTCTGCTGGCGTCGCTGGTGGCGCGTTCGAGCCATCGTTACTCACGCGTGAGTCTGTCGGTGCCCGCCGTTGTCATCATGATCCCGGGTGTGCCGTTGTACCGTTCGCTGGCCTACCTGAACAACGGGAACATCAATGACGCGTCTGCCGCACTTTTCTCCGTGTTCTTCACGGTTATTTCAATCGGCGTGGGTCTGGCGGTTGCGCGCATGCTCACTGACCGCAACTGGCTGATGGAGCGTCCAGTGTCTGTGCCTTCGCTCGGCCTGGCTGGGGCAATCGACGAGGGTGACGTTGATGAGCTGGGTGACAGCCTGGGCGATGAGGTCGATCCTTTCCCTGAAGGAGCCGACGGGCGGTAGCCGGTGGTATACCGCTGCAGCGCCGGCACGGCGTGCGGCACCCCGCGAGAGGGCGCGCAGGAATCGCTGCGCATCAACGTCATGCGGGTACTGTCAAGGGGTCAAGGTCTGTCAGTGCGCTGCTGGGCACCTCGCCACAGTGACGGTCAACTGTTCAAGGTATTAATCAGCCGGTCAAGGTAGCCGACGTTGCGAAGATCAACCGGTCAAGGTAGCACGCCGTCACCGCGCGATCTCACCATGTGAGAACCGCGGAATAGTGCGGAAAAGTCGCTGTTGCCGAAGCGTGCCGGCCAGTTTTTCAGCTCTCTTACCTTGACCGGTTGACTGCATCTGACGTGATTGCATCTGACGTGCTGGCCTTGGCACGCCCTTCACTCAAGCCCATAGTTCGCGCCGCATACCTTTTCCGTCAGACAGCTGCTGTGCGCGGCAGTTTGTCGCCGAACCTTGTTGAGCCGGCAGCACTCTAATACCCTCATTATTAGCAGGTGTGGAATAATGTGCCTGCGGTTGTGGGTGCTGTTGTTGCGGCACTTACTCTTGGCTATACGGTTGCTCGCGATGATGGTGTATCTCGAGCAGCTTCGGGGCAGATTACCTGGAGCCAATGGAAAGGCTCTATTGGCTGGGGGATTTACGCAGGTGCAGTTGCGCTCGGCCCGGTTGGCGTGGTGGCCTATGAAGGGTGGAAGAACGGCTTTACGCAGGAATGCATGAAACATGACTATTGCAAGAATGGGTCGGTAATTCACAATGACTGTGAAGGTGACCAGTGATGCTTTGTATGTTATTGCCACTGTGCTGTTGGGTGGCGGGGTGATTTATGCGCTTGTGACCCGCGGCGCAGTTCCTGGGCCTGCTTTGGGGATCGGGATGCTGGTCCTGTTTATTGCTGCCGCATTGAATCTGATTGATGAGCGGCGCAAACGTCAGTCGCTCCATTCGGACAAGACCCGCAGGGGTATCGACAAAGATCAGTAGCCAGCTCGCACAAAAAGCGGGTCGCCCTCGTCCATAAAGGAGGAACGAGGACGACCCGCCAATTGCTGATTAGCTGCGTAGAGCAGGCGTGAAACCGAGCAGCTACATGGCGCCGAAGACCTGCGCCACCATGATCTTGCCGATCATGGCGACCGGGTAGACCAGTGCGTAGCCGAGCGCCACACGAGGATCCATGTTCGTGCGGCCATTCGCAAATGCCAATACCGCAGGCTGGGTCTGCGAACCTGCAAGTACACCGGCCAGGCGCGTGCCGCCCATCTTGAAGATCCAGCGCATCGTACAGTACATGCCGATCGCCATGATCAACGTGATAATGACGCCGAGCAGGAAGATCTTCCACCATGCGCCTGATGTGAACGCTTCGATGATCTGACCGCCTGCGACGGCTCCGGCCTGAGCGAGGAAGACCAGCAAACCGAACTCCGAGAGCACCTGGCATGCGGTGTAGGGGATCGCGGTGACGATCGGGCCGACGCGGCCGATCTTGCCAAAGATCAGGCCTATGATCAGCGTGCCGGCAGCGGAACCGATCGAGAAATACTCACCGGTGGGGGTGAAGAACTTCAGCTCGCCCAGCAAAATGCCCAGCGCCATGCCGATGCCCAGAGCGACCGGGTTCACGTCAGACAGGCCGCGTGCCGAGTCACCGAAGAACTCGGTAATCTTCTTCATCTTGGAGGTCGGAGCAACCACACGCACGCGGTCACCTTGCTGGAGCACCAATCCTGGTTCTGCGACCATATCCACGTCACCGCGACGTACACGAGAAATCGTGGCGGAAAAACGAGTGGCGAAATCAAGGTCTCCCACTGTTCGCCCAGCGACCTTCGGGTCAGACACTGTCATGCGGCGGAAGTCCAGGTAGGAGCGGTCCTGCAACAGTGAGTGCGAGGAGGAGTGCCCAAGCTCGGTGGCAACACGCGCCACAAGTTCACGTGGGCCAACAACTGTCAGCAGGTCACCAGGATCGAGTGTGTCCGACATGGATGGGCGCGTGATCGGGCCAGCCTCACCGCGGCGCAGACGCGAGAACGTCACGCGGCTGCCGAGCTTTTCGTAGATGTCACCAATGAAGGGATGGTCTTCGCGCTCGACGCGGATGGTGCGGTTAGCCAGCGGGCTGGGCGCATCTTTGTCGTGCTTGCCGTATGACAGGGCAGCAGCCGCAGCACCGAGCATGCCGATGACACCAAAAATGTAGGAAATGGAGTAGCCAACAGTGGCAGCACCTGGGTCGCCGGACGCTTCTCCGGCGGCAGCCAGAGCGGGCGTGTTCGTCGTAGCACCGGCAAATGTGCCCGTGATCATCGCGGTGCTCATGCCGAATCCGCGTCCGACCAGCAGGCCGACCGAAGCGGCCACGATGTACAGCACGACCATGATAAGGATTGGTCCGATGGCCTTGCGCAGATTGTGGAAGAAGGATGCGCCGGAAGTAATACCGATAGCAAAGGCGAACAGGGCCAGGCCAAGCGTGCCGAGTTCACGGGTGACGCGCAGCTCAACACCGTATGTTTCCGCCCACGCAGCCAGGATGATCGCGAAGAACAACACCGCGGCGGCACCCAGTCCGATTCCACGAACTTTGACGCGGCCAAACGCCATCCCGATGCCGATCAGGATGAACAGGAACAGCACGGGCTGTTCAGCCAAAAATGAGAATACAGAGGCCACAGGCACACTCCCATTAAGTTCCAAAGGTCTACATGCTCTGGCATTATCTCAGGTATTTCTCAGGGTGCGACAGTCTATCGTCCCAATTGTCGTCACATTTGGCGAATGCGACGCGACTGGCTTTCTGGCCCGGCTCGCATGGGGCCTGCTGGCGTGGTGTGGGGATGACGAGGGCGTGCTGCAGGTTTGATACTGCACCGATGCCGGATGCGTGCCGAAAAGGCGCGAAGAAAGGGTGCGGAGGGCTGCCTGTGAAGCGCAGACAATCTGGCTAATGACGCCGGGTTCTCACAATATGAGATTCCGGGACTCGCGGCCCGACGGAGCCGTAACGTATGAGACGTGCAGAACATTATCGCAGTGACGGACGTCCTCCTCCTCGTAGGTTGGCGTGCGTATCCTGCTGCGTAAATGTCAGGTGGAACGCACGCCTAATCCCCACGCTTGGAGCGAAGGGGATTTTTTTGTACCACCACACAAACCATTGAGAGGACACCATGAACATGGGCGATACTCCAACACAGACAATGACCGGGGCGCAGGCCATCGTCGCGAGCCTGGAAGCACTGGGCGTGACCGACATTTTCGGTATGCCAGGTGGCGCGATCTTGCCGACCTACGACCCGCTCATGGATTCATCCATGCGTCACATTCTGGTTCGACACGAACAAGGAGCAGGACACGCCGCCGAGGGGTACGCCCTGGCGACTGGAAAAGTGGGCGTTGCGATCGTGACGTCCGGGCCGGCAGCAACCAACACATTGACTGCACTGGCTGATGCCAATATGGACTCTGTTCCGATCGTCGTCATTACAGGCCAGGTCGGTGCCTCCATGATCGGCACTGACGCATTCCAGGAAGCAGACATCGTGGGCGCATCCATGCCGCTCACCAAGCACTCATTCCTGGTGACGGACGCGCAGGAAATCCCCTCGCTGATCGCTGAAGCATTCCACATCGCATCGACCGGGCGGCCAGGCCCCGTCCTCGTCGACGTGACAAAATCTGCCCAAAACGCACAGATGAAATTTTCGTGGCCACCGGCATTCGACCTGCCGGGCTACAGGCCTGCCGCTAAGCCGCACAAGAAGCAGGTGCGCGCAGCAGCGGCTGCCATTGCGACAGCTCAAGCTCCAGTTCTGTACGTCGGCGGTGGCGTGATCCGCTCCCGCAGTTCCGAGGCGCTGGCAGAACTGGTGGAAGCGACCAACGCGCCAGTGGTGACCACACTGACCGCGCGCGGCGCATTCCCCGACTCGGATCAGCACTGCCTGGGAATGCCGGGAATGCACGGAACGGTCGCAGCGGTGGGAGCCTTGCAGCGTGCCGACCTCGTTGTTTCTCTGGGTGCACGGTTCGATGACCGCGTGACAGGAAACCTCGACTCCTTCGCGCGTCGCGCACGTGTGATCCACGTAGACATCGATGCTGCGGAGATCTCCAAGAACCGAGTGGCAGACATTCCCATCGTGGGCGATCTGGCAGCGACCCTGCCTCGCCTGACGGCTGCCGTCAAGGCTGTACAGGACGCCAGTAAACCTGCCGACCTGGGCGGGTGGTGGCGCTACCTCAACAGGCTGCGCGACACTTACCCGATGGGGTGGACTGAACCGGAAGACGGGCGCCTTGCCCCGCAGGGCGTGATCTCGCGCCTGTCAGCTCACGCACCTGATGCCATCTTCACTACCGGCGTGGGGCAACACCAGATGTGGGCGGCGCAGTTCCTCACACTCGACAAGCCTCACCACTTCATTTCCTCCAGCGGACTGGGAACAATGGGCTACTGCATTCCAGCCGCGATGGGAGCGCAGGTCGGACAACCCGACACGGTGGTGTGGGCAATTGACGGCGACGGATCATTCCAGATGACCAACCAGGAGCTCGCCACCTGCGTGGTGAACCGGATCCCGATCAAGATTGCCCTGATCAACAACTCGGTGCTGGGCATGGTGCGGCAGTGGCAGTCACTGTTCTATTCGAAACGCTATTCGAATACCGACCTCAACCCCGACGAGGGTGACCAGGTTCCGAACTTCGTGGCACTGGCGAAAGCCTACGGCCTCGAAGCACGGACCGTGCGAACTGAGGACGAGGTGGACGAAGCGATCGACTGGGCAATGTCATTCAATGATCGACCTGTCTTACTGGACTTCAGGGTGTCGCGAGATTCGATGGTGTGGCCGATGGTCGCAGCCGGAGTTTCAAACGACGACATCATGTACGCCAAGGACATGGCCCCGAACTGGGAAACGGAGGACTGACCGATGGGACACTTGCGAACCTTGTCAGTGCTGGTGGAAAACAAGCCGGGCGTCCTCACCCGAGTGGCGGCACTTTTTGCTCGCCGCGCATTCAACATTCAATCCCTGGCAGTGGGGGAAACCGAACACCCGAAGATTTCCCGCATGACGATCATCGTTGAAGCCGATGGTCTGCCGTTTGAACAGATCACCAAGCAGCTCAACAAGCTGATCAACGTCATCAAAGTCGTTGAACTTGAGCCAGATTCCAGCGTGGAGCGCCGACTCATGCTGATTAAGGTGCGCACGCATGGTGCACACCGCACCCCTGTGCTCGAAGTGGTCGATTTGTTCCGTGCTCACGTTGTTGGCGTCCAGCCGGAATCGGTGGTGATCGAATCCATTGGATCTGGTCAGAAGCTCGACGCCCTCGTGCGCGCACTTGAGCCATTTGGCATCACAGAAATCGTTCAATCAGGCGCTGTCGCCATTGGCCGCGGTCAACGCTCAATCACAGATCAACTCAAGGAGATTTAGAACAATGGCTGAAATCATCTATGACGACGGAGCAGATTTGTCGCTGATCCAGTCCAGGAAGGTCGCCATCATCGGATACGGCTCTCAAGGACATGCTCACGCCCTGAACCTGAAAGATTCCGGCGTTGACGTGGTGGTGGGACTTCGCCCTGGCTCATCCTCGTGGGACAAGGCCGAAAAGGCAGGCCTGAAAGTAGAGGACGTTCCCGAAGCTGTCAAGGAGGCGGACGTCGTCATGATTCTGGTCCCTGACCAGGTCCAGCGCACCGTCTACGCAGAACAGATCGAGCCGAACCTGAAGGAAGATGCGGCACTGTTCTTCGCACACGGCTTCAACATCCGCTTCGGCTACATCGACCCGGGCAAGAACCATGACGTGTGTATGGTTGCGCCCAAGGGCCCTGGCCACACTGTTCGCCGCCAGTTCGTTGACGGCAAGGGCGTTCCAGCTGTTGTCGCCGTGGAAAACGACGCGTCGGGCAACGCATGGGATCTGACTCTGGCCTACGCCAAGGGCCTGGGTGCCACCCGCGCCGGCGTCATCAAGACGACCTTCACCGAAGAAACCGAAACCGACCTGTTCGGTGAGCAGAGCGTGCTGTGCGGTGGCGTCTCGCACCTGATCCAGGCCGGCTTCGAGACCCTCGTTGAGGCTGGCTACCAGCCTGAAATCGCCTACTTCGAGGTGTGCCATGAGATGAAGCTGATCGTTGACCTCATTAACGAGGGCGGCATCACAAAGCAGCGTTGGTCGTGCTCTGACACAGCTGAGTACGGTGACTACGTGTCCGGTCCGCGTGTGATCGGCCCGCAGGTCAAAGAAGCGATGAAAGAGGTGCTGGCGGACATTCAAAACGACTCCTTCGCGCACCGATTCATTGCTGACCAGGAAGCGGGCGGCCAGGAGTTCAAAGCACTGCGTGCCGAGGAAGAAAGCCACCCGATTGAAAAGACCGGTCAGGAACTGCGCCGCAAGTTCGGATGGGCGTCCGTTGACGAGGACTACACGGACGGCTCAGCAGCTCGCTGATCTTTCAGTTGATGACCGTGAGCCGGGGGTGGCGCCGAACAGGTGCCACCCCCGGTCTATGCGCAGGCCTTCATGAGCACCATGTACGGCGCGCAGTGTCCGCCATGTGGGCCGCTCATTCGCATGGTGGACGAGGAACCGTGAGCGCAGATGGAAGCGACACAATGAAGCCATGACACGGTTGAAATTAGCTGTAATTCCCGGAGATGGCATCGGGCGCGAAGTTGTGCCGGAAGCACTGCGCGCACTGGAGGCCGCACTTGCTGGCTCAGGTACACACATTGACACCACCGACTTTGATCTGGGTGCCCATCGCTACCACTCCACTGGTGAGATTCTCACCGACGAGGACCTTGCCCGGATCGATGATTCCGATGCGATCGTTTTGGGCGCAGTGGGCGACCCGTCAGTGCCCTCAGGCGTGCTGGAACGCGGTTTACTGTTGAAGCTGCGCTTCAGCCTGGATCACTACGTCAACTTGCGTCCCTCGCTGTACTACCCAGGAGTTGCAACCCCCCTGGCCGATCCCGGCACCGTTGATTTCACTGTCGTGCGCGAGGGGACAGAAGGCCTGTACTGCGGAAATGGTGGCGCCATACGTACCGGCACCGACCAGGAAATTGCCACCGAGGTGTCCGTGAACACCGCCTTTGGCGTGCAACGCGTAGTGAAATACGCCTTCGAACAGGCGGCCGTCCGTCCAGCGCACCACCTGACGCTGGTGCACAAGCACAACGTCCTCGTCAATGCCGGGGGACTGTGGCAGCGCACGGTGGAAGAAATCGGCGCACACTACCCGAACGTCACTGTCGACTATGCCCACATCGATGCCGCCACGATCTACATGGTGAACGACCCGGGCCGATTCGATGTCATCGTCACCGACAATCTCTTCGGAGATATCCTGACCGACCTTGCCGGCGCGGTAACCGGTGGAATCGGCTTGGCAGCGTCGGGCAATATCAATCCCGAGGGTACTCACCCCTCCATGTTCGAACCGGTCCACGGATCTGGCCCCGACATCGCCGGGACAGGAAAGGCAGACCCGACAGCTGCGATCGCATCGGTCGGAATGCTGTTGGAACACTTGGGATATCGCGAGGAAGCAGGCGCAGTCCACGATGCCATCGAACGCGACATGCAGCGTCGCGCTGACGCGCAGGCAAGCGGTGAGCAGCTGGTGCGTTCAACAGAACAGATTGGCAGCGATATCGCAGCGCAACTGGCACGCGACTAGGAGGTGTGCCAGTTGCCGTGGGACTGAGGTGAGCGTAGCCCTCGCGCAGCCAGAGTGCGCGCGTTCACGCCGACCACGTGCAGTGGCTCGACCATGCGCAGCTGCGCATTGCGCGCCCGAGACGTCCGCTCGTGCGAAACAGGTCGACATATGGACTGTCATATTGTTCTGCGGTGCAGAGGGATAGGCTGCAGGTAGCGAATGCGAAAGTCAGTGACGATGAGGAGTAACGATGACTATTGAGCATCAGCCCACGCAATTGGAACAAGCAGGTAGCCAGCCGCTTCCGGACGCCGACCGTATTGCTGGGCGCTTCCCGCTCGAAAAGAACACGTCGCCCGCTGATCAGGCAACTTACGACGGCATCATGAAGGACCTCACCTTCGGTCACCGCTTCACTGACCACATGGCACACATGGCGTGGACACCGCAGCAGGGATGGCATGACCGCGAAATCATTCCATTCCGGGATCTGACCGTGTCGCCGGCTGCTGCCGTGTTCCACTACAGCCAGTCCGTCTTCGAAGGACTCAAGGCGTACCGCCATGAGGACGGCTCCGTGTGGACATTCCGCCCCGGATACAACGCTGCGCGCATCAACCATTCCGCTCACCGTCTTGCACTTCCACAGATGGACCGCGAAGACTTCGTGGGCTCGCTCGTAGACTATGTTCGCGCCGACGAAAAATGGGTGCCTGACGTGGAAGGGTCCAGCCTGTATTTGAGACCCTTCATGTTCGCATCTGAGGCGTTCTTAGGCGTCCACTCGGCTTCGCGCATTGACTACTACGTGATTGGATCCCCCTCGGGCCCGTATTTCGTGGGCGGATTCCAACCAGTGTCGATTTGGGTCTCCCGAGGTTTCCACCGCGCAGGCCCGGGCGGAACAGGAAGCGCCAAGGCGGGCGGCAACTACGCTGCTTCACTGCTCCCGCAGCAACTCGCAGGAGAAAAGGGCTTTTCACAAGTCTGCTTCCTCGACAGCTACGAGGAACGCTACCTGGAAGAACTCGGCGGCATGAACATGTTCGTCGTGATGAGCGACGGACGAGTGTGCACACCTGAACTGACTGGCGTCATTCTGGAAGGCGGCACGCGCTCCGCGATCTGCCAGCTCCTGCGCTCACAGGGCGTGGATGTTGAAGAAAAGCCGATCGCCCTGGACGACCTGGTCAGCGGCATTCAGTCGGGCGCCGTCAGCGAGGTCTTCGCATGTGGAACTGCCGCTGTCGTCACACCCATCGGCCGCCTGGCCAATGATGATTTCGACGTGACGATCCCTGTTGGCCCGGTGACGGAAAAGATCTACCACCAGCTCACCGACATTCAGATGGGACGTGCAGACGACCCGTTCAACTGGACGTACAGGATCTGCTGAAACAGGTGTGATAGTCCATCGGCGGTGTTAATTTGCCGACCACGTAGGAACATCGTACTCTTACGTGGGTAAGCCGTTTTTATGTGAAACAGCGTCATATAAGCACGAGGTTTACCAACTGGCCAAACCGACTGCGACAGATGGAGTTTCAACAGTGAAAGCGGCTTCGTGGACACCAGCTGCATGCCTGAGCACACTCACGTGTGCCCTCGTCATGACGGTCACCGGGTGCGCCAACATTGCGACAGTACCCGAATCCGATGCCAGCGCATGCGACATGCCGCCAGCCTCCACCCAAGCCCGCGACTTTGACTTGTCGGAATCAGTTCAGGCCAATCTGCCCGACCCGCTACAGCTCAAGGGGCCAACAACCGCGTACACGCGAAGCGACCAGATCATCCCAATTTCCGACGATCCAACCAGCTCACAGACATTGCCTGCCACCGTGACCAGTGATGACGGTGCGCGCCAGACGGTTACGGACACCACGCGCATTCTTGCCCTGAACAATAACGGCGGACTCGCGTCCATCGTGTACGCGCTCGGATTTGGATGCCAGCTGGTCGGCAGGGACACGGCCACGGCGATCCCCGGCCTCGACAATCTGCCACAAGTCACGCGAAACGGGCACGAACTCAACGCCGAATCCATCCTGGCGCTGCACCCCTCGGTCATCATTACCGACGACAATATCGGACCGCGACAGGTCCACGAGCAGCTACGCGACACGGGCATCCCCGTCGTGTTCATACCTGACGTGCACGAGGGCGGCCTTGACGCTGTCGGTACTCAAATCAAAGCGGTGGCCGATGCTCTGGGTGTCCACGAGCTGGGTGCTCAGCTGGCTACGCGCACCGACCAGGAAATTGCGAACGCACGCCAAGCAGTTGCTTCCATTGCTCCTACTGATTCGTCGGCACGGCCACGCGCCGCATTCCTGTATATGCGCGGTCCCAAAATCTACGACTGGTTCGGCCAGAATTCAGGAGCCGACGCGCTGATTGAAGCATTGGGAGCGACCGACGTGGCAACGGAAGTGGGGTTCGAAGGATCCCAACCTACCAATGCTGAAGCGCTGGTGCAGGCGGCTCCAGACGTGATCGTGACGATGACACTGTCCATTGCGTCGGTTGGCGGGCTAGATGCGATGTTGGAATTGCCCGGCATTGCACAGACACCTGCCGGGCAGAATCGCCGCATCATCGACATGTCTGACTACGAGGTCATGACGTGGGGGCCGCGAACGGCTGATGTGATCGTGGCGTTAGGGCAGGCACTGTATGATCCGGAGCGCGCGTACCTTCCTGACCATAAGCCAGCCATTGTTCAAAAACGCCTCGATGAGATGGCGGCGCGCACAGGGCAACACGGCGGCGCTGGAACAGGGCGCGGTCACGGCGGACAAAGCGGTGCGCGTCAGTGACAACTGCCCGACCCCGCACCCTCATCGTCTTCACCGTGATGACCGCTCTACTGGTCATCACGGTGCTCGTGTCTGCGGCGCTCGGCCAACTCGTCATTCCCTTCGACCAAGTCCTCGGATCCGTTACTCATAAAATCGGCTTGCCGTGGTTTCCTGCACCCACCCACCCATTCGGTGATGAAGCCCTGTGGAACGTGCGCTTTCCTCGCATCGCGATGAGCATCCTGGTGGGAATCTCGCTGGCGGTCGCTGGCGCGTTGATGCAGGGCATATTTGGCAACCCGTTGGCCGAGCCTGGAACAGTGGGTGTCTCCTCTGGAGCAGCGGTTGGTGCCGCACTGTCGGTCATCGCCGGATGGACATTCCTGGGGCCTCTCACCACACCGACGCTGGCATTCGTCGGCGGGCTGATCACCACATTCATCGTCTATGTCATGTCTCGACACGAAGGACGCACCGAAGTCGTGACGTTGATTTTGATGGGCGTCGCCGTCAACGCGGTCGCCGGAGCGATCATCTCATTCATCGTTTTTCGCGCGCCCACATCCGCCCGTGAACAGATCGTGTTCTGGCAGATGGGGTCCATCGCCGGTGCGTGCTGGCAGCAAGTCACCCTCGTCGCACCCCTGTGCGTGATCGGCACGCTCATCGCATTCGCTTTGTCTCGTCAGCTCGACATTCTTTCACTGGGGGAGCGGGCGGCCCGGCATGTCGGTGTCAACGTCGAGCGTCTGCGCATGATCGCGATGACACTGGTAGCACTGCTGGTTTCGTGCGCCGTCGCATTCAACGGCATCATCGCCTTCGTCGGGCTGGTCGTGCCGCACTTCATCCGCATGCTTATCGGCCCCTCTCATGGGCTCCTGCTGCCCGCAAGCGCGCTGGGCGGCGCACTCCTGATGGTCAGCGCGGACTTTTGTGCCCGCACACTCATCGCCTACGCCGACCTGCCGATCGGCATGCTCACGTCACTGGTCGGAGGGCCCTTCTTTTTCTACCTGCTCAGGCGCTCACGTTCGCGATCAGGAGGCTGGGCATGAGAACCTGGCGATCCCTGCTTTCACGCGACTCTGACCTGCCCGATCAGCCAGATCCCCACACACCGCTCATCGACGCGCAGGACGTCACGGTGACAATCGATGAGCACACCATCCTCGATCACGTCAGTGTGCGCGTATTCCCCGGCGAGGTGGTCGCCCTCGTCGGTCCCAACGGAGCGGGAAAATCAACCCTGCTGTCTGTGCTGAGCGGAGATCGCGCTCCACAGTCAGGGACAATTCGCGTCGCGCAACGCCCCATCAGGGAATGGAACGCGGTGGAACTGGCACAGCGACGCTCAGTGCTCCTGCAACGTATCGACATCGCGTTCCCCTTTACTGTCGTGGACGTTGTGCGCATGGGGCGGGCATCGTGGGCCGGCACCTCCAAGGAAAACGAGGACGAGGCAACAGTTAGCGCGGTTCTGAGGAAAGTTGATATCGAGGCGCTGCGCGAGCGCACCTACCCTTCACTGTCAGGTGGTGAACGAGCCAGAGCAGCATTTGCCCGCATTATGGCGCAGGCCAGTCCTCTCATGCTGCTCGACGAGCCAACGGCGGCGATGGACATCCGACATCAGGAACTCGTCCTCAGGCTGGCACGCGACTATGCGCAGACGGGCTGCGGTGTTGTCATTGTGCTGCATGCATTGGATGCTGCAGCCGCATATGCGGACCGAGTGATCCTGCTGCACGACGGCACAGTGGACTGCTCAGGGCCGCCCGCTGACGTACTCACGTCTGAGCGTCTGACACGCGTGTACCAGCACCCCATCGACGTATTTGACCACCCTCACACGCACACTCCGGTGATCACGCCACGACGACACTATGCTGAATAAGGCATACCTCAGTTGTGAGGAGAGGTAGTAGAAGAGATGAACAGAAAACACGTAGTTATTGCGGTGTCGTGGATGTCGGCGCTTGCGCTCGCGGGCGTGTACATCTGCAGCGGGTACGTCATCGATGCTGTCATCGAGTCAAGGCCGCTGAGCTGGGGGCTGTGGGCCGTTGCGGCTATTTGCGCTGTCGTCACCGGCGTGAGCGCGTGGGCGGCATCGCGTCTTGCGGGGCACAGCGTCGGCGCTATTGAAAAGGAATACCGTCACCGCATCGTGGATCATGTCTTCGCGCGCGGTCCGGCTGAACGCTCACGCGAGCGCACAGGCCGAATCGTCAACTCAGCAACCGACGGCGTGGAACGCGTGGCTAACTATCGCGGCACGTTTATCGGTCCGATGATTGCTTCTCTTGCGACGCCGATTCTGATCGTCGTCGTCATCGCGATTGCCATCGACTGGGTGGCGGCGCTGATTTTGGCACTGGCCATCCCGATCGTGCCGCTTGCCATCGGCGCATTTCGAGCCGCATTCAAACCCGTCTCGTCTCGTTACCGTTCGGCAGCGCGTTCGCTCGCAGCAGCTGAACTCGATGCTATTCAAGGCCTGTCAGCGCTGACACTGATGAATGCCGGCGCGGCAATGGGCCGCCACCTGGCTGACCAATCAGAGAAAGTGCGCCGCAGGGTCATGCGATACCTGGCAGCAAATCAGCTGGTCCTGTTCGTAATGGACGCCGTCTTTTCGTTGGGGATCATCACGGGAGCAGCCTTGCTGGGAACGTGGCGGGCTGGCAGCGGAGCAATCAGCGTGGGCCAGGCTATAGCGCTGGTCCTGCTGTCCACCATCATGTTAGATCCGTTGGATCGGGTCGGTCAGTTCTTCTATGTCGGCATGGGCGGAATGGCCTCACAACGCGAGATCAAGCGCCTGACCAGTGAGCCTGTGGCGGTCAGCGACGCGGCAGATGCGATCGACCCGGATGCGCACGGCGTGGCGCAGCGAGGTGCGGGTGATGCGGTGCGGCGAGGTGCGGGTGACGTGACTCGCGGTTCGGATAGCGAAGAAATTTCCGGAAGCACGGGCGGCACGAGCGGCGCCACCATCGACATCGACCGCGTAAACTTCGCCTACCAGAAAGGTGTCAACGTCCTCACGGATGCTTCACTGCACATCGGAGCCGGTCAGCATGTCGTACTGACCGGGCCATCAGGAGCAGGAAAAACCACACTCGCCACCCTCATATGCGCCAACCGTCGGCCCGACAGCGGATCGATTCGCATCAACGGACACGACCTGACCGACGTGACACTGCAGTGGATTCGACGCCACATCACCACCGTCGAGCAGGAAACCTACCTGTTTACCGGCACGCTGCGCGACAACCTGCTGATCGCAAACCCACACGCCACCGACCAGGACCTCCGCCGCGCACTCGACGCGGCCCGCCTCACGCAGACACTGGAGCGCCTGCCCTACGGCCTGGACACGGAAGTGGGAGAGCGTGGCCTGGCCCTATCGGGTGGGGAAGCGCAACGCGTCGCGATTGCGCGCGCACTGCTCAAGGATGCTCCGATCCTGATCTTGGATGAGCCGACCGCTCACGTGGACCTGAACAGTGAGCACGAGATCCTGCAGGCGCTCGCCCACCTCACCCAGGGGCGCACAACGCTGACCATTTCGCACAGACGCAACACGATCGACCAGTCAGGACGACGCATCACGATGTGCGACGGACAGCTGACCGACGGGAAGGCGGCATCCCGATGAACGAATCACGCTGGAAGACCTCTGCCAGACTGATCAACGTGGCACGCCCTGTCATGGCACCGTTGGGCATCTCGATCACGGCGCGCGTGATCGGAATGGTGCTGCACGTGGCGCAGTACGCAACAGCAGGGTGGGTGATTGGCAAGATTGCCTCCGATATCTCCACGATGCCGCTGCTGACCGTGGCAGTGGTGCTCGTTGTCCTGTCGCTGAGCAAAGCGCTGATGCGCTACCTCGAGCAATTCAGCGGGCACTGGGTCGCATTCCGCTCCCTCGCATTGCTTCGAGGCTACTTTTACGATCGCCTCGAACCGCAAGCTCCTGCGCGCACCGAAAGCGAAGACTCAGGCGACCTTCTTTCACGAGTCACCAAGGACATTGACCGGATCGAAGTGTTCTTTGCGCACACCCTCGCTCCCGGCTTGAGCGCCATTATCTGCCCCGTGATCGTCCTGGCCTATCTGGGATGTGCGGTTTCATGGTGGGCAGTCTTGGCGCTCGCTCCGTTCCTGGTGGCCGTCAGCATAGTCGTCCCGCAGCTGGGGGTGCGTACCACCAGTGACGCTGCACGCACCATTCGAGCGACCCGAGGCGACCTGTCCCAGCACGTCACGGACACCGTCCAGGGCGTGCGCGAGATCCTGACCTTCGCGAACGAGGCCGAGCGGCACCGCACGATGCGACAGCTCGAAGATACGATCGATGAGGCTCAGCGGCGCACAACGTCGGTGGTGGCGCTGCGACGCGGGTTGAATCAGACTCTCGTCGCGCTCGCCTTGATCGTCCAACTGGCTGTCCTCGCGTCATTGGCGAGGGCGGGCGCAGTGAGCATGGCTCAGATGTGCATGGCGCTGGGCGTCACCTTGGCATCCTTTGCTCCGGCACTGGCAGTCGAAGACTTCATGGCTGATCTGGACCAGGCCTTCGCATCGGCGCGCCGCATCTTCGCTATCACCGAGCGTGCCCCGTTGGTGCGAGAACCTGACAGCAGCCAGGTGCGAGACGGTGACGTGAGCGGAAAAGACATGATCGCACTGGATGGTGTCTCATTTGCCTACCCGCCGCGCCCGAGCGCAGCAGGACCATCCCCGCAGGTTCTCCACAATGTCACGGTGTCGATTCCGGCCGGAAGAGTCACCGCAATCGTCGGGTCGAGCGGATCTGGGAAGTCAACGATCGCACGGCTCATTGACCGCATGTGGGACCCCGATCAGGGCGTAGTCAGCATTGGTGGGGCGGATGTGCGCACCGTGACGCGCCACCATCTACGTTCCATTGTCGTGTTCGCCCCGCAGACCCCGTATGTGTTCAATATGAGTGTGCGTGAGAACCTGCTGCTCGCCTGTCCCGATGCCAGTGATGAGGATCTGCAGCGTGTGTGCCGCCAGGTGGGCTTGGATCAGTGGCTGGCCAGCGAACCGGATGGTATGAACACCCGGATCGGAGAGATGGGCCAGCGCATTTCTGGTGGTCAGCGTCAACGCGTCGCCCTCGCCCGCGCACTTCTGGCTGGCGCACCGATTACTATCCTTGACGAGGCGACCTCACAACTCGACAGCGCTACCGAAGCCGTGGTGCTCGATGGCATTCGCGAAGCAACAGCTGGGCGCACACTGATCATCATTGCTCACCGGATCTCCACAATTCGCGGCGCCGACCGAATCATCGTGGTCGACGATGGGCATGTGGCGCAGATCGGCACATACGATGAGCTTGCAGTTCAGGACGGGCCATTTGCCCGCCTTCTGCAACGCGAACGCGAGGGCGAGTCGGCCACAGTGCGGGAAAGTGATTAAGATCGGTTAGAAGTACACGACTGAATCGTCGAGAGCGGGTCGTGCGGCATGCGCGACCAGGATTGTGGTGCGCACAGCGATGCGCACATGCGAGGAGCCACGTTTTATGGAGCGTCTTACAGGCTGGAAGAAAAACGACGCGTGGGGGTCAACCGACGCGATCCCGAATTTCCTGGGCTCGGAACGCTCTGAGTCGCCTGTGTCAGAAGTGTGGTTCGGTGATCATATCGACGGTCCGACGTCGCTGAATGAGAGCGACATAATCCTTCGCGACCTCATCGATCAGGATCCCACTGCCATGCTGGGCGACGGGTTGCTGTACTCATTCGGACCGCGTCTGCCTTTCCTGATGAAACTCATCG
Organism: Pauljensenia sp. C0254C2; assembly: GCF_056583835.1. Classification (NCBI taxonomy): domain Bacteria; kingdom Bacillati; phylum Actinomycetota; class Actinomycetes; order Actinomycetales; family Actinomycetaceae; genus Pauljensenia; species Pauljensenia sp. C0254C2. Next base: position 26,490 of record NZ_JBWPJO010000001.1, read on the forward strand.
CGCCGGCAGAAGCCCTGTCACTGCAGGTGCACCCAACGAAGGAACTCGCACGCGAAGGGTATATTCGCGAAGATGTTCTAGGCATTGAGCGCACAGCCGCAGATCGCACCTACCGCGACATGAACCACAAGCCGGAAATGATTTATGCTCTCACCGACTTTGAGGCGCTTGTGGGCTTTCGAGTCCCACGTAAGGCGCGCCGGTTGCTGGATGGTCTGGAAGGCATGGTTGCCGATTCTCTGCGCAAGCGTCTCAGACTCGCTACCGTGCGATCTGGGCTCAAGATGCTGATCGGCTGGCTTTTTGATGAGGACTCTCCGGCGACGGCCGAGGGAGTGTCAGAATTTGCCGCATCATGCGCGCAGCGCCTGGAGCGCGGCACGTCTCCGTCCCGACGCACCGATGAGATGGTCACGCGGTTGGCCGCCAAGTACGTGGGTGACCCCGGTATCATCGTCGCATTCCTGATGAATCCAGTGTCGTTGCGTCCCGGTGAGGCCGTCTATATTCCACCTCGCCAGATCCACTCCTACCAGTCGGGATTGGGGATAGAGGTCATGGCGTCCTCTGACAATGTGGTGCGCGCGGGCCTGACCCGCAAGTATGTCGATAGCGCTCAACTGGTGGAAATTGCCGAGTTTTCTGCGTTGCCGCCCATTCGCGTTGCCGCCGAGCACCCCAGTGAAACGACCGACACATTCCTGGCACCGGCCCAGGAATTCTCCCTTTCTGTCACCACTCTTCCCGGCACAACGCCCGGCACGCGCGACGTTGCAGGCGAGCCCGTACAGGCCACTGCGCCAGGTCCAGTTCTGATCCCAGGGGAGGGACCGCGCATCTTGATGTGCTTGGACGGCAGCGTTGATGTCATGACCACTGCTCCGCGCGCCCACTCAGCTGCTCACGTGACCATGACGTGTGGTCAAAGCGTCTTCGTCGGTGCATGCGAGAAGGACATTTACGCCAGCGGACACGGCCAGCTCATCCAGTGCGCCACGCCGTAAACATCTTCCGAAGAAAGTAGAGGGGGAGACGGCCGCTCGATGTAGGCAACGTTAGTTGTCAATTTCGCATTTTGGTGAGTATTTCAGCTGCCGGGCACAGCCATATCTACAATTTTCTGCGCTCCAAGTAAACGGGTTTCTGAAGGCTCTTAATTGGAAGCGAAGCGAACAAAGCCAAAGTGTGGTGTATAAGTCGTAGATTTTGGTCGCCAGTAAATCGGAAAATCAAGAGCGGGAGGTTTTGTTGTTGCGCTAGGGGTAGCTGTAGCACAGGAATTCGAATAATTGTCGTTTACTTACTTTCGTGGTGTTTATTAGCTATTAGATGTAGTGAAGAACAGAATGAGCAACGACCTCCTCGTTATACTGGTGACATGGATCAGAAAGGTCGGCGCCGCCCCGTTTTGGCAGATGTCGCGCGCCGAGCTGGTGTTTCGCAGTCCACTGCGTCACGCGCGCTGAGCGCTAAGGCTTCATTAATCTCGACAGCCACGCAGCAGCGAGTGAAAAAAGCTGCGAAAGAGCTTGGATACCAGACGAATCCGATTGCTAGATCGTTACGCCTATCAAAGACTTCGGTGATTGGAATGATTGTTCCATCCATCTCAAATCCATTTTTCACAAGGTTAGTTGAGGAAGTTGAACACGTCTTATACGAGAATAACTACTACCTATATCTGTCGGATTCCCGTCGAAACTTGGATACAGAGGCGCGCCTATTAAGAGCTTTTGAGTCTGGATCAGTTGACGGTGTACTGATCGTTCCTTGTCATGAAGTAAAGTCTGCTCCATCAATTGCTGATTTCACATCCGGTATCCCTCTGATTCAGCTAGATCGTCCCACGACATGCACGAAGTTTTCGGGTGTTGGTATTGATGAACGCCAATCTATGTTCTCTGTCATCAAGCACCTCAAAGACTCAGGTGCTAAGACGATCGGCGTTGTCACCAGCAAGGAAACTGAGCTTACATCAATGCTGAGGCTGAAAGAGACTGAAGAAGCCTGTCGCTTTTATGACGTTTGTCTGCCTAGGAAACTTATTGTTGAGGGAGAACATTCAATTAGTGGCGGAGCGGAAGCTGTTGAGACTTTGCTTGCATCGAATTTGTTTCCAGATGCGTTGGTTTGTTTCAGCGATCTGCTGTCAGTAGGCGCGATAAAACAATTGAAGGATCAGGGAATTGGCGTTCCCGAGGACGTCCTTGTCACTGGTTTTGATGATACGCCTTTTGCTGAGTTATTTAGACCGTCCTTAACAACGGTTCGCCAGCCTGTTGAGCAGATGGCGCGCACGGTCGTATCGATGCTCCTGGAAGCTTCTAGCAGTGTGAGTCACTATCGATTGCCTGGACGGCTGATAAGACGTGAATCAACGCTGCTAGAAGCTTCGTATCAGGATTGATGCCAAGAAAATGTGAGCTAGTAGGCTAGACCTATCGGCTGGTCTCCCAACGTAGCTTCCATCGGATCGACAACTTCGAAGTTGTTCGCTTTATAGGCTTCATAGTCGAAGTTCTCGCACTCGAGATACCCTATGTGGTGATATTCGTAAAATCCAGGCCAGTTTTCGTAGCCGGATCCCAGCTCAGCTTCAAGGAAGGCGTCGGCCATCGCCATACCCAGTGGGGCACCGATGTAAAAAGCGCCCATTGCAAGCAAGTTTGCATTGTTAGCTGCAGCCGCTCTCAAGGCAGCTGGAACGCTTTCGGCAACCGCGGCGTGGACATGCGGTACTTTTGATGCTGCGATATGGATGCCCATCCCCGTTCCGCAAAAGGCTAGGGCTTTGGCAAAGTTTCCTTCGGCCAGTTCTGCACCAAGGCGGAACCCTACTCTGTGATACATAGGAAGATTTTCGTCACTAGGAGTGATGTCGACGACTTCCCAGCCGCGCTCGCGCAAGTGATCTGCAACAGCGCTTTTGAGCGGGAATCCTGCGAAATCGGCTCCGACTACGACTTGTTTTTCAGCGGACATGGTCTATTCTTCTTTCTTCATTGGTTTACGTATCTTGCGAAGCTTTGTACTGTTCAGAGAAATGACGGCAAGCAAAACAGCTCCCCAGATGAGCGGTCTGTAGAAGTTGGAAATACCTGAGAACATGTTCAGACCTGATGAGAGCATCTGCAGGATGCCGATCGCAACAATTACGCCTAGTAAACGGCCTTTCCCGCCATTCGGATCGACACCCCCCAGCACGACTATGAGCACGGTCAATAGTGTGTAGGTGGCTCCATAGTCAGCCTTGGCTGAGTTGTAATTGGCCAGCATCACGATGCCGGCGACTGCTGCCATCAGTCCCGATATGACATAGGTTCTCAGAAGCAGACTCTTCACCTCTAGCGCCGAGAATACGGCAGCAGTCTCATTTGTCCCGATCATTAGTATTTTCTTGCCGAATCCGGTTAATCCCAACAAAAAGCCCATAATGAGTGCACATACCACGAATATCAACAAGGAAACAGGAATAACACCGAATAACTTGAAAGAAAAGACTTGGCCAAACGCCTTAGGCAGCCCGGAGATTGGCTTTCCTGCGGTGAGGATGATCCCGATGCCGCTGAACAGTTCCAAGGTCCCAAGAGTTGCAAGAATTGCAGGAATTCTTACGTAAGCGACGAGAATGCCGTTTAGAAGTCCACACAGCGTTCCAATTACAAGTGCACAACCAAATGCTAGGAGAATCGATAGTGTGGCGCTGCCGCCAGAATCCGAAGTTGGCATGACCGAACGCAGGATCAAAGCGGTGCTGATCGCTGTCACGTTGGCGATTCCAACAACAGACAAATCGATTCCTGCTGTCAACATTGTAGCTAGTACGCCCAGAGCCATTAGACCATATTCAGGAAATTGGACTGCCATGGATGTCCACGTGCGAAGGCTCAGAAACGAGTCGGTTCTAATAATCGCGAAGAAAAGACTCACGGCGAGGAAGACTACAAAAAGCCGGGCGATGTACGGATCCTTCTTGAAGAAGTCCTGAACCTTGGTGAGTATGCTTGGAGACTTCATTTCAACCTGCTTCAACATCTCACTCTCCCTCCACTATGCTTGCTTTCCGACGATGTTCTCTCATCACCTGGACAGCGGAAACACCGGTACCAATTACGATGAGCAGTCCAAGAGCAAAGCGCTGCCAGAAGGTAGGAATACCGGTAAGAATCATTGAGTTTTGTACGACAACGATGAGAGACGTTCCCAGAACAACCCCCGTCAGTGAACCCGTGCCGCCGGTAATTGACGTGCCGCCCAACACGACCGCAGCAATAACCATCATTTCCATTCCAAGCAAGTTCGTTGGATGCATCTGGCCCATACCGCACGTACGAGCCATACCAGCCAATGCCGCAATCACGCCGACCAATATGTATAAGACAAACTTGACGCGCCGGACAGTGACACCTGCTCGCACGGCAGCGGCCTCATCTCCTCCGATAGCGTAGAGAGAGCGGCCAAATGTTGTGTATCGGGTAATCACAAATGCTACAAAAAGCACAGCAATTAAAATCAAGATGCTCTTAGGCATTGCGGAAGTAAGACCGCTACTCTTATTTTCCACAATAAATAGTGGTTCACTTCCAAATTCCTTCATTGATGACGGAATATTAGGAATTTGCACAGAATTGAGAGCGCCCTGCATGAAGCCCGAAAAGACGTTTGCCGTTCCTAAGGTGACAATAAGCACTGGAACAGTCAATCGTGAGCAAAACACTCCGTTGAAAGCTCCGAGTAGAGCCCCAAAGACAATGGCAAGTAGAAAAGGAATTGCAATGCCGCCATTGAATGAGTGATCCACCAGAAGGCGAGTGCTTGCGTATACTGCAAGAGACGCTAAAGCCGGAAAAGAAACGTCAATGCCACCTGAGATGAGCACTAGGTGTGCACCGACTCCAAAAAGGCAAGGAACGATTGCGGCATTAATGAGGTCTACGATGTTATTTAGCGTGAAGAACTGACCACTTCGAGCCTGAATAATCACCGCAATCACGCATAATACTAGAAAAACATAAAACTCGTTAGAGCGTTTAAGTTTGTTGAATAGTTTCGTTGTCATGATTCGATCTCCGAAATCTCGTCAGAAATCATAGAATTTAATTCGATCTGAGTTGTGGAATGTGTGTCACAGGACGCGACGATACGCCCCTTTTTCATGACAAGAATTCTGTTACATGTTTCCAAGAGCTCTGGCAAATCGTCAGAAATCATCAGAATTGAAATTCCAGAATCTGCTAAACGCTTGATGAAGGCGTGGATGGTGTACTTCGATCCAATGTCGACGCCCACGGTGGGTCCGTTTAAAATTAGAATCTCAGGGTGGATAGCGAGCCACTTGGCTAGCACTACTTTTTGTTGGTTTCCGCCTGAAAGAGTATTAACTGCGAAGCTCGGGTCAGGGGTCGCAATAGAAAGTTCCTTAACCCACTCTTTTTCTTCTCGTGCCATTTTTGTCTTGTTAAGGAAACCGAAGTGAGTCGAGAACTTCTCAAGGACGCTGACAACGATGTTCTCTCCAATTGAACGTGTGAGAAAGAGCCCTTCAGAAAGTCGGTCTTCTGGAACGTATGCAATTCCGGCTTCGACTGCGTCGCTTACCGACTTGATTTTCAGGTTCTTCCCTGATACTTCAAGAGATCCACCTGTTACTGGGTCGAGACCAAACAATGCTCTTGCAAGCTCGGTTCGACCTGATCCAAGTAAGCCCGCTACGCCGAGAATCTCTCCCTGGTGTAGGTCAAAAGATATGTCGCGAAAGCTGCCTTGACTAGATAAATTGGATACTTTGAGTGAAATCTTTTCGCTGACGTTGTCCGAGTGAAACTTCTGTTCATCAAAGTCACGGCCAGTCATGTACTTTGAAAAAGACCGTCTGTCAAGTTCTTTGCTTTGGCAGGTGATTATTTTCTCACCGCTTCGAAGAATCGTGAACTTCTCTGCGATTTCGAAAACCTCTTCTAGCTTGTGGGAGACAAACAGAATCGCTATTCCCCGGTGCTTCAAATCGAGAATAAGCTTGAATAGTGTCTTGACTTCGTTTCGTGTGAGCGCAGTAGTAGCCTCATCCATGATGATGAGCTTGGCGTCAGACACAAGAGCTCTGGCGATCGCTATCAGTTGTTTGTCTGCTACTGATAGTTCTGATACTCGAGCGTCTATGTCGAGTGTAATTCCAATTCTCTCGAGAGCTTCTCTTGCAACCTGGCGGATCTCACGAGGTTTCACGATTTTCTTACCAGATGCAATTTGAGCGTTTAGGGCTAAATTTTCAGCAACTGTTAAGTTTGGAAATATCGAGAAGTCTTGGTAAATGACTTGTATTCCGTGCGCGATTGCTTCGCGCGGAGAAATCTTACGGACTTTTTCGGTGCCAAATTCGATAGTACCACTGTCGGGGGAGTGAACGCCTGAAATGACTTTGATCAGAGTTGACTTTCCTGAACCATTTTCTCCGGCAAGGCAGTGTATTTCACCAGGGTATATAGAAAAGTCGATATTTTTAAGGGCCTGTACGCCCTCAAAGGATTTGCATAATTTGTGTAGTGCAACTATTGGATATTCATCCATTACTTGCCCCCTAGATGTAGTGTGAACAACACTTTTTCGCGTCTTATAGGACTGCTAGTCAGATTGGGTTCCGGACAGGGCGGAATCGGCTGAATAAGAAGCAGTCGATTCCGCCTGCCACGATTTGCTCGTTGAGTTCGCGGATTAGAAGCCGAAGTCGTCGACGTTATCTTTCGTGATGGTCACCCAAGACTTTCCTTGGAGAACTTTGTCTGACCCCGCTGCGAAGTGCATTTCTTCGTAGCCGGGTACCCCAAGATCGACGCCGTCCTTGATTTCTTCTCCGTTCAGAATCTTGGTGGCAAGGGAGGCCATTGCGTATCCAGCATCTGCGGGATCCCAAAGTGTCAAAGCTGAGACAAGATCTCTGTCAAGGATGTCTTTGTTTGTGGCGGGCATTCCAGTACCAGAGGTAAATACCTTGCCTTTTAGTCCAAGCTCATCAATCGCGCGCGCAACTCCGGGTGCGTCGAAAGAGGATGTTCCCATAATGCCTTTGAGGTCTGGGTATTTCTTCAGTAGCTCTTTTGCCGCCTGATATGCTCCTTCTGCATTGTCGGTTGATTCGACTCGTGGCTCGGCTTCAAGCAATTTCATCTTTGGGTAGGCTTCTTGGGCATGCTTGACTCCGCCATCCGCCCATTCGTTGTGAGATGCGTTTGTCACATGGCCAACCATGGTGGTGTACAATCCTTCTTCGCCCATTGCCTTGGCCAAGTTATCCATAATGAATGCGCCATATGCGTCGTTGTCGAATGCCTCGATGTCGTACATTGTGTTTTCTTGTGATGCGCCCTCGTGGGTCACAACGACAATTCCTGCATCCATTGCTTCCTTGAGAACCGGCTCGATTGCGCCTGGGTCGACGGGAACCACACCAATTGCGTCTACACCTTGAGCGATAAGGTCTTGAATAACCTGAGCCTGCATGGTCGCATCAGTTTCTGCAGGGCCTTTCTGATAGACATTGAGTCCTGTATCTTCGGCATACTTCTTGACGCCTTGTTCCATTCGCACAAACCACGGATTCGTTGCGTCCTTGGGGACGATTGCAATGGAGTAGTCCTTGTCGGACTTTGTTGCATTGTCTGAACCGCTCGAAGCTGAGGACTCAGCCTGGTTGGCTGTTCCTCCGCCGCTGCATGCGGTTACGAGGAAACTCATACTCGCAATGGCAACGATTGCATTAATCCACCGCGTAGACCTTCTCATGATCAACCTCAATCTACTTCGTCGTAATGAATATTTGAAAGGGTGAGGCTTGCGTTGAAAATCTCGGCGGCCACTCCCTTATGGCCTCGTGTAATGACTTCTTGCGCAAGCATGACTGATTGTACTCGCTTGCGGCGAGAGTGAGATCTGTTCCACTAAAGATGGGGTGATCGTAATAGTCTCGCAATTATTCGGATGGACAATTAAAGCCGCTTGCGGATCGCGCGTTTAGCTCAAGATGTGCAAGAGGATGTTAGCGTGGAATTTCGGTTTGTTTGCTGGCTATCTCTGTTTTTCACTGATTCCCAACAGTGATCTGAAATAAGCGGCCGCAAATGTCGAAGACGATTTAGCGTCTGGCTGTTAGTAGCCAACATGGAGTTGGGTGAGTGGGTAATGAATTTTACTGAGTATGAGAGCGATGAGCAGTACTTGGGAGACTGGCCCGCTTGGAGTACTTCAGCCGGTACACCACGTTCATCAAGAGGGAATCAAACGTTGACAACCCCGCCTCGCCAGTGATCTCAGCGATTCGAGCAGCACGCGCATTCTTTTCCAACACGTATTCGATGGCGGCAGCGTCGCCCTCGTCAATTCCCAGACACAATGCGGCACGCGACAAGAGGACGACATTCGAGCCGAGCCTGTTGTCAGCGCGCAGGCCGACGATCTGGGCAAAATCGTCCAGCTGCGGTGTCAACGTACGTCCGAAGAACGTGCTGACCTGCGAATCCGTGCACACGCGGATCGCGGTCACATCCTCACGTTTCGCATAGCACTGTTCATGCAGCCTGACAGTCAGAGTTGACGGGGAGCAGGGCACGAACTGGCCCTCAAGATCGCGCGTGAAATACTCGATCTGCCCTGCCGAATCCGGTGGGGTGCAGGTACGGCGCGACATGACCACGCCGTCAGCATCGGGCGCGAGCTCCGCTTCGGTCAGAGATTGGGGCACGAGGCCCTCGTAAATCTCACGACACACCTGCTCCAGGCGGGTCGCGCGGGCCAGAGCGTCGGACTTACTGGTGCCGCACACCAGCGCGCCGTGAGCACGCATCAACACGACATTCACATCGGGGTGATCAAACAGAACCTGTTCAACACCGTGGTGGAGTGTGTGCGTACCCGGCAGGCCGTAGCTGGCGATCGGCAGGATACCCTGACCCAGCAGACGAGCATGCTCATCGGACAACTTGAAGCTCTCGGGGCTGACGGACAAGGACGACGCGTAGGGCTGATGCGTGTGAATCACCATCGCAGCATCCGCTCGCAGTCGGTAGCACAAGGCGTGCATCGGGTATTCCGAGGACGGCTTGAACGGGCCGCTAGCCTGACCGTCGTCATCCACTTCGCTCAGGTCCTCGGGCTGCATGGTGGAATATGAACGGCCCGAGGGCGTGATGACGAACGCATTACCGCGAACGCGAGCACTGACATTGCCCCAGGTGCGCACTACCAGGCCATGATCGAGCAGGTCGTGAGACAAAGCAATGACGTCCTCGCGTGGACTCGCGGTCAGGGGAACCTGCTCGGGCACCACGTGGCCCGGTCCGAAATCCGGCGCGCTCATAGCTTCGTGACCTGGTCAAAGACACGGTCGAAACGGGTGAGCGCGTCGTCGATCATCTCATCGGAGTACGCAGCCGAGGTGTACAGGCGCGAGCCGGCTAACGTGACGATGCCTTCAGCCATGTAGGCGGCGCCCATATGCTCCATCTCCTTCTTCCGAGCCGATGTCTCCTTCAGGACGTGAGGGATCGTCCACGGTTTCGTCCAGTTGATCGAGAAGTGCATCGTCCCCACTGTCTCCAGGTGACAGATCGACCCCTGGTTGAAGGCGACGAACGGCAGACGATGTTTTTTGATGAGGGCACGCAGACCATCGGTCAAGCGGTTGCCAGCCCGCGTCGCCTTCTCGCAGGCACCAGTTTCAGCGATCTCCTTGACGGTGTAGTAGCCGGCCAGGGCGCTCAGCGGTGTGGCCGCGAGAGTACCGCCAACGAGCGCCTTCTTGACCTTGTCGCCACTTTGGATACCAGCCGACAGGTAGCGCATGTACTTGGTGGGACCACCGACACCGCCGGCTCCGGGGTAGCCGCCTGCGACGACCTTGCCAAACACAGTCAGATCCGGGCGGATCCCCATCAGACCTTGCGCGCCGTGTTCGGACAGGCGGAAGGCGGTGACAACCTCGTCAAAAATCAACAGTGCGCCGAACTTGGTTGCCAGGCGGCGCAGGCCGTGCAGGAAGTCCATCGACACGGGGCGCGTACCGCTTTCAGGGCCGACCGGCTCAACGAAAATGGCAGCGGTTCCGCCGCGCAGCTTGTTGGCCATCAGGGTGCGCTCGACATCCTTGAGATCACCGGGAAAATATTCCTGCGTGTACTTCATCGAAGCCAGCGGGATGCCTTTGGCCTGTGTCCACTTCGAGCCAGGCACGCGAATACCGTATGCCAGTTGATCGCTCCAACCGTGGTAGCCGCCACCCATCTTCATGATGAATTTGTTCTTCGTAGCCAGGCGTGCGATACGTGACGCAGCCGCACATGCCTCGGATCCGGAGTTGAACATGCGGAACATATCGACGCTGTCGAACAACTCGGAAATCAGTTTAGCCAGCCGGTATTCGTATTCATGGAACAGGCCGGTGGATGGGCCGCACGTGTTGAGCAGGTCAATGACTTTTTCACGCACGGACTCTGGATTCGACCCCAGCACCGTTGGTCCGCCTGCCTGCAGGAAGTCGTAATACGTGTTGCCGTCCAGGTCAGTCAGTGTTGCGTCCTTTGCGCTCGTGAACACCAGCGGGAACGGATAGTTGAACGCCAGATTGTGCTGAACGCCGCCGGGGATGTACTGCTGGGCTTCCCCGATCATCTCCTTGGATTTCTGGCACTTCGCATCAAAGTAATCGCGCTCGTAAGCGGCCAGTGCCGACGGTTTAATGGAATAGATAGGTTGTGCGATCAATGAGTCGAGCTCATGTATCACCTGGTCAATTCCAGGTCGATTCATATCCACAGCGGCCTCCTCGCCGGTTTCTACGTGCAGTGAGTACGCACTCATGTTTTCGTCCAAAATCATATCACGCAGCTTTCCGCGTGGTAATCTCTTGGCAAAGGTGAGCTGTTACAGCACTCATGGAGGAGTCATGGTTAACGCCGCAATGAAGCGGTTCCAGGCGCTTGCACCGGAAAAACGCGAACGGATTGAGCGAGCAGCCATTGCCGAATTCGCCGCACACGGCTACGCCACGGCCAACACGAACACTATTGCCGAGCGTGCAGGCATCTCCGTGGGAGCGCTGTTCCGCTACTTTGACACCAAACGCGACATTTTCATGTATGTCGTCGGACGCGCCCAGGACGAATTGCGCACCGCCCTGCTCGCAATCACAGACGAGGGAGACTCCGCACTGACTCGCATCGGTGCCCTCGCAGAACTGGCGGTAACCTCGGCGTCGACGCATCGTGACCTGGTACGCCTGTACTGCGAACTGACAGCCACCGGAAGCGCTGAGATCGTGGCAGAAAGCGTGGATCAGCTTGAAGGCGAAACGTTCAGGATGTACCGCGAACTCATTGCCGAAGGGCAGGAAACAGGTGAGATTCGCACCGATATCGATTCGAGCACGCTGGCGTTCTTCATTGACAACATCATGATGTCGTTGCAGTATGCCCGAGCCAGTGACTATCACATTCAGCGCGCGTTGCTGTATGTCCCCGGGATGAGTGATGCCGAGCTTGCCTCGGGCGCACGTGAATTCCTCATTTCCGCCTTGCAAGTGCCTGAAGGAGGAAACCACAAGTGATAACCGTGCTGGCATACGATGTTGGGACGTCGGGAGTCAAGACATGCCTGTTCGAGATTGATGACCGAATTCGTATCATCGACTCAGTTTCGGCATCGTACTCACTGCATGTTCTGCCTGATGGGGGAGCTGAGCAGGATCCTGACGAATGGTGGCAGGCAATCGTTCAGACCACCCGACAGATTGCCCGCGACCATCCTGAGCAGTGCGCAACACTGACCGGCATCAGTTTTTGCGCGCAGATGCAGTGCCTCGTCATGGTTGACCGACGAGGGCGCCCGGTCTGCCCGGCGATGAGTTACATGGATCAGCGTGCCAGCGTTGAGATGCGACTGATCGGTGGGAAGGCGCCGCGCATTTCAGGTGTGAACGCGGGGATATTGGCCAAAGCCTTGTACCATACGGGTGCGGCACCGGCTTCCGTGAAAGATCCTGTGTGGAAATACCACTGGGTGCGCCGCAACAAGCCCGAAGCGTTCGCGCGTGCCTATAAGTGGCTGGACGCTAAGGAAGCGATCATTGCACGGATGACCGGCAAGTTCGTCATGAGTCACGATTCGGCTTTCGCCACGCTTCTATATGACGTGCGCGCTCGGAAGGGACGGTTCAGTCCCGAAGTGATGCGGGCTCTTCACGTCAATCCCGCCCATATGCCCGAGATTGTGGCCAGCACCGATGTGGTCGGTCCGCTCCTTGCCGAGGCTGCCGACGAACTCGGTTTGCCTGAAGAGACACCGGTGTATGCCGGTGGCGGCGATGCTTCGCTCATCGGTGTAGGAGCCGGTGCGACCGAGCTGCACGATACTCACGTGTATATGGGCACGTCAGGGTGGGTCGGTACCGTCACGGATAAACGCGCGGTGGATTTGAGTGCCATGATTGCAACCGTTGTCGGTGCGGACCCCTCGCGCTACCACTACTTTGCTGAGCTGGAGACGGCAGGTAAGTGCCTGGAGTGGGTGAAGGACCATCTGGCCCTCGACGAAATTAACGTCTACCTGGATAAGCACAGTGTATGCGAGGGGATGGAGGCCCGTTTCCGCAGCCTGTATGACTACATGTCGGAAGTCATTTCCCGCAGTGAACCCGGTGCGGGGGGAGTGCTGTTCACTCCGTGGCTGCATGGCAACCGGTGTCCGTTTGAGGATCCGAACGCCCGCGCAATGTTCATGAATATTTCATTGAATACCGGCAAGACGGAGCTGATGCGTGCCGTCGTCGAAGGCGTGTGTTACCACATGCGCTGGTTCATCGAAACTCAGGAAAAAAAGGTCATGACTTCATCGGTTGTGCGCTTTGTCGGTGGCGGAGCGTTGTCTGATGTGACTGCGCAGATTCTTGCTGACATTGTGGGCCGTCCGGTTGAAGTGACGGAGAATCCGCAGGATGCCGGCGCTGTCGGGGCTGCGCTGCTTGTCGCGGTCGGTGCGGGAATCACTCCGACCGTGGAAAGTGCGCGGCGCTTGGTGACAGTGCACGCTCGCTTCGAGCCGCGCCGCGAACTGGCTCAGACCTATGCACGCCAGTACGACGCGTACCGCAAGATCTACCCAGCCAATAAAAAAATCTTTTCGCTTCTGAATCGTGGGTGATGATGATGGCACAACGATCGACGAAAGTCCAGGCCGTTATGTTCGTGCTGCTCTCGTTGAGCGCAGGCGTGATCGAGGCAGTGTCTTACCTGCTGTTGGATTGGTTGACTCCGCTGCCTTATGACTGGAAACACGTCATCTCAATTATCTTGTCAGTGATCTGGAACTTCACGCTCAACAGGCGCTACACCTTCCGATCAGCCAACAATGTTCCGATCGCCATGGCGAAGGTGGCCCTGTTCTACGTCTTTTTCATCCCGATCACTGCGTGGCTAGGCCAAGTGGTCGCCAATGCTGGGGTGAGCGAAGTCCTGATCAAAGCGGCGACGATGGTCCTCAACGGGGTAGGAGAATTTGTGTGGTGGAAGTTCGTGGTCTTCCGTGGCAGTGAGGATACGAATTCCCTCGCCCAGCACGCAGACTCCGCCAACAACATGGGAAGCGCAGAACCTGCAGGTCACGCCGAAACTGAGTGAGCAGGGTAGGCATTGCGTCCTGGTATCTGTGTTGAGTGAGCCGGGCAGGCGGCGCGTCCTGATATCTGCGTGCCTGCGCGCACGATGCCCTGGGTTTACCCCCTCGCGAGTGCACATTCCCCTAGATCTAGCCTCCACGGGTGCACATTCCCCTAGATTTTCGCTCCTTTTTGCACAATCCCCTAGATCTCACACCCGCCCATTTCACCGCGGTTGTGAACATGCAGGTCACCGGGCATTCTCATTTTCGAGGGTGGCCCCGCCCGCTGTTGATCTAGGGGTTCGTGCACACACAGCCCTCAGATCTAGGGGCTTGTGCACGATGGAGCCTAAAATCCAGGGCATCGTGCAGCACACAGACCATGATCCGATCACTGCTCCACCCCGCGACAAGACCACGACACAACCAGCCAGGCAAGAACCAACCCGCCGCAGCATTCCGCGGGGGCGCAGGGGTGACGGGTCGCAAGCAGGCGCCTCGCCATTCGGGAATTGAGGGCCGACGGGAATTGAGAGCTGTCGGCCGCTGAAAGACACGCGCTTACAGGCCGCTGACCAACCACTGTGCGAGGCGCCGACAGCCCGCGACGATATCGCGCTCATGCCTGTCAAAATCATCCAATATCTGGTTCGCATCGTCTTGACTGAGGCCACTGGTTGACAGGGACTGCTCCACCCACGCGCGATCCACTTCCGGGTGGAATTGCACGCCGAGGGCGTGCGACCCTACCGCGATCGCATGGATACACCGCTCAGAGCGTGCAAGGACGCGAGCCTGCGCAGGCAGCTCGTCAATCGCATCATTATGGTCAGCAAAGACAACGGGTATACGTGAAAGATCATCGACCAGACGGATCCACGGGCCACCCTCGTCCATCGCGTTACTGAGTTGGTCAGCTACCGCTGGCACCATGATGGCTGCACCTGTAGCCGAAGCGACCGGGGTCATCGGAACGGCGGCGTCAGACTCGAAGGGCGCCTCCCACTCGACAGGCACGATTCCCATCTCGTGGAACTGTGGATCTGAGCAGGCGACCGAGCCGCCGGCCGCTCGCGCGATCAGTTGGTGTCCCAAACAGATACCGAGCGTGCGCACTCCCTCGTTCATGCAACGCACCAGCAGAGTGCGGACATCAGGCAGCCACGGGGCGCGCTCGTCATCATAGGCGCTCATTCGCCCGCCGAGGACGACGATGGCATCAGGCGCGGGGAGGTCGGAACCGTCGGGCGGCAGGGCGCTGGAAACGTCCTCACCGTTCCACGGGCGCACCAGTTGTATCGAGGCTCCAAGGTCATCGAGCGCGGAGACGAGACGGCGCGCATCGACGTCTTCTTCATGTTCAATAATCGTGATCACAGGCACGGATGACACGTTAGCGCGACTTTAACGGCAACACCACAGGATAAGTGGTCTAGACGAAATGAGGAAGTGGCGCCCATCTGGTGGGATGCTCGTCGATTATTCATCTGAAGTTCTGTACTTTAGGGGGGTGCGCGTCAATCGGGAGGCGCACTGAACTCGTTAACGAGGAGATAAACATGACTATTCGTACAACGCACGTTGGCTCGCTTCCGCGGACCCCGGAACTGCTCCGGGCGAATGCAGAGCGTGAGCGAATGGGCGAGGAAGCGTTCATAGCGCTTCTGCAGGAAAGCGTGGACGAAGTCGTGACCCGCCAATACCAGACTGGATTGGATGTGGTCAACGACGGCGAGTACGGCCACATGATGACCCAGACAGTCGATTACGGTGCATGGTGGTTTTACTCCTTTACCCGCCTGGGTGGACTTGACCTGCGGACAGATCCCCAATTCAGCGTTGAGCCTGCGCCCTCCAGTGGCAAAGTCAAGCTGGCATCATTCGGTGAACGTCGCGACTGGCAGGCATTTTCCGACGCCTACTCAGATCCGGCTTCCGGCATTCACATCGCCACCGATCAGGGCCCCGAGGCGTTCCCCGTCATCACCGGTCCTCTGACCTACATCGGTGCAGATGCCGTCCGTCATGACGTCGAAGGCCTGACGCACGCACTGGACAAGAACGGGATCGACCGCGGCAACGGCTT
Organism: Pauljensenia sp. C0254C2; assembly: GCF_056583835.1. Classification (NCBI taxonomy): domain Bacteria; kingdom Bacillati; phylum Actinomycetota; class Actinomycetes; order Actinomycetales; family Actinomycetaceae; genus Pauljensenia; species Pauljensenia sp. C0254C2. The sequence continues at coordinate 42,217 of NZ_JBWPJO010000001.1, forward strand.
CATTGCATCGGTCGCACCCGGGTCGGCTGCCCGCATCGGCAACGAGTACTACAGCACTGAAGAAGAAGTACTGGAAGCCTGCGCGCACGCCCTGCACGAGGAATACAAGGCGATCACTGATGCCGGCTTTATCGTGCAGATCGACGACCCCTCACTGGCCGAAGGCTGGGACCAGGTCAACCCTGCTCCCACCTACGAGGATTACCGTGAGTTCGTTCAGACTCGAGTCGATGCGCTCAACCTTGCGCTTGAAGGTATCCCGGAAGAGCAGGTGCGCCTGCACCTGTGCTGGGGCTCATGGCACGGACCTCACACTACGGACATCCCACTGCGCGAGATCGTTGATAACGTGCTGACGGCGAAGGCACGCTACTTCTCATTCGAGGCTGCCAACGCGCGCCACGAACATGAGTGGACCGTGTGGCAGGACGTGAAGCTGGCAGATGACAAGGTACTTGTGCCTGGTGTGGTCGGCCACTCCACAAACGTGGTCGAGCATCCCGAGCTGGTGGCCCAACGCATCCAGCGTTTTGTGGACATCGTGGGCTCTGATCGCGTGATTGCCTCGACGGACTGTGGTCTGGGTGGACGCATCTACCCGTCGATCGCATGGGCCAAGCTTGCCGCACTGGTCGAAGGGGCCCGCCTGGTGAAGTAACGCTGACTGGTCACCTCCACCGCTATTCACCGCGATAGGCGAGGTGGTGCCGCGCTGAATACCGGCGCTGCCACCGACGGTAATGGACGAGGGTGGCCTTATCACTGAGGGCGGGGAGTCTGAAAAAACAGGCTCCCCGCCCTTTGTGCAGTCACTTCATGTGCTGTGAGCGTGAGATCGTTTCCTACAGGTCTTTCTTGAATGCGACGTTGCGGATGAAGTCGTTGAGCTCTGCGCGCCAGATATCCCACGAATGGATGCCGGGCAGGTTGAACTCAGCGACGTCAACACCGATATTTCGCAAGGATTCGGCCCGTGCAGGGGATGATTCGGAGATGAAGAACAGGTGGTCCTGCAGGCCCGTTCCCACGTGGATGGTGCCACGCAACGCTGCAATGTTCTCACGTTCAGCGCAGGTAAATGTCGAGCTGAGTTTGCCTGCGCTCCACAGACCGTAATACTCGAATGTGCCCGGATACTTCGTCAGCAGCTCAATGGCGCGTGCACCGCCCAGTGACAGGCCGGCAAAGGCCCGGTCCTTGGCTTCAGTCGACACATTGAAGTGATCCTCCACAAATGGGATGACGTTTTCCACCATGTCGTGCCCATAGGAAGTTGACAGCACCAGGCTGTCAACGCCCAGGCCGTTAAAGTTTGTTGCCACGATGACGGAAGGCTCCGCTGCCCCCTCGTCAATGGCGTTTTCAAGGATGTAGGGTGCTGCCCCCTGAGTGAACCAGTCGGTGTCATTTCCGCCGAAACCGTGGCTGAGGTACATCACGGGGTAAGGTTCTGCACGATCCGGATCATATCCGCGGGGTAGATAGATGGACAGCGGGTGCGCGCCTTTAGGCGCCAGCGAATAATGCGTGTCGTATGTTTCATGGACGAACGTCCCCATCTCATCGGCTGGGCGAGGCGCCTGATAGGCGTTGTCGTAGGTCGGATAATTGGGATTCTCCGGCACGAAGACCTGCGACAGGCTCTGAGATGAATACGCCGGCAGCTCTGCCGCCATCCCCGGGTTCGCAGGATCTGCGTGACGTTGGCACGAATCGACGGCGATCGGCGGGCACTCATGGGTGAATGAATAGCTGAAAGTACCTGAGGGAAGGGGCACCTTCAGTTCCCAGATACCATCATCGCCCTGATTCATCTCCAGAAGTTTCCATGGGGCGTTGGGAACGTCCCCTGGCTGCCACAATGCGGGAATGCGGTGTTCTCCGCCTCCCAGAGTGGTGATGCGATCAGGTTGAGAAAAGAACCATTCACCATAGATCTGCACGGAATCGACATATGCGGGCGCCTCGTAGCGGAACGTTACCTCGTACCCGGTTGGTCCCGTATCGGTACGGGTGACAGTGGGGCCGAGGGGAAGCTGCTCGTCTTGTTCAGCGGCAAATGATGAGCTGCCCGCTGCGATGAGCGAGAGTGCCAAAATTCCGGAAGCAAATAGTCGGTGTCGTGCGATGTGTCGTGTCGAGTCCACGATGTCTCCTCGAGTCGGCGGTTCTGCAGGCCATTCGGCAGCCGTGCTCCTATGTACGTGCCACAGTAACGAGGGTGAGTCGATGCGTCAATACGTGCAGGGGCTTTAGTCCTCGTGGGTATCTTCTGGTGAATCACCGTCAGAGCTTGGCCCTATGACGACGTCGCCTGTTTCGTTGTCCATAAAACGCCGCCCCTTCTCATCAACCACCAGCTGCACGTCCGTGCCAACAGGCAGGTCGTACAGGCCCATCACCGCAGGCTCAATTCTGATTGCGTGATTGAACGAGATAACAGTGAAGTTCGAGGGATCAGCCAGGTACTCATCAGTGTCGATATGGGAGAAGAAACGCCACCCGTTGTCTTCGGGGCGGGCCGATTCCTCTCGCACGCACCACTTCAGACGACCTTCACCCGACAGGATCGTGTTCGTCACCAGGCAGGCGCCGGACTTGGGGATAAATTCGGGGATCTCGGGGGATTGCGTATCAGCCATCAGCTTGATGCTCCTTCAGATGTCTCGTGAACAAAAGGCCACGTGCCCGGAACGAGCCGATCAGTTGTCGTCTCCACAATGGTGGTGCCTACTGATCCTTTCACGATGCGAACGTCCGTGCCGCTCGGCATTCCCAGCACTGACATCACCACGGGGGTGCTGGCAACAATCGTACTCAGTGGGACGATCTCCGTTGCGACGTTTTTCGGTTGTCGCGCGTCGTCGCCCTCATGAATAAACAGCCAGCCCGAATCGTCGTCGGCCGACGGTTGTTCGCGAATACAGCGGGAAACAGGGCGTCCCTGACCATCAGCTCCCACCCGGCACGTGCCGAGGGAGTCGGCCGCAGGGCAGTAGCGTTCGCGGATGTAGGACTGGACACGTCGGGCGAGGGTGGCGCGGTACTCAATGCGGGCCAGAGCGTCGAGGGGGCACGCGCGATAATGCGATGAGCTGGCGGTGAAGTCGAGCAGATGCGGCGAAGAAAACCACAGGTCATAAAGGTCGGCAAGTTCGTCGTCCGTGAAAGGCAGATCGACGAGCCATGCGAAAGCGACCTCGTTGTTTGCGTTGCGGTGATTGATGTCGACGCCGCGATCAAGAAAAATGCGCGCCAATTTGAGGTCACGGTGCAGATCATGTTTTCTGGATGAGAGCAGGACATGCAGGGGCGAGTTCGCTTCCGAGCCTGCCGGGGTCAATGCGCAGTCACGCTCCAGGAGGAAATCAGCTATGTCGTAGCGATCGGGACTTTTAGTGTTGGCCAGAGCCGAAAAGATCAGTGCCTGACCGTCGAACGCCTCGCGTTCGTCGCCGTCAGTGAATTGCCCGAAGAACTCGTCGGCGGTTTTCAAGCGCGCTGTTAGAGAGATTTTCATACCCGCTCCCATGCAATCTACTCAGCTCGATGGCTCCTGTTTGATGATGGTAACTCAGGGCGATAGTTTGCAGGATCGTTATACCAGTCGCGGAATTCTTGTGGTGTCATCTCACCTTTCAAGTACAGCTCATGCATATCGGAGTACTTGTGTCCAGGCCGGTGTCCCATGTCCCAGACGCCCTTTCGGGGTTGTCCCGGCTCCCACTCCATGACCGTGTCCGTCAGGGGGTCACGCACCTTTCCGTCCACTGAATCCTCCACCGCATTTTGCCAGACTTGCTCTGGGACGCCTTTACGGAGGGAGGGGCGAGAATCCTGGTAGGGGAGATCTTCGACGACGGATACCGGCTCGATGTGGTCGGTTGATACGACGTCGTCAGCCACATTGAGGGCATCGTGGGTTGAATCAGCTGCCCGGGCGCCGTCAGCCAGATCATCGGCACCTCGGATTCCCCTTGAGGAATCCGACAGGTCATCTGCATGATCAAGCAGACGAGCAGTGCGTGATGCGTCGGAAATATCATCGGCCGCGTTGAGCGCTCGAGTACCGTCGCCAATATCGTCCAGCTTGCCCAGCGCCCGTGCACCGTCACCCGCACTATCCAGGCCGCGCAGAGCTCGTGCCCCGTCCTCGATATCGTCCAGGCTGTTCAGTGCATGTCCCGCAGTTGACGTGCCTTTGGTCAGAGCCGTACCGCTGCCGGCGGTGAGGAGCGCGATCGCGACGTCAGGCACGAGGTGTCCAACTGCACGGGCAGGATCGTCGGCCCACGTGTCCCAGTCCAGGACTCCCTTGCCGATTTGCTTGCCAAACTCCAGCGGATCCTTCTTCAGCGCGCTTAGCATCGCGGAGACGTCATCCAGAGGAAGCTGGAGCTTGGCAACCGCTTCGTCGGGTGTGAGGTCGCCGGTCGCCAGTTTCGTGAGGCTGTCCAGCATGAAACCTTGAGGGCCTGTGATGAGGTTGAGGAGGTCACCGACTGCCTCACCGGCGCCGACGAGGATGCCACCGACGAACGCCAGTCCACTTTCCAGCCAGTTGCGTTTTGCGGGTGCAAACTCGCAGGCAGAACGGATCGTCTGTGCGCATGCCTGCGCACATTCGTCCAGGCTGGCGACAGTCTGATTAAATGTATTAATCGCATCTTGGCGCATGGGTTCACCAGGGTCAACAAAGGGCGCGATTGTCACTGCGAAGGTGCCGAACCCGTTGACTGCCTCCCAGGCAGCTTTCTCCTGCATTCCCCTGGCGACCTCAGCTTCATAAGCTGCGCGTGCCTGCTCGGTGACCCGGTTGCCTTCTTCGTAGAGCGCGCGGCATGCCGCAGCACTGTCCTGCGCATGAGTCAGGTTGTCCGCGTACGAATCCAACGCGCCAGCAGCTGAGGAGAATCCTCCACTTGCTTCCTGCCAGCGTTGTGGCTCCACGCTGAAACGCTCCCGGAATCGATCAGCTGCACGCCCTATCCACCCCTCGGTGGAAATCGAATCCAGCGCGCGGGCGATCTCTGAGTAATCGCTGCTGCGCGTACGTACAGTTGAGGCGCGTGATGAGATGGCTCCCGCGTTCCCTTCGATGGTGAAAACCGGTGCACCCTGATTCTCGACTCCCATGGCTTACTGCTTCCCTGCAAGCCCTGGCAGCTGGGCGGCTGCAGATGCGAGTTGTGACATCTCCTGCGCCGCTTTCGTGTCGTAATCAATGTAGTTCGAGGCGACCTTGCCCAAACGCCCTGCTACTTCCGTGATGTCGTCCGTCATGTTGTTGATGCCGCGTTCCCACCGTGACTGAAACTCATCAACTGCCGACCACATGATGTCATTGGCCAGATCAGCTTGGGTAGGAACGTAGTCGGAAATATCGTTGTCTTTTTTGAGCTGAACTGCTTCGCTCGTTTTCTGGGCGGCCGTAATGAGGGCTTCGATATCGACCTCAAAATCATGACTGGGCATGGGGGATGCTCCTAATCCAAAATTGCGACATTCTTCGTTTCAGTTTCATGGGCGAGGGTGCGGACGCGATCAACCGATGACGATGCGGCCTTCAGAACGTCACTGATGGTGCGGGCGTGGTCTGTCAGTTTGTCGAGGTGTTGGTCATGGGAGACGCGGGATTCGGAGCCTTCAACCCAATCGTGGACAGTTGAGAGCACATCTGCCGCCATTGCGCGGGAGTCTTGCGCAAAAGTGAGCGAAGCTGCTTTGCACGCCTGCTGCATAGCCTGGGCGGCATCATCGTGGAAAATTAAAGATGTGGTGCTCATTACGATCCTAGACGTGTGGAGATGCGCGGATTGAAGGTTCCAGTGGTGTGCGATTCAGTCGCCGCAGTCGTCTGGTCAACGGTGGTCAGCGCCTGCGCGTGCTTGCTGAGCGCTTCAGAAAGACTGGCAGCCGATTCCCCGATGGAATTGACTGCCGCCATAAAATCTTTCATTCCTGAGCCTGTGACGCGCGACGAATTGCACTGGATCGTGTTCGCGCAGTCAGCGAAAGCTGTGCGCGTAGTATCGAAACACTCGCTGACGATCCCGGCAGCGGCCGTTTGCTGGCCAAAAGTCATTCCCATTCCCTGGGACATAAGTCTCACCCCCTGACGAACGTAAAGGGTGAATCTATGTGAGACAAGACCCTCCTCTTTTCTGTGACTCACGTCACTGGAAAAACCGACCTTGTTTACCTGACGGCAACGTGGTGGTCACCTCACTGTCCACGCTGTGGCCCTCCTGACGCACTGTCACCAAGAACTCTCTAGGCTAAGAACAACACCAGGAGGAGGGGTACTGATGGCTCGACAGCTTCGTTCAGCAACGTCGACTCAGGGACGCAACATGGCGGGCGCTCGCGCGCTGTGGCGCGCAACCGGAATGGGAGATTCTGACTTTGGCAAGCCGATCATTGCCGTCGTCAACTCCTTCACCCAGTTCGTTCCCGGCCACGTCCACCTCAAGGACATCGGCCAGCTGGTCGCTTCTGAGATTGAAAAATCCGGTGGCGTCGCCAAGGAATTCAACACGATCGCCGTTGATGATGGCATCGCTATGGGACACGGCGGCATGCTGTACTCCCTGCCGTCACGCGAAGTGATCGCGGATTCGGTCGAGTATATGGTGAACGCACACTGTGCCGATGCAATGGTGTGCATTTCCAACTGTGACAAGATCACGCCCGGCATGCTGATCGCAGCGATGCGCCTCAACATTCCGACGGTCTTTGTATCCGGCGGTCCGATGGAAGCAGGCAAGAACATTCCTGAAGACGCCATTGTCGGACCGTCGCACAGCGGTCACGGCAACCTCATCACCGTCATGAACGCAACTGCCAACGATGCAGTCTCTGACGATGAGCTTGGCCAGATCGAACGTCTCGCGTGCCCGACGTGCGGTTCATGCTCGGGTATGTTCACTGCTAACTCGATGAACTCGCTGACTGAGGCACTCGGACTGTCCCTTCCCGGCAACGGCTCCACGCTGGCTACTCAGGTCGCGCGACGCGGATTGTTCGAGCGTGCCGGTCGTCTCGTCGTTGACTTGTGCCAGCGCTACTACAACGACGAGGACGACTCTGTTCTCCCGCGATCTATTGCGACGAGGGATGCATTCTGGAACGCCATGAGCCTGGACATGGCGATGGGCGGATCTTCCAATACTGTGCTGCACTTGCTGGCAACTGCCGCTGAAGCAAAGGTCAATTTCACATTGTCGGATATTGCTGAGCTGGGGCGCACCGTACCGTGTCTGTCAAAAGTTGCGCCGAACCACAACGACTACCACATGGAAGATGTCCACCGCGCCGGCGGCATCCCGGCCATCCTAGGCGAGCTGGATCGTGGGGGCTTCCTGCGTCACACGGTGCACGCCATTCACTCCCCGTCCCTGGAGCAATGGCTGGCAGATTGGGATGTTCGAGGCGGGCACGCTACTGATGAAGCAATCGCCCTGTGGCACGCAGCTCCCGGCAACGTGCGCACCACCGAACCGTTCTCAACGTCCAATCAGTGGACTGAACTGGATCTAGATACTGTGGAAGGCTGCATTCGCGATGTCGAGCATGCCTACACGGCCTCGGGTGGACTGACGGTGCTGACGGGCAACCTTGCTCCTGAGGGTGCCATCATTAAGGCCGCAGGTATCGATCCGTCCCTGTTCCACTTTGAAGGAACGGCGCGGGTCATGGAGTCGCAGGAAGAGGCGATCGAGAAGATCCTGGACAAGACGGTGCGAGCCGGTGACGTCGTGGTGATCCGTTATGAGGGGCCCTCAGGTGGGCCGGGAATGCAGGAGATGCTTTATCCCACCTCGTTTATCAAGGGGCGCGGTCTGGGCAAGGAATGTGCGCTGATAACCGATGGCCGTTTCTCCGGTGGCACGTCCGGCATCTCGGTGGGACATATCTCCCCCGAGGCTGCTGCTGGCGGCTTGATCGGCTTGGTTGAGGATGGTGACCGGATCATCATCGACGTCAACGAGGGAGTCCTGTCACTGGATGTGCCCGACGAGGAAATTGAGCGTCGCCGCGCCACGCAGGAACGCCGCGAGAATCCGTGGACGCCTGTCAATCGTGACCGTCAGGTCTCAGGCGCACTGAAGCTGTATGCCGCTACTGCGACCTCCGCATCGACGGGTGCGGCACGCGATATTTCCCTGATCAGACGCAAGTAATTCACGTACCTGCGAAGCGGGGGAGTGCTGTGCTGTGTTCTGCCCCGTCGAGAACGTTAATGTCACGTTTCTTCTCTCAAATGAAAGGAGAGCCGTGGCTTTTTCGTTATGGTTTTTATGTTTTTTTGTTTACTTTGAGATTCGTTTTTTTTCGAAACGTCGTCACAAGTGTCTGCCGGCACCAATCCTGACGCTTCATTTGAGAGGAAAAAATATCGTCTGAGCCTCCCAAAAGTTGCGACAAATCGCGCAGTTTTTCGAGAATGGTTTCCATTTGTCTCTTGCTAGAGGTACTGCACAGCAAGAGGTGGTGTGTTTGGATGTGTGGAAGCATCTGAGGGTTGGGGGCTTATGAAGTGACTGTGACCTGCATCAATGCGAGTTTTAGAGATGGTGATCTTTCTTTAGAATTTGGGTTTAACAGGGACAATCGTTTTCGGCTTGTGTTTGTTAGCTCATTGCTGATACCGTTACCGTTAACGGAAAGTTTCTTTTGCTTTTCGGATTGGTCGAAGATGACAGTGTTAACAAAGGAGTAATGATGAAGCGGATAGGCTCTGCAATCGGTGTGGCAGCATTGATCGGCGTGTTCGCCCTGACCGGGTGCGGTGGAGGGTCATCCTCCAACAGTGCGAATGCAATGTACACGTGGATCTCCAACGAATCTGACCGTGCACAGTGGCAGGCGTTCGTCGACGGTGTCAAAGAATCAGATCCCGAATTCAACCTCGAAATGGAAGGCCCGTCGTTCCAAGACTACTGGACAAAAGTCAAAACCCGAATGAGTGCTTCAGACGCACCATGCATTTTGACCACTCAGGCCGCACGCGCACAGGAGCTGAAGGAACTGCTCGCTCCCCTCGATGAGTTGGTCGCCAGCAATAACGTTGATATGAGCGCCTACAACGAAGCAATGCTCAAGGGACTTACCGTTGATGGGAAGCTTCGCGCGATTCCTTATGACGCAGCGCCGCTGATCCTGTACTACAACAAGGACCTGTTCGACCAGGCCGGTCTTGAACATCCAGGAAAGAACTACACGTGGGATCAGTTCGTTGCGGATGCAAAGGCATTGACGAATGGTGATGTCTATGGAGTGTCCATTCCGCCCATCTTCCAGACGCCAGCTTCGATTGTCTACGCCAATGGTGGGGCCGTCGTGGAAAACGGAGAGCTCAAGCTTACTGAGCAGACCACAGTCGATTCTATTCAGGACGTTTTTGACCTTGCCGCTAAACACAAAGTGATGAAAGCGCCGCTGGCTGCAGATGCTGAAGATATCCAACTACAGACCTTCCGTGCCGGCAAAGCTGCAATGATTATTGATGGCCCATGGGTTTATGACTCGCTCGTCAGCACCGAGGGACTGTCAGTAGGAATGGCAGTCGTTCCATCGCGCAGTGGAGAGTCGATTGGCATGGTGCAGGGATCAGGGTTCGGAATTTCTGAAAAATGCGCTGATAAAGAGACAGCCTTCCAGAACATCATGAAGATGACCACTCCGGATGTGATGCGCTATGTTGCTCGGTCGCACGGAAACGTTCCCGCCATTGACGCAGCATTCGACGGTTGGGCAGAAGGCAAGGATCCGAACGATGTCGAGATCGTCAAGTACATGACCGAAAATGCCAAGACCTACGAAACAACGGAGAACTGGCAGCAACTTGAAGTCGAGTTCACACAAAACGTATCAAACGGCTACACCGGCGAGAAATCTGCACAGGAAATTCTCACTTCATTAGAGAACTCCATTAAGTAACGGGTAGATTCATGGCTACTCAACTCACAAAGACTCGGGTCCCTGCCAAGGTCCCGAAGGGAACATCACGGTGGGATCCAAAGGCGTTTCCGTATCTGGCGCCTGGAATGACGGGGTTCTTCCTCTTCATCGTTCTGCCTTTGGTGTTCTCGCTGATTATCTCGCTTTTTGACTGGCAGCTTTACGGTTCTCCCACCTTCGTTGGTGTCAGCAACTACGTGAATCTGCTCAATGGGTCAGATCCTGCATTCTTTCGGGTCCTGTTGAATACGGCGATCTTCGCCATTTTCTACACGACTCTTAACCTGATTGTCTCCACACTAGTGGCCGTATGGCTCCAGAGTGTGGGAGGCCGTCTGGCAGGTTTCTTCCGCGTCATCTTCTTTATTCCCGTTGTGACACCGATGGTGGCCAACGCACTGGTGTGGCGCCTGATGCTGGATGAACATGGGGTGGTGAACTCCTTCCTGGGGGTTCTCGGAATCTCCGGACCGGCATGGCTCGCGTCCGAAACCTGGGCAATGGTTGCACTTGTCATGATGTCGTTGTGGCAGGTCGTGGGATACAACATCGTGGTTCTCGGTGCGGGGCTGAACAACATCAACCCCTCGGTGCTGGAGGCCGCTCGCGTGGACGGTACGGGGCCTGTCCAACGCTTCACGAAAGTGATCTTCCCGCTACTGTCGCCGGCACTGTTTTTCTGTACTGTCATGACGCTCATCGGTGCGTTCAAGATTTTCGCTCAGCCATACATGCTGACTAAGGGCGGGCCTGGAAACTCAACCACAACGATTGTCCTTTACCTGTACAACCAGGGATTCAGCTACGACAAGTTGGGATACGCCTCAGCTATTGCCTGGGTCCTCTTCGTCATCGTCATGTTGATTACCGCTGTGCAGTTTGCGGGACAGAAAAAGTGGGTGAATTATGATCAGTGAGAAGCGCATGACTATCGGCAGGGTACGCATCAGCAGGATTGTTTCGATCATCTGTCTGTTTATCGTCGGTGCAATCTTTGTTTTCCCGTTTATCTGGATGTTCGCGAGCGCCCTCAAACCTACTGCTGAAATATTCAGCTCTGGAGGATCGCTGTTCGGCTCACGAATCGCATGGGAGAACTTTTCGCTGGTCTTCACGGCAGTGCCATTCCTGCGGATTATTCTGAACACCTTCTTTGTTGCAGGTATTGGTGCTCTGATCGCATGCACAGTATCGGTGCTGTCCGCTTACGCGTTTTCACGCATCGAATTCAAAGGTCGCTTTCAGTTGTTCGCCGCATACCTAGCGACGCTGGTACTGCCTATGGAGGTTCTGGTTATCCCTCTGTATATTGGTGCCAATCAGCTGGGATTAGTCGATACTTACGTGGCGCTGATTATGCCGTTCGCATTCGGAGCGTTCGGAACCTTCATGCTGCGTCAGTTTCTCCTCTCCCTTCCTCGTGACTACGAGGAAGCTGCGAGGATCGACGGAGCCGGACAACTGCGAATCCTCGTGTCGGTGATTGTGCCGCTGTTGAGGGGTCCACTGTCAATTGTGGCCGCTTTCGCATTCATTGACTACTGGAACAACTTCCTGTGGCCATTGATCGTCATCAACAGTTCGGACAAGGCCACGATCCCACTGGGCCTCCAGATGTTCAGCGGCGAACGCGGAACGGACTGGGGTGCGCTCATGGCGGCGGCCAGTGTGTCGGTGCTCGCATCGCTGGTGATCGTCATCGTGATGCAAAAGCAGCTGGCACGCGGAATTAACTTGGGCGGCTTCGGCGGCCGATAGGAGAGATACTCATAATGTCAGGAAAGGACAACATGGACTGGTCAGATCTGGAGCGGCCCACACCGCAGTGGTTCAAGAACGCCAAGCTTGGCATTTTCGTTCACTGGGGGGTGTATTCACTTCCCGCATGGGCGGAGCCCACGGCAGAACTGGGAACTGTCGAGGATCCACTGGAGTGGTTCACCCACAATCCCTACGCGGAGTGGTACTACAACACGATCCGTATCCCCGGCTCGCCTGCAGCTGAACACCACAGGAAGGAGTGGGGCGGCTGTGACTATGACGACCTGCTGGATCAGTGGCACATGGACTCTTTTGACGCCTCCGAACTAATGGAGCTGTTCAAGGAATCAGGCGCTGACTACGTCGTACTGACGACCAAACATCACGACGGCATCACCTTATGGGACGCTGTGGGGACAGGAGACCGCAACACGGTTAAGCGCGGACCGCACCAGGATCTGGTCGGAGCCTACGCTGACGCTGCACGCAAGGCCGGATTGCGATTCGGCACATACTATTCCGGTGGCCTTGACTGGCATGTGCGACCATTCCCGCCTCATACGACACACGAATCAGTCAACGAAGGGGATCGTCCTCGTGATGAGGAATACGCCAAGTACGCGGCCGCGCATATTGATGAGCTGGTTGAGCGCTACCATCCGGACGTGCTGTGGAACGACATCAACTATCCCGATGCGGCAAAGAACACGACCGAACCATACGGACTTGGTCAGCTTTTTGCCCGCTACTACGAAGCCTGCCCTGAAGGCGTCGTCAATGACAGGTGGAAGGTGCCGCACTGCGACTATGTCACCAGCGAGTATCAGATGAACCTTGACAATGAGGACCTGGGTATCTGGGAAAACTGCCGCGGACTCGGATTGTCATTCGGTTACAACCAGGTTGAAGGCCCTGAAAACGGACCGCATCCGCGTACCTTGCTGCACACGATCGTTGACGCAGCAGTGCGTGACGGACGAATCCTGCTTGGCGTTGGCCCCAAGGCGGACGGAACCATTCCCGAGTGGCAGGCAGATTCACTGCGGGCGATCGGCCGATGGATGCAGGTTGCACATCCGATACTGGCTGGAATTGACCATCGTGGATCGGCGACTGCGTCCGCGTCTGATGGTGCATGGGCAGAAGTGGGATCAGACGGAACCACCGAGTTCCTCTTCGCTGCTCCGGAAGATCCGACAGTGGACAGCGCCGAATTCGATGTCGAGCTGACTGACGCTTCAGTCGCAACGGTTGTCCCGGTCCAGGGAGTACGCGTGGATCAGGACGGCACATGCCTGCACATTTCGTGCGAGGCGGGCTGGGCAGGGCCGGCGATTATTGAATTGAGCAAGTAGCGCCTACCGCTCCGCTGCAGCGAATAGTTGCACTGCGCACTGAGGGGGGAAGGAACAGCTGTTCCTTCCCCCTCAACGCGTGAGGAACTCACATCACGCTCTACCGATCGGCATGGCGACGGCGATTCGCCGACACTCCCATCACAAGAAGAGCGAAGAGACTGCTCAGCATCAGCAGGGAAGCAGTGTGCGCTCCCGTTTGTGCCAGCCCTGAAGCAGAGCCGTGCGACGACGTGATGCGACCAGTCGGATCAGACGCTGACGTCTGGCCGGCGCCGGGGGTGTTGACAGTCAAAGTCACAGGCACGTCACGGCTCTCCGTTTTGACGCCGTCACCCAAAGCCAATGCGTTCAGACGATCCCTGTTTTCCCTTGACCCGCAGCCAGAACGGTGTGACCAGCTAGAATCTCTTCCGTAGTGAGGCTCTGCGCAGTTTTGACCACGCGATGATCAGAATCGAGCCAGACTTCCACCGCGTCAGGATAGTTTTGCAGCGATGTTGAACCGCGTTGGTAATCACCCCATCGAGAGGTGTAGACAGTGATTGCATCGGAAGCAAGAGCCTGCGTGTTGACTGAAGAAATCGGTGCCGTCCAGTCCGAGGCAGAGACACTGCCCTTCAGTGTGACGTCGGTGATGGAGGCTAGCTTGTTGTGATCCATCACCAAGGACATTGCAGGCGCACCGGGAAGCGAGCTCTTGACGATTCCTTCAGAAGGATCCACACCCATGCCACGGGAAGATCCGGAGTTGTTGATGTCAAAGGCATCGCCATTTACTGCTGCCTTGATGTCATCTGTTACTTGAGACATTTCAACCAGGGTGGCCGTGTCGGCGGCAATACCTGAATCGAGGTAGTCCAGTGATACCTCAGGATTGATCAAGTCGACGTCGAGAACTGCGCCCTGCTGCCACCCTCGTGGTTAAAGGCGCTCGAACTCAGTCAGCATGATTCCCGGTCCAACCTGTGTTTCTTCCTGTCGGATCACGCTGGCTTGACCGCTCATTGTCAGGTCAAGGTATCCGGATGCCGCAGCATCTGCGGAAGATTCGGCATACGCAGCGAAAATCGGATGGGAGCCGATCCCGATCCCTGCGATCGCCAACATCGACGCAAGCAACATGGTTGCCACGCGTGATGCATTTCGGAGCATCTTCTTGATTCTTCCTCTTACATAGCCGTGAAGCTTGCCGGAAAATTGCGCACGGCTCGATAGCGGCAACGTATTCGTGAATAAGGTCGCGTACTGTGCTGATGGGCAATAGTGCTGGCGCTGAATGTGAAGCTGCGCAGCGGTCAACCATCGTGGCGGGCTTCAATAATCACCATGGCACCTGATCGCGGTCGTAAGGTGATCGGACCGTGACGGGAAAGTGACGCCCTATCCAACTCATCCGCGGTGATGTCAAGCGGAACGGCAGCGATAGCTTCGAACTGAAGTGTTCTGGTTGTGTTCTTACCGGTTGCTGGTTGAAATGCACACCTGTTGATACAGGACAACGCCCAAGACTGAACCAAGGGATATATGAGAACACCAGGAGCTTGGAATCATAAGGTAACGAGCCCACACGACCTAATGAAATTGTGAAACCTGCTTCAGCATTCTCGCGCCAGCCCGACCGCCCGCCCTCATCGCCATTACTCTTAGTGATGTGAATAGCGATCGTTCCAGTTCGGTCGAGCTACCGGAGACTTGGCGGGCATGCTGGTGGCCAATCTACAATCTGTTGCGGCGATGGGGATGCCAAGCTGCGCCCTACTAGCGCGAGATGCGTTCGTGATAAATTGTTTGTTAAGAACTACGGAGTATTTATACGAAGGCTTCTGGGGCTGATGGGTGCGAAAAATAGGGCCTGCTGCCTGGCGTGCCGGCTGAAATGTTGCCCAAAACCAAGCTGTCAGGCTGATGAGATGTACTGAAAATCTGCGACGCTCCTAGAGGCTGCTCTCCTGCGACGACGTGGCCACGCGCAGACATCCGACACGTGCTTTCGACCTAGGTGCAGCGCCGGTCTAAGTCAGACACAGCACAATGAACTGTGGCTGTTAGCCGGCAACTACCTAGGCGCGCACTTGCTGTGGTTCTTTGCCGTGTTTGGGACTGATTCGTTTAGTCGCAAAATCGTCAGTTAGGCAGGAAGATCAGCAATGAACAACTTAAGTCCCTCGGCTGGAGACTTCAGAACAAGAAGTGGAACCAGGCCCACGACACTTGACAATCTTGCTTGCTTCGTTCCTATTGCCCGCCCATTCCTGTTGTTGCGAATCCTTTGACAATCTGACGTTGGAAAATCATAAATACGATGACAAGAGGCAAGGCGCCTATGACAGCACTAGCCATCCCCTGAGCGTATTGCACGCCATAGGCGTTCTTGACAGTACCCAGACCAACGGGGATCGTCATGAGGTCAGGCGAGTTCGTAATGATAAATGGCCAAAGGAAATTGTTCCAGCATCCAATAAAAACAAAGATGGCCACGGCTACAACAATCGAGCGAGATAGCGGAAGAACCACAGAAGTGAGAATCTTGAAGTTCGAGGCACCATCTAGACGGGCAGCTTCCTCTAGCTCTACGGGCAGCTGATCGAAGAAGTTCTTCATCACGATAACCATTAACGGTGCCACCACTTGTGGCAACGCAACACCTGCCAAGGTGTCTGACAGTCGCATAAACCTCATCTGTTCGAATAGCGGAACAATGAGGATCTGTGGCGGAACCATGATCGCAGCAACTGTCAACGCGAAGAATATCTTTCTACCCGGAAAGTCATGACGAGAAAACACGTACGCTGCTGGAACAGAAACAAGAAGCGTAATGAGGGTGACGGCTGCAGAAACGATGAAGGAATTCCACAACCATAATGGAATATCACCTGCTTTAAACACCGCTATGTAGTTTTCAAAAGTCCATCCTTGCGAAGGCCAGAACTGAAGGGGTGCCGCAGAGGCATCGGTTTCCTTTTTGAAAGACATCTGAAGCGCAAAAAGAATTGGTATGGCCCATGCCAAAGCGGCAATTGCTAGTGCTGCAAAAGCAGAAATTTGCGCTGCCGCAGAATTTCCCAGTGTTAAGGAACGCGCCTTAGAGTTTTCAGAAGACTTAACCAAGCGGGGAGAACGACGCGTCGATGACGTCTGAGATAAATCGTTCATACCATTTTTGTTAGCAGTTTGGGTAGTGCTCATCGTTGCTCCTCTGGTTTGTGATTAACGATGGTGATTTGAATGATTGACACAAGCACGATCAGAGCAAAGAAAACATAAGAAACAGCTGAAGCGTACCCGACGCGGTATCCGCTGAAGCCGACATCATATATGTACTGAATAATCGAACGTGTCGCACCATCTGGTCCACCAGCGGTCATCAGGAAAATCTGATCGAAGACTTTAAGCGATGCAAGAATCTGCAATAGGACGATCATGATTGTTGTCGACTTCATAAGGGGCAGTGTCACTGAGATCAAACGTCTCCATGATCCAGCGCCGTCAACTTGCGCTGCTTCGTAGATTTGATCGGGTATGTTTTGCAGTGCTGACAGGTATAGGAGGAAATTGAATCCTATGGTCCACCACACGGTCGTAAGGGCAATTGACCACATTGCCACTTGGTTGTCGCTGAGCCAGCCGATTTGATCAATTCCCAGATGCTGTAAAAGCCCGTTGATAAATCCAAAGTCATTTGCATACATCACTCCCCACATCGCGGTAACGACAGATACCGGCAGGAGGTACGGAGCGAAGAATGTGAGTCTCCAGAGCCATTGGCCAGGTAAACCTGTGACAACGAGGTAAGCGAGGATGAAGGAGAGCATCACCAGAGGGATGGTCGAAATGAGGGTGAAAAAGATAGTATTACCAAGGCTGGACCACATTTCGGCGCTTGTGAGGGTTTCAATATAATTCTGAAGACCTACGAACTTAACGTTTCGTGAGGCTAGCGATTGGTTCGTGAAGCTCATCCAAATTCCCCAGATAATAGGAGTAATCAGGAAAAGAGTAAATACGACCATATACGGAAGTGCGAACCAAACTGTTCCGCGGGAAGCTAGTTTTGATTGTGTTTTCATGACGATCTTTACTCGGTTGGATTAGGTTGCTGGGCAATTGACGATGCGGTCTCAAGCATTTGCTCGATTACTCGTTTTGGCTCGGTGGTGCCTCGGAATCCTTCAATCAGGTGTTGGCACATGCGATTTTGGAAGTCAGTTCCTGCCCCGGCATACCAGACAGGTGGATCAAAGATCACGGTCTGTGCTGCATCTGCATATTGATTTTGCAGCTCTAGTTTCTGATAGTCCGGCTTTTCCTGAGAAGGCAGATATCCAGGAATGTGGCCGGCTTTGCCCCAGCGGTCGCCCAACTTCAGCATTGCTGCAACGAATTCATAGGTCTTTTGGCGAAGATCGTCAGTCATGCGGCGATTAGTCGGCAAAACGTAGGTATGCGAGTCGGCGTAGTTGGCAGGTTGACCAAACATAGTGGGAGTCGGTGAGGCTGCAAGCGCAGGTACGTTTTCAATGAATCCGTTTAACTCCCAAACCCCGGAGAAAATCAGAGCATTCCTGCCTCCGTTAAAAGCAGATAAAGCTCCGCCATAGTCTTGGTCTTTTGCCATGCACTTGCCGTCCATCCACATGTGAACGGCCTCAACTACTTGGGCCGCTTTGTCAATGTCCAGCTGTGCCCGCTGTCCGGCAGAAAAATCATATCCACCACCGGTTTGGTTATAAAGTCCCCAGAAAAGACGCCATGCTTGCGCAGTGTCGAGTTGGAAACCGAACGCCACGCCCGGGCCACCGATAACCTCACCCAGTTTGACGCCGACTTCATAAAAGGCCTCGGCTGAATCGACCTTGAGTCGTCCATCGGAGCCGAGCACACCGGCCTTGTCTGCGACATCCTGGTCGTAGAAAGTAATAAAAGGATGGGTGTCGAGAGGAATAGCGAACTGCTTGCCTTCGTATGTTCCTGCGCCAAATAGCGCATCAGTAAAGTACTCCGGACCTACGTCAAATTCTTGAAACAGCTTCATGTCCCACGGCTCAATAAGGCCTCCAGGTGCGAAACCAGGCATGCGCGAAACGTGCATGATCGCAGTGCTAGGTGGTGCGCCAGAAGCCGATGCCATCGCCAACTTGGTGTAATAAGGGTTTCCCCAGCTGAGAGTAGTGGGAGCAACGAATAGGCCAGGATGTTCTTGGACGATTGACTCGATCATCGCGCGCGTATTCGCGCCATCCGCTCCGCTGAACAAGTCCCACACGCTCACCGTTACTTTCTGCGATGCTGAAGACGAGCAACCAGAAAGACCGGATGTTAAGCCGAGTGCACTAAGACCCAAACCGAACAAGCCTAAAGCGGAACCCTTTATAAAAGAGCGCCGTGAGATTCCACTGCTAGAAAGCATATTGTCCTGATCATCCACGGCCAAACATGCCACCTTCCTGATCAACGTTGATTGGCGGAAAAAGCTGCAATGGGATTGCAGATTGAATTCTCACGTGAGAGTATGGCACTTGACTGCAGTGAGGTCAAATGAAACAGCACCGAGGAGAGTCTGAATGTCGCTCATTGATGAGCGCCTAGAGAACCAGGAGTACCTGCCCTAAAGTGAAAAGAGCAACCATCAAAGACGTGGCAGCGCGCGCAGGTGTGTCGTGGAAAACGGTATCGAATGTCATGCACGGAAGACCATGCGTCAGCCCTGACACCAAAGATCGAGTAATGGCCGCAGTGAAAGATCTCAACTACATTCCGAATTTTTCCGCGCGCGATATTAGAGGTCATGCCACCAGAAGAATAGGGCTTGTAATACCACATTTGACTAACCCATATTTCGCAAGGTTGGCAGAAAAGTTTCATATCATTGCAAATCAAGCAGATTATACTATAGAAATTGAATTGAGTGGACAACATGGTGAAATAGAGCGTCGCTATGTGTTAGGCCAATTATCACGATCAATAGA
Source organism: Pauljensenia sp. C0254C2 (assembly GCF_056583835.1). NCBI lineage: Bacteria > Bacillati > Actinomycetota > Actinomycetes > Actinomycetales > Actinomycetaceae > Pauljensenia > Pauljensenia sp. C0254C2. The sequence continues at coordinate 61,265 of NZ_JBWPJO010000001.1, forward strand.
TGCCTTGATTATTTCTCCAACTTTACCCGATACGACGAAGCGTCTAGTAAAACGAGATGATATGCCGGTTGTTCTTCTAGGCGAAGCAGTTACCGATCGTGGGGCAATGCATCACGTATCGATTGACAACGTGGCTAGTGCTGCTGAACTGACAAGGCATCTAATCGGAAAGAACACGCAGAGAGTTGTTTTCTTAGGGGCTCAACATGGTGCGTCGTCCACCGGATCTGAACGCCTCATAGGCGTCGCCGCCGAGTTGGACAAAGCGCAGATTTCTCCTGATAGGAGGTTGTTCGTCTCCAGTGCGGAATGGAGTCGCGAAGAGGGATATCGGTTGACAAAACAATTGATCCAGTCCGAAAAATCCCTGGGGAAAGTTGGAGATGTCGTTATTGGAGGAAATGATCTTCTTGCCCTGGGTGCTATGGATGCATTTCGTGAACAACGCATTCGGGTCGGTGAGACAGTGCGTGTAGCCGGGTGGGACAATATTCCAGAGAGTGAAAGCTCGTTGCCCTCACTTACTACTATTTCTCCTGATTTGGACTCCCTTGCACGTCTTGCATTGTTTCTGGCAGTTGGTGATGACCGATTTCTGGAGAGGGCAAGTTATAGCTCGGTTACTACTGTGGGGCCTGGCATTTCTTTTGTGGTTCAACATGAAATGATCATTAGAGAATCATCGTGAGATAGCTAAAGAATTTCACAATTTGCCGATTGAAATATGAGAGGAATTTGAAATGGTGAATAAGCAGGCTGAGAAAAAAACATCTCTGGATGACGTGCGTGAAAGAGCAAGAAAATTGGCCGCACTCCTAGATGGGCCCGCAGATAAGGAGAGTGGGTCATGTAAGCCTGAACACCCTAGACCTCAGTTTGCTCGGAAGAATTGGGTCAATCTCAATGGTCAATGGGAATTTGAGGTTGACCCTGGAGACTCTGGCCGTGAGCGGGGTTTGCTGGATCGGCAGTTAGCTGATTCTATCGAAGTCCCATTTGCGCCTGAGTCGAAAATGTCGGGAATTGAAAACACTGATTTCTTGAACGCGGTCTGGTATAGAAAAACGCTGACAGTTCCATCCGAATGGAAAGACGATGATATCCGACCGGTTTTGCATTTCGGAGCGGTCGATCACGATACGACGGTTTGGGTTAACGGAGTCGAGGTGGCACGGCATCGGGGCGGCTTTACACCATTCGACGCAGACTTGGATGGTGTGGTTGGTGCCGGTGAAGAGGCGACTGTTGTTGTTCGAGCTCGCGACTTACGCGGCATGCCTCAGGCTCGCGGAAAGCAGGCTACGTGGTATGACTCGACACACTGCCAATACACGCGTACGACAGGAATTTGGCAGACTGTTTGGCTGGAAGGCGTCCCGCGGGAGCATATTAAGTCAGTTAAGGTGTTTCCGAATATGGGAACGCAGAGCTTTGAAGTGACAGCTTCGGTTTCGAGGAGCGTATGTGATGGTCAACTGAAGGTCGTTGTGAGTGAGCCTGAGGGAGACTTTGTCGCGTCGGCCCACGTAGCAGTTGGGAAGGATCTATCTCCAAAAGTCGTAGTGGAGATTCCTGCTGAAAAAGTTCGTATATGGGGACCGGGAGATCCAGAACTATACCGACTGACGATACTGCTGGCAAACGAGGACGGATCGATCAGGGATGAAATTTCGTCGTATTGCGGTCTTCGTTCTATCTCAATTAAGGGCAACGAGTTCCGGATAAATGGGAAGAAGATTTTCCAGAGACTGGTCCTGGACCAGGGATATTGGCCAGATTCCTTGATGACTGCACCGAGTGATGATGCAATTGTCGAAGATATTCAACTGGCTCTTTCTGCCGGGTTTAACGGTGCGCGGCTTCATCAAAAGGTTTTCGAAGAGCGCATGATGTTTTGGGCCGATATGTACGGCTATCTTCTCTGGGGAGAATTCGGAGACTGGGGAGTTTCTGGTCGAGGACCTCTTGGATACAATCAGGAGCCTACTGCGTCGTTCGTTACGCAATGGATTGAAACACTTAACCGGGATATTTCACACCCAAGTATCATCGGATGGTGCCCATTAAATGAGACGCACCAAGTGCTGCATGATCACATCACAGTGCTGGATGATGTCACGCAGGGAATGTACTGGGCCACAAAGCTGGCAGATCCGACTCGCCCCGTGCTTGATGCATCCGGGTATTCGCATAGAGTCCGCAGCGCAGATATCTATGATTCGCATTCTTATGAGCAAGATCCTGCAGCGTTTAAACGTGAACAAGCAGGTTTGAAAGACGGAAAACCGTATGTCAATCGAGTGGTCTTGGAAGACAACACGATGCCCTTTGCAGATGGGCGTTTTTCGATTGATTACGACGGCCAGCCCTTCTTCGTGTCGGAATTTGGCGGCATCTGGTGGAATGAGGAAGAGGCAAGAAATCGACGAGGAAACAACGATCAAGCTGAATCGTGGGGCTACGGAGATAGGGTGAACAGTCTGGAGGAGTTTTACGAACGATTCGAGGGATTAGTACAAGTTCTCAGCTGCGACAGCAACATGTTTGGGTACTGCTACACCCAGCTGACAGATGTTTTCCAAGAGAAAAACGGAATCGTCAATTTCGATCGCACGCCCAAATTCGATCATGAAAAGCTGCGTGCCATTCAAGAAAGAACGGCAGCATATGAAAAAGAGTGAGGCCACCGGAACCTTTGAGGTTATAGGACATTTTCTGTTGCTTTTGAGTTCCATGCGTTGTGGTGGGCGTATCGGGGGACGATCAGTGCCCTGTACTGGAGTGTCCTAGATTTCGCTCTGCTCCTTATGGGGATGCCTGGATGGTGGCACGGCGCTGAGTACATTTTCATGATTGGACGGTGTCCATCTTCGGATTGGTCAGATGACACGCGACCAAGGAGTTTTCCCGGATTGGTCCTCAGCCGGGAAGGTAACATGAACGTGACAGTTCGCAACCCAAAGCCACTACTGAGCCTGCCCGCATGTCCACTGCGCATGGCCAACAAGGGGAGCCCGACATGAGCATGCATCATCTTGCAGGCGTTCTCGTGCTGGCAGGCGGAACCGCAGCCCGCATGGGTGGAGTGTCCAAACCGGACGTGATGGTCGCGGGAAAGAGGCTTCTCGATCATGCGCTTGCCGAAATCAGCCGCACCGCCCCTCGCGCACGCATCGTCGTCGTGGCGCCCCCCGAAGTGTCAGTGCCGCCCAGCGTCATTCGCATACTCGAGGATCCGCCTTTTGGCGGGCCGCTGGCCGGTTATGCTGCGGGATTCCATGCGCTCACGATTGACGAGGGCGCCCTCGTGGCATTCATGACGTGTGATGCACCACTGTCGGCGCGATTATTCCCGGCGCTGCTAGAAGCGTTCGAAGCAGAATCATGCGACGGTGCAGTACCGGTTCAGCACACGCCAGAAGGCGACATTCTGCAACTCACCCAGGGAATCTATCGATCCGAATTCCTGCAAGATGTCATGCGCGATCACGTGCGCAACAAGTCCTTGCGGCGAGCGTTTTCAGATGCGCATCTTGTCGGCGTACCGGATCAGTCGCAATGCGGGTTTGACGTGGACACGTGGGAAGAAGTCGCAACGCTCGAAGAATACCTGCTTTCCGATGACGGGCGGGAGGCGCGGTCTGATCTTTGATGCCGAGCAGACTGCCTTAGTTGTGCGCAAAGAGTTCGCTGATCTGCGCTGCTAAACTAGGCTCCTTACACTAGGTGCATTGCGGAGGAGGTTTCTTGAGCATCGCATTGAATATGCCACTGATGCAGGCACGTCTTGATCCGGCAAAGCGCCCGGATGTTCCCGTGTTACTCGATCAGTTTGGGCGAGTCGCCAAAGATCTACGCATCTCGGTAACTGACAGGTGTAATTTGCGATGCCAGTACTGCATGCCTGCAGAAGGTGTGGAGTTTTCTTCCCCTGACCGAATCCTCACAGATGATGAAATCAAACGGATGATCCATATTGGCGTTCAGCAGTGCGGAATAGAAAAAATACGCTTCACCGGCGGCGAGCCGTTGATGCGCCGCAGCCTGGAAGAACTTGTGTCATACGCGGCGAGTTTGTGTACCTGGAAAGGGACGCGGCCAGATCTATCCATGACGACCAATGGTCTGGGCCTAACGCACCGAGCTGAAGCTCTGGCGCGCGCCGGCCTTCAGCGAGTCAACATTTCAATGGATTCGGCGACTCGCCAGGGCTATCGCATGATGACCCGACGGGACCGATTCGATGATGCGGTTCAGGGAGCTGCTGCGGCTGCCCAGGCCGGCCTTCGTCCAGTCAAGTTGAACGCGCTGCTGATGCCGGGTGTGAACGAGGATCAGGCGCCAGAGCTGCTTCGGCACGCGCTGCGTAACGGATACGAACTGCGTTTTATCGAATTCATGCCACTTGGACCGCGTGGATCGTGGAAGTGCGAAGATATGATCACTCGCGACGACATTCTGGACACATTGCGCCCACACTTTGATTTGGCTCATCGGCCCGATCGGGAACGAGGAGCCTCCCCGGCAGAAGAGTGGGATGTGATGTCAGGTGCCGATCACCCAGGCGGCAGATTCGGCATCATTGCGTCAGTGACACGACCTTTCTGTGGCGAATGTGACCGCACACGCCTGACCGCAGATGGGAATATCCGAACCTGTCTTTTTGCCCGCTCAGAAACTGATGTGCGCACGATGATGCGCACAGGCGCCACCGACGAGGACATCGCGCAGACGTGGCGACTTGCCATGTGGGGTAAACAACCGGGTCACGGGATCAATGACCCAGACTTCTTGAAACCGCGCCGCCCCATGAGCGCGATCGGAGGATAAATGACTCGAGCTCACGTCACGTATTTCGCTGGTGCAGCAGAAGCAGCTGGCACGCGCACCGAAACCGTTGACGTGCCGCAGTCAATAGACGCGGCCGAATTGCGGGCCTGCTTAGCCGTAGGAAAGTCAGTGCATTTTGCAGACCTCGTCGGGGTGTGTGCTCTGATTATCGACGGTCAGACCATCAGCGAGGCGGAGCGTTGTCAGCTCGGAGACAACATTCAGATCGAAGTGCTGCCACCATTTGCCGGCGGATAATTCTGACTCCGCGCCACGGGCGCAGCTGTTGGCACACGCACGCCGTCAGGATTCCGGTAGCTCAAGACTTCGCGCCACGTGCGCAGCTGTTGGATAGAGCGAGGACGGGACCTGTGCGTCACGCGCGCAGCCTTCGCACCCTACGTTCCCTACGCGCTGCCTGTCCACTCGTGTGAGCCGTCGACAAACTCCTGCTTTTTCCACACCGGCAACTCGGCTTTGACCTGTTCAACCGCACTTTCCAGCAGGGCGAACGCCTCGCGCCGGTGCGCCGCCGACGCCGCAGCCGCAAACGCCACGTCACCCACCTCAAGGTGACCGTAGCGATGCTGAACCGCCAGCTTGATCGCACCTGACCCGTGCGCACATCTTCGGGCAATCCGTTCAATCACTATGCCGGCATCGGGATGCGCTTCATAGTCAATCGACACCACGCCCTTGCCGTCATCATGGTTGCGCACCCGGCCATCAAAAAGAACCACGGCACCTGCTTGAGAATCGCGCACCGCTTCCTGCAACGCGGTCACATCGATAGGCTGATCCGTGACTTCTGCGATCACAACGCGCGCATCTGAACCGTCGCTGACCCCGCGGCTCTGGATCGCATGGGTGGCACGCTGATGAGCCGACTGGCCGATCTGCTCGGCGGGCGCCGTGTGGTCAGCGTCAGCAAGTTGCTCGGTGATGTGCGAGATCAGCGGGCCGACTACGGCCACAGCATCGCGCACTCCGCCCGTTGACCCAGGAGCGTTGACAACGAAAGCGCGCCGCCCCTCACACTCGATGACGCCTGACACCCCGCGTGACAACGCGGCAGCTGGAACCTCCGGATTGGAACGCAAAGCCGCCTCGACGCCCTCGGCCCGCTTCGACAACAGTGGCATGGTCGCCTCGGGAGTGACGTCACGCGTGGAAAAGCCTGTGCCGCCCGTGGTGAACACGACGTTGGCTCCGCCGGCAACAGCATCCCTGATCGCGGCGGTAATTGCGTCAGCGTCGTCAGGGACGATGACCACACCGCTGACTTGCGCATATTCGCTCAGCAATTTCTGTGCGAGCGGCCCGGAACGGTCGGTTCGCACTCCGGCCGCAGACCTGTCAGATATCGTGACCACCGCAACATGAGGCATGAAGGCAATCATACTCACGCGCCTCGAAGAGGCCAACAACCCGTCCGTCGGGCACCGCCGCTCCGCGTTTTCTTACGCGCATGTCCGAGGGCGACTGGTCTGACACGGTAAGCGTTGCAGCGCCAGCTCATCAGCAATTCGACTCGCGTACAGTAGGTGGGTGATGATCACACCGCTTGGACGAGCCGGCACGGCACTGACCGACGAACAACGCGAACGCTATGCGCGCCCGATGTTGCTCGACGGCATGGGAGAAGAAGGCCAGCGCCGACTGCTGGGCACGTCGGTTTTGGTGATCGGGGCCGGAGGGCTCGGCTCGCCGGTGCTGATGTATCTGGCAGGTGCCGGCATTGGTCACATCGGCATCGTGGATTCCGATGTACTGGATACGTCGAATCTGCATCGCCAGGTCATTCACTCCATGAGCGAGCTCGGACAAGCGAAAACAGACAGTGCAGCGCGACGGATCGCTGATCTCAATCCGGACGTGGACGTGACGTGTTACCACCTGCGCCTGACGGCTGAAAATGTTGATGACCTGTTCGAGTCATTCGACATCATTGTTGACGCCACGGACAATTTCGCCACCCGTTACCTCATCGACGCGGCGGCCACACGCTTGGGTAAACCTGAAGTGTGGGGATCCGTGCTGGGAGCTGCCGGGCAAGTCTCAACCTTCTGGAGCGGTCCTGCTGCGCGTACAGCGGGCGTACCCGTCGAGGTTCGCCTCACTGACCTGTATGCGTGCGCGCCGCGAGAAGACGTGGTCCCAGAGGGAGCGAGCTCGCCTGTCATCGGTCCGATCACCGGGATGGTCGGATCCCTTATGGTAGGAGAGGTGACTAAACTTGCCGCCGGATACGGGCAGCTCCTGCTGGGACGTGTCGCGTTCATCGACACAGCTGCGGGGCAACTACGGGACATGACATTTAAGCGGCGGACTTCAACGCGCATCTCCGGTCACCCGGAGTAAGCCTGAAATGCCGTAAGGAACCGCACGCGCAGAAGAAAGGAACAAGCAGATGAAAGACGTTGCCGATCATTATCGCGACGTGGTGGCCTTGGGCGAGCCTCTTCCGGAAAGTACTGTTCCCATCGACGAAGCTCTGGGGCGAGTTCTGGTTGAGGACATCCGCGCACGCTTCGCCGTCCCACCGTTCACAAACTCCGCGATGGACGGTTTTGCCGTGCGTGCTGACGAGGTACGCGAGGGCCACGCACTGCGTGTCTCAGACGATATTCCCGCCGGCCGCACTGATATTCCAGTTCTTCCCGCGTGCTGCGCCATACGCATCATGACAGGTGCGCCGATGCCGGAGGGCGCCGACGCGGTGATCCCGGTTGAAAACACACAGGACGCCGGAGCCAACATGGCGCCAGATCCGCCCGCCCGGATTGTTCCAACCGCGACAGTTCCTGCAGGCGCAAATGTGCGCAGACGCGGTGAGGACATCAACGAGGGCGACCTGCTCTATCCTTCAGGAACGCACCTGACCGCAGCTCACCTGTCCGCCCTCGTCTCTGTGGGATACGGGCAGGTGGCGGTACGTTCACAGGTGCGTGTCGGAGTGATCACGACGGGGGAGGAGCTGCGCGAGGCTGGAGCTGACCTTGCCCTCGGACAGATCCCGGACTCCAACTCAATCCTGCTGGCAGGCATGGTCCGTGAAGCCGGTGCGGTGCCGTTGGTCCGCGCATTCCACGCCGATACAGTGGAAGATTTCATGAGGGATCTGCAGGATATCCTCGACCAGGTTGACCTGCTCATCACGGCAGGCGGCGTTTCGGCCGGCGCGTTTGACGTGGTCAAAGCCGCTTTGCGGGCATACGGCGTGGAGTTCGTGAAGGTGGGGATGCAGCCGGGTAAGCCCCAGGGATGTGGTGTGCTCGAGCCTGCGGGTCATTCTGCGCGCCGCATCCCGATTCTGTGCCTGCCTGGCAATCCCGTCAGCGTTTTCGTCTCCTGGCACCTGTTTGCCGTGCCGCTGATGCGCGCGCTCGCCGGTGAGCCTCCCGTCGATTTTGATGCACTGTTTACCACGGTTCGCGCAGGTACCGGTTGGTCACGCAAACCTGGCCGCGTACAGTTTCTGCCGGTCACTGCCCGCGAGCGGAAAGTTACGATTGGGGAGTGCAACAGGGACGAGCGTGGCACTGTCGCACCTGATGGCGTGCTGATCTACCCGTCCAGCCACGGCGGCTCGAAGTCTCATTTTGTGGCCTCCCTTGCCGGTGCAGCCGCTCTGGCGCGCGTGCCGGCTGAACGTGCGAAGGTGGAGGCTGGCGATCTGGTTGATGTGATGTGGTTAGGGAGGGCGCGATGAAACTGACGCATCTGAATGAAGACGGCAGTGCTTTCATGGTGGACGTCACCGCCAAGAAGCCAACCGTTCGAGAAGCAACAGCTATTGGCGAGGTTGAGTGCTCACCGAAGATCATGCAGACGCTACGCGACGGAACCGTCCCCAAGGGCGATGTGCTGGCAGTGGCGCGCATTGCGGGAATCGCGGCGGCAAAGAAGGTGCCTGACTTGCTGCCGTTGGCTCATGTCATCGGCGTGCACGGCTGCGAAGTGGATCTTGAACTGGGCGCGGACCGGGTGCTGATTCGCGCAACGGTCCGAACTGCAGATCGCACGGGAGTGGAGATGGAGGCGCTTACCGCTGTTTCGGTGGCCGCATTGGCGATTATTGACATGGTGAAAGGCGTTGATCGTTCAGCCAGAATCACCAACTGCCAGATCATCCACAAGGCTGGCGGGCGGTCGGGCGACTGGTATCGCCCCGGATTTGAGCCTGACGCTGGCTGAACGATAGTCGCTGGGTCGTGCGCCAGGCAGCTAGCCGCTGACCCGATGGACGTTCAAGCAATGGCCGGACGCCAGTTGGCTGGGTAATGGAGGGTCCAACGCCCCGGCTGGATGCTCAGGAAGCGGAGTCGACCGATTCTGCACGATCGACACGGCCGTGGCGAATCAGCACGTTGAAATCAGCGAGCTGTTCGGCATCCTCTGGATCATGCGTTACCAGCACGCCGGTAAAGGGAGAGGTGCGCATGCGGCGTTCCAGCTCAGTGCGCACCGACTGCGCTGACCGCTCATCCAGCCCGGCCATTGGCTCATCGAGCAGCACAATGTCCGGATCCAACGCCATGGCGCGGGCAATGGCAGCCCGCTGAGCCTGGCCTCCCGACAGCTGCGTGGAACGACGATCCGCCAGTCCATCCATTCGCACCGCCCGCAGCTCAGCCATTGCGCGCCTGCGTGCATCGGCGCGCGACGCTCCGCACGAACCCAACCCGAACTCCACGTTCTTGAGCACACTCATATGTGGGAACAGCAACGGTTTTTGCTGCAGTAGGACGATCCTGGGTGACGGCTGCGAGAACGTGACTCCACCGCTGGACGCAGTCACTGTGCCAGAAATCAGCCCCAGCAGCGTCGATTTGCCTGAACCGTTCGGCCCCATGACGGCCGTCATCTGACCGCCGGGAATGTGCACCTTCAGCATTACTCCACGTTGAGCCACTTCCGCATCTACATCGATGTCCGTGCTCGATGAGGGACGCGCAGCAGTGGCAGTGGTCGAATCCACCTTGGAGTGGTCAACGCTGTCCGTCTTGTTTTCGTCGGGAAGGGGAGTGTCGAGGGCATCCTCGTCAATTCGCTGCGCGTGATCGCTGTATGGTTTCCGCTCGGTTGCAGGGCGGACACCGGGAAGGTGCACAGCGAGGAGATTCGCTCCGAACAGAATGACGATTGCCATGGTGAGAAGGACGACTGACAGGGCGAGCGCTTCTTCTGTGGAGGACTGACGCTGCAGGTAAATGGCGAGCGGCATGGTTTGGGTGGTGCCCTGCAGCGAGCCTGCGAATGTGATCGTCGCACCGAATTCGCCCAGCGCGCGAGAGAATGACATGGCAGCTGCTGACAGGATCGACGGGAACATGACGGGCAAGGTGACGTGGAAGAACGTACGGGTACGCGAGGCGCCGAGCGCGCGGGCGGCTTCGTCGTATTCGTTTCCACGGGTGCGGATCGCACCCTCAAGAGAGGAGATGAGGAACGGCATGGCGACGAAGGTCTGCGCCATGACAACCGCGATGGAGGTGAAGCCGATTTCGATGCCGATCACCGACAGGTGCTGGCCGAGCAGGCCACGCCGCCCCCAGGTGAGCAGCAGCGCCAAGCCAGCCACCACCGGCGGCAACATCATCGGCAGGGTGACGATTGTGCGCAGCAACCGCGTCCACCACACATCCGGCAGATTCGCCAGGACGAATGCGAGGGGAACGCCCAGACACACGCACAGCGCGACCGATACTCCGCACGTTTTCAGTGACAGCCAGAGGGCATCCTGAGAAATATCAGTGGAAATGAAGCGGCCAAAATCAGTCCACGGCGTCTGAACAAAGATCGTGAGCAGCGGGAATACCAGGAACAGTGCGGCCAGGATCCCCGGTGCCGTCAGCCACGGCGCGTATTTCAGTTTCACGAATGCCCCTTACGTGAGTGTGGCCCGCCGAAGCGGGTCACACATGGATGTCGGTATGTACTGCTTACTTCGTAGTCGGAGCAGTGAATCCGTAGGCGTCGAGGACCTGCTGACCCTTGTCGGAGAGGATGAAGTCGATGAACGCCTGTCCGCCTTCCTTGTTCTTCGCACTCTTCATCAGAGCCACGCGGTAATCGTTGACAACCTGATCGGCATTCTCGATCTCAATGACGTCAACCTTGTCTGATGACATGGCATCGGTCTTGTACACGAGTCCGGCATCAGCTTCACCGGTTTCAACCTTGGCGAGCGTGTCGCCTACGTTCTGCTCCTCGGACACGGCCTGGAAAGTGACGCCGTTCTTTTCAGCCAGAGTCTTGGTGGCGTTGCCGCATGGGACGCCCTCGGCGCACACCACGAGCTTCTTACCTTCGAGCGCCTCGGTAGTGAAGCCTTCGACCTGGCCGGGGTTGCCCTTGGGAACCACCATGACCAGCGTGTTGGTGGCGTAGGAGGCATCAGCTTCGACGTCGCCATTTTCAGCGGCCTTGTCCATGTTCTTTTGGTCGGCGGTGAACAATGCGTCGGCGGGGGAGCCCTGGTGAATCTGGTCGACCAGGTTCTGCGAGCCGTCAAAGCTGAACGTCACTTTCGAGCCTGGGTTCTCCGCCTCGAACGCTTCACCGAGTTCGGTGAAGGACTTCGTCAGAGATTTTGCGGCGAAAATAGTGATGTCACCGTAGTTCTGACCCTCTGACGCGGAAGCGGCCTCGGAGCTTTGCGAAGTTTCTGACTGAAGGGCAGCTGCGGGTTCGGACTGCTCAGATTCTGTTGAGCCGCCACCGGAGCATCCTGCCAGTGCACATGCTGCCGTTGCCAGCAGCGCAAAGCTGGTACCAAATTTGCGAAGCATTGTTCATCCTTTCATTGCGGCATGGCCGCGAGCGAGTTACTTGACGATCGCGACGTTCGTTGCTTTGATCTGCGCACGCGCGATGACGCCAGGTTTCAAATCGAGGTCTCGTACTGCCTCGGTTGAAATCAGTGACACGACTCGAAAGGGGCCACACTGCATGACGACCTGGCTCATGACTTTGTCTGATTCGACTTCCAGAACCAGGCCTTTGAGTAGGTTACGGCTCGACGCCGTGTGGCTACCTGACAGGTTGTTAGTGGACATCAAATAACGCGCCAACGACTCGCCCGTGATCTCACGGGGTGACGAGCCTTCGGCTGATTCGATGCGTCCATCGTCAATCCATCGACGGATCGTGTCGTCAGAGACTCCCAACAGCTCTGACACTTCCGAGATACGATAATTCATCTTCATCATCCTATCGGGTAATAGCGGAACTATCTCGTCACTAATGCCGCATTTGCGGAAGTGGTACGGCAAACCCCCGCATTGCGGGACTCTACAGGCTAGACGACCATGCGGCTCAGATGCCGCGCAACTGCGTGCGCACGTCCTCAGGGAAGGTTCCCCACACGTCGCGAGGAATCGCGGCATCAAAGGGGTGCGCCATGCGGAATGTGCACAGCGCGCACAGAGCGCCCTCCGACGCGGGATGCAAGTTGTGGCATTTTGTGCATGGCGTCAGGTCAGTCTGCTCGCGTCGCTGTTCGTCAGCTTCGAAAGGTGCGAGAAGCGCCGCGCCCTGCTCGTCCTGAGTGGTGTGCGCGGGACAGTAATGGACAGCGACCTGGCATGCCGGACACAGCGCCGAAAAATCGTGGAACGCCTGAGAGGCATCGATGCCTGCGGACTGGTTGACCTGACAGTGAACGACCTGAGCCGAACACGTCGAACAGCGCAGCATGTGCACCCGGTCGGTATCGGCGAATACCGCGGGCCGGACGATGGCGCGCTGGTCAGCCAACTCATGGAAAGCTTCGAAGCTTCTCCACTCGTTGCTTGCTGAGATTGTCAGCGCCGAATCCGAGGGCACAGGAAGCAGGGCACGTCGGGGCATCTGCACGTGTGCCATCCAAGTGACACGTGGACGATGGGCTGCGCGTCGGGGAGTCTTATAGGCGCCGAGCAGGTCACCGAAAATGTTGCGCAAATGCTTCAAAGTATCCTGGCACTGCGATGGGTGCTCCGAACAGGGGACGAAGTGAACAGCCTCGGCACCTTGGACCAGCAGCTGTGCTGTATCAGAAGCGGTCACGGTGTGTAGGCAGCTATCCCACACCAGGGCCGCATCTCCAGAGCTGATCGGGGGAACCGCCTCCTGGTCACACACCAGCACCAGGCGGTGCGCCGGATCGAAGGCGCCGAGCCACCGCAGCACCGCCTGCATCGCGCTCATGAGATGTCGGTTTCGCTGGAAGTCGCCTGGCCTGGATCCGCGTGCACGGCAAAATCGGCGAGCGCCACGCTTTCCTTGAGCATCCCAGTGAGCAGAAGAGCCGCCGCACGATACGTCGCAGTTGCGCACTGTGTGCGGATCCCGTGAATGACACGCGCTGCAAGTGGGCCCAGGTGGTGATCGAGAAAATCGCCGAGACTGTGAGCCTGCTGCGCGCATGCGGCGGCTTCGCGCGTGCGCCACGCCAGGGCAAGAGCAGTCGCCAGGTGCCCGGCGAAGGCGATCTCCACGCCCACGTGATCAAGAGGCACATCGCGCAACATGACGGTCGGGAATTCGTGGCGGGCATATAAAGCGTCGAGGTCTGCGCACGCATTACGCTGCGCCAGCCCCGCAGCGCGTTCCGTCATCGGGATAGGGCCGCCAAAGCCCAGAACCAGCAGATACTCATCGCGAATCTGGCGGGCATTCTCATCGGCAGCGGCAAGTTGTCGCGCCGCTTCCAGTGAGTCGTCATCTCGCAGCGGCCACAACCGCAGCATCTCGGGGTTCGCAACGTTATGCAGAACGCCTGTCTCGGGTGTGGATGCGAAGAGCATCGACAAAACAGAGGCGACTGTGCCCACTCGTGTGCCCCGGCTGATCACATCGGATGCGTCAGGCGCGCTCAACGGATCGAAAGCGGTCATCACAGGTCGCTCAGCCAACTGTGTGAGGCGGAGTGCGACGGTGCCGGCTGAATCTTCACCGGCACCGGGCCACCGCTTCGCTGTGCGTCCTGGCATGCAGTCAGGTCGCCCTCGTGCAGGGCAGTCTCATCCGGCACATAGCGTTCGAGAGGATGACCGTCATCTTCAAGAGCCTGTTTCCACTGCTCGAGCGTGCCACCGGTCAGCTCGATCAGGCCGCGTACCCAACGTGTCCGGGCAAGCTCGACCGCACTTTCCAGCATCTGAGGCGCCCACTGTAGCAGGTGCGTGTACGTAAAAGATGCGGCAAGGACGAGGGCGTCTTCTGCCTGATCACTGTCGCCCTGTTCAAGGTGATCGAGTACGACCAGCAGCGCTTTTGATATGAAGTCGAGCTCAAGACCGATGTGGTCATCGGGTTCTTTGCCCAGTCGTGGCGCCTCATAGCCCAGAGCCGCGTAATACTGACGCACCTGCAAAGTCTCCACGCCAAAGATCAGGCCGTCAGTGCCGCGGTGAACAGACTCGTAGGGTGGGATCTGTGCACGCGCGGAGATGCCGTAGAGCGCATCCTGATCCGACCAACGCGAATACTCATCTTCGTTACAGCTGGTACGCAGCAGGTCAATACCCGTTGCTGAAGCGCCGCTGGCAGGTAGCGGCCAGTCGCTGAGCATGCCTTGAATGCTGCGTGCCGTCGTGTCGCGCGCCGGCACGCGGTGCAGAGCGCCAAGTACGGAAAAGGCGGCGCTGAAAGCGTCGAGTGAATCAGTATCAAGCATCAGTGTCTTATCGTGGATGAATCAGCGTGTCGGATACGTCATGTTATCCGAAGACGGTGTTGATTCCGACTCGGACGAGCCCTTCGTAGTGCAGACCGCGGCCGAGTAGCTCGGTCAGAACGGCCAGGACGAAAGCTCCGGCAAGCAGCCACACCAGCGGCTTGGACGGGCTGGTTGCCTTTTCCAGTTGTTTGCGCACAACCAGCACAATCAGCACGACCACAACGGCCAGTGACACCAGGCGCATTGCGAGGTATCCGTGTGAGGCAATGTGGTGAGCGACGGTGCGTTCCACTTCGCTGCCTAATCCCAGAGACGTCATGTAGAAGGGGTAGGCGACCATCAGGACGATCCCGGCAATGGCTGCGATCGCGGTGGACAGGCGCATGGAACGCTGCGCAAGTGTCACGGTTTCATCGGAGAGCTGGCCGTCAGGGAACACGCCACGTTTGACGATATCCAGCACCTTGGTCACCAGGCCTGTCTTCTTGCCGGCGCGAGCCTGTGGCGCTGGCTGCGTGGCTGAAGAATTCGGTGAAGCGTCGGTGATGGGTGAGTCGCCTTCGTCAATGAGGACGGACGAAGTGCCGGCGTAAGCACCTGCACGAGCTGGCTCGCGGACTTGCTTGCGTGCGGGGGCGGCGTTGCCGGACTGCATACTCCATGCGATGAACAAGGCTAGCGCAACAGCGAGGGAGCCGGTAAAGAACGCTGAGGAGAAGAAGGAAACCCACGTGAAGATGTTGTGCCAGGCGGGAACCGTTTCGGTGAAGTAGTAGACACCCGTCATAGAGATGATCAGAGCCAGACCGGCAAGTGCGGTCAGTCCTGCGAGGGTGTCGCGGGCAGTGCGGCTGAGGATGTTGAACCATTGAGCGATCGCGAAACAGGCGCCGAGACCGGCGTACAGAACCCCGGAGATGAGTTCGCGCGAGAGCCACGAGGATCCGATATGGAGCAGTGTGAAGGGCGCATGGAAGGGATCATTGAGGTGGAAGAACGCCGCGAAGAAACCGAAAAGCAACAGCGGGCCGGCCGCATACATGCCGGCATTCGTGATGCGGTCAATCGTGGTGTTACTCATGCCTGAGCGCCGTCCGATCAACTGAATGAGGCCGAGAATCCAGAATGCTCCGACCGACATTTGAGCCACGACAGTAAATATGATCATGGGGAGTTCGCCGATGTGCATGATGCTCCTTCGTGCCGATGTAACGGGTCTAGATCTCTTCAGGATTCTGGATCATACCGGTGCCTTCATCCCACTTTTGGGCATCACGGTGCGGTTTGATGACCAGGTGCGGTTTCGTGATCGACGGATCCGGCAGGGGTGCGATACCTGATTCGGACCCGAACTCCTTGCGCAGAGCTTCGATCGGTCCCCATCCGAGCGCGCGGGTCGGGCAGGCGTCGACACATGCCGGGTTCTGACCCTGCTCGCGGTAGTCATAGCACAGGTCGCACTTGGACATGTGACCGGTGCGTGAATCGAGCTGCGGCGCGCCGTAGGGGCATGCCCATTGGCAGTATCGGCATCCCACGCACTTGCTCTGATCAACGTAGACGGTGCCGTCGTCGCGTCGGCTCATCGCAGTGGTGGGGCATACGCGCATACAGATCGGGTTCTCGCAGTGGTTGCACGAGATGGAGGTGTAGTAGCTGAATACGTTGGGCGTGAACGTGCCTTCCTGCTCGTTGGTGCTCCACGTGCCACCGGTGTATTCGATCACGCGGCGCCAGTTCATGCCGACAGGCAGGTCATGTTTGTCCTTGCATGCGATCTGGCAGGCTTTGCACCCATTGCACATGTTCTGATCGAAAAAGAATCCGTAACCGGCGTCCTTTTGCGTCAACGGCTGATCAACCGTGTCGTGCCTGCCTGGCTGTGGGATCGCGTCCTGATCCATCGGTCCTCCTCGTGGTGATCTGTTCAGTACTGAACGGTCAAGTCTGTGAAAATCTGTGGTTGGTAGGTCGTGGGGCTTGTGCGGAGCCGCCGCTTATACGGGCAGCCTCACGGGCGTTGTCGAAGCCGGCTTCGCGAATGGCAGCGTCACGTCCATGTGCCTCACACCTTCTCCACTTGTGCAAGATTCGTGTGCTGACCGTTGCCCTTCGACAGGGGAGTGGGGTGCTGAGATGTCAGAACGTTGACTGCACCGCCGTGATCCACACCGTTCTCGTCCCATTCAACCCATGCGCCCTGCGGAACAGAGACAACGCCTGGTGCGATGCGCGCTGAAACGAACGCCTGCGTCTGGATTGTGCCGCGATCGTTGAAGATGCGGATCTGGTCGCCGTTTGCGATCCCTCGTTTGCGGGCATCCTGAATATTGATCCATGCCTTTTGCGGGTGAGCCTCGCGGTTCTTCGACAGGTTGCCGTACGTCGAGTGCGTACGTGACTTGTAGTGGTGTCCAATGACCTGCAGCGGATACTTCTTGTTGGTGCGCGCCTCCTCGACGCCCTCACGAGTGGGGACGTATTCGGGGATCGGAGTCAGTCGGTCACCGGGTAGTGGATCGGGGAACTCCCACGTCTTGGCCATCTCGGCCAGCTGGCTGGAATACAGTTCGATCTTGCCCGACGGCGTCTCCAGCGGATTGGCCTCCGGATCTTCGCGGAACTCCTTGAGGGGCACCACATGTTCGTCGGGGTTATAGCGGTAGACGCGCATGTCGCGCAGTTCGTCGAAGGTCGGGAACTGCGGCTGATCCTTGCGTGTCATCTCGTGAACGTCGCGCGCCCAGTCTTCCGTGGTTTTCTTGCCGTGCGCGAACTCTTCACCAATACCCATACGTTCGGCGATCTCCGTGGTCACCTCGATCGAGCTGCGAGCTTCATACAGCGGGTCGATAGCCTGTTCGACCATAATTTCGTAGGCGAGCTCACCGGTGTATTCGCTGGGAACCAGATCCCATCGTTCAGCAGTGGTGGTATCAGGCAGCACCAGGTCGCACAGTTTCATCGACGCTGTCATCTGGTTATCCATCCCGACGATGAACTCGCACTTGGTGTCATCGTCAAGGATTTCCCGCGTGCGATTGATATCGCCGTGCTGCGAGGAGAGCATGTTGGAGCCGTACACCACCATGAACTTGATGCCGACATCGAGCTTGTCCTTGCCGTGCACACCATCTTTGAGAGCCGTCATCTCCGGTCCGTGGTCAATCGCGTCGGTCCACTTGTAGCAGCTGATCGACGTTTCCACCGGGTTCGTCCCGTCGTCAAGCCACTGGGACAGTGGCCAGTAATAACCGTCACGCCCGCCGGTACCGCCGCCGGGAATACCGACGTTGCCGGTCACACAGGCCAGCAGATAAATCGAGTTCGCCTGGTTTTCACCATTGGCGTGGCGTTGCGGACCCCACCCCTGGTTGATGTTGACGGGCGTGGAAGTGGCCACCTCACGTGCAAACTTGCGGATGGTGTCGGCCGGGATCCCCGTAATCTGTGCGGCCCACTCCGGAGTCTTTTCAATCCCGTCTTCGCCTTTGCCTTCCACATACGAACGGTAGGAGGCGTTCTTCGGGGCGCCCTCGGGCATGTGCTGTTCGTCGAACCCGATGCAGTACTTGTCGAGGAAAGCCTGGTCGTGCAGGTTTTCGGACAGCATGACGTGCACCATTGCAGCGACGAGGGCGGCGTCGGTTCCGGGACGGATCGGGATCCACTGATCCGCAATCAGGGAGGCTGTATCGGAGTAGCGCGGATCAACCACGATGATCTTCACGCCAGCTTTCTTCGCACGCGTTGCCGTGTAGGCGATGCCGCCGCCTGACATTCGTGTTTCCAGAGGATTGTTGCCCCAGAACACGATGAGTTTGGAATTGTCGATGCAATCTTCGATCGAGTTGGAGATCTGCTCATCGGGTGAACCGTACACGTACCTTGTGCACTGAGAAATCTGCAGGTAGGAGTAGTTTCCGTAGTAGTTCAGGTGGCCGCCAAGCAGATTGAACAGGCGGTGCCAGCCTCCCGAATAAGCGACGAGGGCGTTCCACACTCCTGATCCATAGTTCTTGTAGATCGCTTCGGGGCCGTAGGTGTCATAGGTGTAGCGCAGTTTCTCAACGATCAGGTCGATGGCTTCGTCCCAGCTGATGGCTTTGAACTCGCCGTCGGAGCGCTTGGCTCCCACGCGCAGCAGCGGTGTCTTGATACGGTCGGGGTTGTAGATACGCTCACGCATGTTGCGGCCGCGCACACATGCCAGGATATTGCGGTTCATCAGTGTCTCGTCGCCGGTGTTGTCCGGCAGGACGCGAACGACCGTGCCGTCCTTGACCTGGAGGCGTAGTGGGCAGCGCGAACCGCAGTTGACGATGCATGCCGACGAAACTGTCTTGTCGACATCCAGGCGTCCCGTGCCGTTGGGGACGAGTGTGCCTGAATCGTCTGTGTGGGAGTACTGCACGTTGGAGTTTGAACATCCCACTAGACCGACGCTGGCCCCAGCGATTGCCGACCACTGCAGGAACGAACGTCGGGACGGTCCCGACGCGGTCTTGACTGCTTTCACTGCAACCCCTTTGTCTCACTAGCTGACACCTGTCAAATAACGAATAATCCAATTATGCCTGAAGACTGCGAAATGCCTGATAAGACGCCATTCGAAGTGATGAATATGATGGCATCTGTGTTGCATAAATGGCGGGGCGTTTCCTAGGTGTTTTTCGGCGTGTGTAACCCCCGACGAAGTGGTCCCCGTTGACGCCATTACCGACATGGCGGACCACGGACTACTTGATCGCCTTGCCGCTCCTGCTGAGCGCATCAACCCATGTTGTCGGGAATTGTGTATGGTCACTTAAAAGCGCCTGATGCGCAATCAGGACCGAGGTGCCAAGGAGGATGCGTGAGCGCTACTGGTCGTGCTTCAAAACAGCGCAGTCCTGAAGAAGACCCTCGCTATCAGCGCACCCGCGCTGCTCTAGTTCACGCAGTCGTCGAGCTGGCTCGCACCACTCCTGCGGACAAGATTACGGTTTCAGAGCTGACAGCACGCGCCGGCGTCGCGCGGCAAACCTTCTACAAGCATGCGCCCACACCAGCTGACCTGCTGGCGAATTATCTGATTGACCAGCTCCAGCCTGATTTCGCCGACCTCGCCACTTTGCTGTCGTCGGTGACACAGGATCCGCGCCAACGCCTGACTGACGTGTATGTGCGGATGATGAGCACAATCAGCCAACAGCCCGAGATCTATCACAAGATTTTCGCCACCAACGCGCCTTCGGTTGTGCGCTCACTGTTCGCGCAGCGTCTGGAAGAAGTTTTCAGCCAGTATGTGACCGATTTTGCGCAACGCCTGGAATGGAACGCGTCGCAACTGTGGATCGAAATGGCTGTTTCCCAGCAGCTTCACAACATGATGGCGATGATTACGGCGTGGCTGCGCACAGGAATGACGGCGAACGCTCAGGAAGTGGTCGCCACGTATCTGACGCTTGCACCGCCGTGGCAGCTGGTGCATTTCTCGGAAAGCGGGAAAGCGCCCATGCCGCGTCGCGGATTCATCGACGAAACGGCGTCGAAAGCTGAGGACGAAACCTGAGACCTTACTTCATCTGCCAGGTGTCGGCCTGCTCGGCAACCGCGCGCGCAGCCTCAGCTGCATCCACGCCGAGTTTTCCGGCAGCGTATCCGACCAGGAAATTCGTCAGCGGAGCACCTGGACGGCTCGGCCCGTGTGCAACACTGCTGGTCATATCCAGCAAAGCCTCCTGAGCACCAGGAAGCGGGTTGTCTTCAATTTTGAGGGACTCAGCGACGTCCTTCAACCAGGCCGCCATTTCAGGGCTTTTTGCAGCGTCTGCCATGTCATCTCCTCCGGTAGCGGATGCCGATCAGTCGGCACCGATTCAATTGCTCAGTGCGCCATGTGTGACCTACGGTCAGTCTACGCGTTTGCGTGGAATCCGCCGTCTGCGTGGGAGTGAGACGCCCTCGCCAATGTCGTTGGAGGACTGGGCGGATGGACGAGGGCGGAGCCTGCGGCCATATTTGATGTAGCGCTCGCGAATCCAGCACACCAGGACGGCAAGCAGATACAGCGCGATCAGCACCAACGCTTGGATTGTCATCGGCCACGGGCTGGGGAGTGGATTGGCGATTGCGGCGAACACAAAACAGATCATGGTGACCCATCGCCATGCGCGCAGCATTGCGCGAACCGGCAGCAGGCCGAGGAAGTTGAGCAGAACCAGGACCTCCGGGAACAGATACGACAGGCCGAAAATGATGACCAGGCGCATGTAGAAGCTGACGTAGCTGGAGGCCTGCAGCAGGGAAACGCCGCCGTCGGGTATGAAGGACTGCAGGATATGGACGGCTTTGGGCGCCACCCACACGCCGGTTGCAGCGCCCGCACAAAACAGTACGACGCCGACCAGGCCGAAGACGGTGATATAGAGTTTTTCGCGTCTGCGCAGGCCGGGAGCGATGAAAGCGCCGATCTGGAAGATCCACCACGGGCACGTGATGATCGTGCCGATCCAGATCGCAACCTGCAGTTTCAGATCGAACGCAGCGCCGATCGTGTGGAAGTTAATCTGGGTGGTCGCCGAGTCGAGAGCGCGCAGCGGCTCTGTCATGAACGCCATGACGGGGTCATACAGGTACCATCCTGCGATGGCTCCCAGGACGATTCCCACCAGCACCATCACAAGGCGTTTGCGCAGTTCACGCAGATGGGCGCTGATGGGCATCCGGCCTGCGGGATTGGACTTCTTCATGCCCGCAGCTCGGAGCTAGTTCTGGGAGGGCGCTGGGCTCTCAGGCGTGCCGTTGTCTGGCTGCTGGCCGGTTTGCGGTTGCTGAGATTGCTGCGGGTACTGTGGCATGGGAGCCTGCGCAGATGTGCCGTGCTGCGGCATGGGAGCCTGCGGCTGCTCGGCCGGGGGCTGCTGAACCGGAACCTGCGGTTGCGGAGCCTGGGACTGGGGCTGCGCAACCGGCGTGGAGCCATCGTCGTCAGACAGCTCGCGCATCTCTTTCTTGAGAACCTTGGCTGACTGCCCGATCGAGCGCGCAATATCGGGAAGCTTCGAGGCGCCAAACAAAATAATGAGAACGACGATAATGATGACGATGTGGCTGGGCCTCATGGCGTACCTCCAGTGGGATTATCTGCATCCAATTGCTGTATTGAAAGTTTCGTGTCATTGGTCGAGGGCGTCCCATCCGGCACGGACTGCGCGGCGTCCTTGAGTGAGGTGGCTGACAGGCCTGCCTGCTTCATCCACTCGTTGATTTCGTCTTGGACAGCTTCTCGAACCATCTGTTTGGGGGAGTACTGCGACAGGTCAAATTCGCGTAACATCTGCAGATTCTTCAGATCCTGAGGCGTCAAGGCAGATGATTCGCTTAACGCGTCGGTTCGAAGCCGGGCCGACCACTGCCGAAACATTGTCAGAGCCTTTTTCAAACCATGCAGAGCCTGTGCCACCGATCGGGGTCCCAGCAGCAACGCCGCCAGTAGTAAAAGAATGACGAATTCAGCTCCGTTGATCCCGAACATGGCACACCCCCCTTCAGCTTCTATCCGTTCAGTGTAGACGGTTAGGCCATTTTTCAGCGCCTCAAGACAGCCCGCATTGTGGTCGATGCTCGTCATGAATTAGGTCACGGGCCACGGAACTGACACACTGTATCCATGAAAGAGCACGTATTCACATATGACACCACGTTGCGTGACGGTGCCCAGCAGGAAGGCATCAGCCTGTCAGTTGCTGACAAGATCGAATGCGTGCGAATTATGGATCGCTTGGGGATCGACTTCATTGAATGCGGATGGCCCGGAGCGATCCCGAAAGACACCGAGTTCTTCAGGCAGGCAGCGCGCCTTGACCTGTCACATTCCTCCCTCGTCGCGTTCGGAGCAACGACGAAAGCCGGAATGAAGGCCAGCAAAGACCCTCAGATTGCGGGGCTCGTTGACAGCGGCGCCAGCGTCATCACTGTCGTTGCCAAATCCGATCCCAGACATGTCACCAGTGCTTTGCGCACAACGCTAGAGGAGAATCTGCGCATGGTGCGCGACACCGTTTCCTACCTGTCGTCACCCGACGCGGTGGGGCGTCCCATCACCGTTATGGTCGACCTGGAGCACTTCTTTGATGGCCTGGCGTGGGACTCACGCGAGCGATACCCGATTCAGGTCATGATCGAGGCGGCACGTGCCGGCGCGGCAGCCGTCATTCCCTGCGACACGAACGGCGGAAATCTGCCTGCCACTATTGCGCAGATGATTGAACAGGCTCGGGACGCCCTCGTCAATGACGGACATGAAGATGTGGTGCTGGGAATACATGCCCACAACGACACCGGCTGCGCAGTGGCCAACACGATGGCAGCTGTCGGGGCAGGCGCGCGACAGATCCAGGGGACCATCAATGGTTACGGAGAGCGAACCGGGAATGCCGACCTGCTGGCTTGTCTCGCAAACCTGCAGCTCAAGATGGGGTTTGACCTGCTTGGTGGCCACGCGCTGACGCACCTGACCTCAACGGCACGCAGCATCGGACACATCGTCAACATTGCGCCGTTCTCGCGTACTCCATACGTGGGGGCTTCCGCCTTCGCGCATAAGGCTGGACTGCACGCATCAGCTATTCGGGTCGATCCTGACCTGTATCAGCACATCGATCCCGAGCAGGTAGGCAACGGCATGAGAATGCTGGTATCGGAGATGGCGGGACGTGCATCGATCGAACTGAAAGCGCAGGAACTGGGCATTGACCTCACCAGTCCTGACCTTGCCACACGACTGGCTCGCATTGTGAAAGAGCGCGAAGCGGACGGCTATATGTACGACGGCGCAGACGCCTCCTTCGAGTTGCTGCTGCGCAACGAGGTTGGAATGCTGCCCCCATTCGTGGACGTTGAATCGTGGGATGTGTCGACGGGTCAGCGACCTGCTGAGGGACAGCCACTCTCGAGCACACGCGCTACCGTCACGATCCGCACCCACGCGCGCTACATCCACACCAGCGAAGGAAATGGTCCGGTCAACGCCCTTGATCGTGCGCTGCGCGCCGTACTCACACAGTACAAACCGGAAGCCGCGGTGATTGAACTGAGTGACTTCAAGGTGCATATCCTCGACCAGCATCACGCCGGGACGGCCTCAACGATCCGCGTCCTGATCACCATGAGTGACGGGGAGCGCGAATGGTCCACAGTTGGAATCGGCACCGACATTATCGAGGCGTCATGGGAAGCACTCTTCGACGGATACCGCTGGGGACTTCTGCCCCGCTGAGTAAATGACCGGTTTCGCGTTGCGGTTGCCGAGCGTGGATCGCTCCGAACAGCGACAATAGAGACATGCATGGAGAATACAAAGTTCCTGGAGGCAAACTCGTCGTCCTCGACGTGGAAGTCGACCAGACGGATTCGGACGCCATACTGCGCGATGTGCAACTGTCAGGAGACTTCTTCCTGGAACCAGACAGCGCACTGACGCGTATGCGCGATGCCCTGGAAAGCGCCCCAGCCGACATGAGCGCGGCACAGGCCGCTCAGCGTGTTTCTGAAGCCCTGCAGCCCAGCGACAACCTGCTGGGCATCACTCCTGAAGGCGTTGGCATCGCGTTGCGGCGTGCACTGGGTAAAGCACTGAGCTGGGATGACATTGACTTCGACGTCATCCACGGGCCGGTGGTGCCTCCAATGGTCAACGTCGCGATGGACGAAACGCTTGCTCAGGATGTCGCCGAAGGGCGCCGCAAACCGTTCATGCGCATCTGGGAATGGGACGATCCGGCTGTTGTGATCGGATCATTCCAGTCCTATGCCAACGAACTGTGGCAGGACGGTATCGACAAATACGGCATTACAGTGTGCCGCCGCATCACCGGGGGCGGCGCAATGTTTATGGAAGCCGGCAACTGTGTGACGTACTCGCTTGTGGTTCCCACCGCCCTGGTCGACGGACTCTCGTTCGCCCAGTCATACGAATTCCTTGACCAATGGGTGATGGAAGCCCTCGAAAAGGTCGGCGTGAAAGCGCGGTACGTACCGCTCAATGACATTGCGTCCGAGGAAGGCAAGATCGGCGGTGCAGCGCAGAAACGATTCGCGAACGGCTACATGGTGCACCACGTGACGATGTCGTATGACATTGATGCAGCCAAGATGCTGGAAGTGATCCGCATCGGCAAAGAAAAGATCCACGATAAGGGGACGCGTTCAGCGGTCAAAAGAGTCGACCCCATGCGCTCGCAGACCGGTATGGCGCGCGAAGACATCATCGATGTGTTCCTGGGGCATTTCCGCGACAAGTACCACGCGACGGACGGCGAAATCACGCAGCATGATATTGAGATCGCTGAGAACCGGTGCCGTACCAAGTTCGCGACCCACGAGTGGACGTACCGTCTTCCGTAAACTGTCACTATGTACTACCAGTGTGTGCGGTGCGGCAGCACCGCGGAGGCGACGCCCGCGACCTCGATAAAATGTCGATGCGGCGGACTGTGGGATCTGCACGGCGATCTGGAACCGTTCGCGCTCGACACCGTGGATTCCTCGCAGTGGTCACAGTTCCGGTATCGTGCGTCGATGATCGGAGTTGGGTCAGATGATTCCACATGGCAGCGCGTCAGCATGGGGGAGGGGATGACCGGCCTCGTCTCCATTGACGAGGGTGTCCTCGGCAAACTGGAATACGCCATGCCGACCCTGTCATTCAAGGATCGAGGGGCGGCCGCGCTGATCACGTGGTGCGCTTCGGTTGGAATCACGCGCGTGGTGCAGGATTCAAGCGGAAATGCCGGATGCGCGATCGCAGCCTACGCTGCACGAGCGGGGATAGAGTGCGAGATTTTCGTGCCGGAAGCGGCATCCGACAAGAAAATCGCGATGATTGAATCCTTTGGCGCGATGGTGCACATTGTGAAAGGCTCGCGCGATCATTGCGCAGATGTCGCGCGAACCTACGTTCGGGAGCGCGATGATGCGTTCTATGCGTCGCATGTTTTCAGCCCCTTTTTCTATGAAGGCACGAAGACCTATGTGTACGAGATCTTTGAGCAGTGTGGCGGGAGGCTCCCTGAGGTCCTGCTCATTCCGGTTGGCAACGGCACGCTACTGATCGGCGCGGTTAAGGCGCTTGAACATTTGATGACATCAGGATGCATCGATCATTTTCCGCATATTGTGGCGGTGCAAAGTGAGCGCTGTGATCCGCTGCGCCGTATGGCGGCAGGTGAGAATCTCAGCGATTTCCATGCCACAGCGACGCTTGCCGATGGAATCGCAATTGCAAGGCCTGCACGGGTTGAGCAAATCATGAGATATGCGCGCGCCTGCTCGATTGAATTTCTTGCCGTACATGAGCAGGACATTGTGCGTGCACACAGCGACCTTGCGCACCGCGGAATTTACTGTGAAATCACGTCAGCCGCCAACTATGCGGCATACCGTCAGTATGTCTCGAGTGGTCGAGGTCCGGCTTCATGCATCATTCCGCTATGTGGTTCCGGTGTGAAAGACCACGATCCGGCAGCAGGCTAGTCGCGACGAGGGCGCGGGCCGAACACGTCGGTTCCGATCCGAACGATCGTGGCACCTTCTGCAATTGCCCACTCCAGATCGCGTGACATCCCCATCGACAATTGCAGATCAGGTTCAGGTACACCCAGGTGCCAGGAGGCAGCGTCACGAATGTCGCGCAGCAAGCAGTATGAGCGACGCACGTCAGATTCGTGATCCGAATTCAGTCCAACCGTCATGAATCCTTCGAGCGTGAGCGCGCTGGACAATTCGATCGCATCCAGCAATGCTGGAACATCATCAGGTCGGCACCCGCTCTTGGAGTCTTCACCAGACACGTTGACCTGGATAAACACGGGGCGCAGCCCGTTGGCACGTTTATCGAGGTGATCGACCAGACGCTGCGAATCAACCGTTTCGATCAAGTCGGTGCAGGCCAGCGCCTGGTTAATCTTATTGGTCTGCAATGAGCCAATCAGATGAATGCTGGCGCCCGGAACAGTGCGGATCGCCTCCGCGGTAGCGCGGGCTTCCTGAACGCGATTGTGTCCGAGGAGGACAGGCAGGCCTGCCTCGTACAAAGCACGAGCCGCAGCCTGGCAGGTTTGTGCGTCCTGGGTCTTGACAGCAAGCTCGAGTGTCGCAGTATCGGATCGGCCTGCAGCTTCGCAGGCACGGTCGATTCTGTCGCGGACTCGGGCAATGTTGTCGTTGATGCTCACTTGGTCGATACTACGCACTTTGTCCTCGCTATGTAGCCGGTTCTGTTGGAGAAGAACGCCGTGGGACAATAAAGGAAGCAGATAAGGTAAAATGAGCGGGTTTAACTCTAGGAGATCACAGTGCGCACACTCTTGAATATCATCTGGTTCCTGTTGGCCGGTTTCTGGCTCTTCCTCGAATACATCTTCTTCGGCATCATCGCGTGCATCTTTATCATCACGATCCCAGCCGGCGTGGCATGTTTCCGTATGGCGTCCTACGTGATCTGGCCATTTGGCCGCGAGGTCGTCAAGCGGCCGGACGCCGGCGCAGGCTCAACATTCATGAACGTCGTGTGGTTCCTCGTGGCAGGACTATGGCTCACCATCGGACACATCACCACCGCAATCGCACAGTTCGTCACCATCATCGGGATCCCGCTGGCAATTGCCAACCTCAAACTCATCCCCGTGACATGCTTCCCCTTCGGCAAAGAGGTCGTCGATTCGCCTGACGCGAGCATCATCTGACGATGGCGAAGAAAAAGCATCACGGCACCGGCCCGACGCGAGCTGTCGAGGAGCTGACGCAGGCAGGAGTCAACTTCACGCCCCTGCACTATGAGCACCACGCGTCGGCAGCCTCATATGGAGGAGAAGCCGCCGACCAGCTTGATCTGCCGGCACAGCAGGTCTTCAAGACCCTCATGGTGGAAACTTCCGACGGTGAGTTCGTCGTGGCGGCGATTCCAGTAGACCACCACCTGTCACTCAAACTCATTGCGCGTGCAGCGGGCGCTCGCTCGGCAAAGATGGCAGATCCTGCTGTCGCGCAGCGCCGAACCGGGTATGTGGTCGGTGGAATCTCCCCGCTGGGACAGACCACCCGGCACCGCGCCTTCATCGACGAGTCAGCGCTCGCCTACGATGCGATCGCGGTCAGCGGCGGCAAACGCGGATTTTCCGTACTGGTTGCCGCCACTGATCTGGCAGAACTGACAAAAGGCGAATTCGCTCCGCTCATCGCGCTCGACTAGGCGGGCGCGATTCCCGTTGCCCCGCGCCGCTAAGATGCTCAATCCCTGAGCTCCGGAGCCCTGACCTACTGGGCAAGTACGTCACGCAGGTGACGCAGACGCTTGAGCGAGGATTCCTTACCAAGGATTTCCATCGACTCAAACAACGGGGGAGACACCTGCTTGCCGGTCACAGCCACCCTCATGGGTGTGAACGCCAGGCGCGGCTTAATTCCCATTTCATCGACGAGGGCCGAGCGGAGCTTTTCTTCCAGCTTTTCCGTCCCAAAGTCAGCCTCAGTAACCTTTTCGCACTCCTTGATGGCACGGCTGAGGACATCTGCCGCATCATCTTTGAGTTTGCCCTGCGACTTTTCATCGATCTGAAGATCTTTGTCAGCCACAAACAGGAACCCGAGCATGCCGGACGCTTCAGAGAGCACCTGAATGCGTGTCTGGATGAGCGGGGCAGCAGGAACCAGGCGGCGTTGTTCCTCATCGGTGAGTGCATCGAAAGTGTCCGCACTGACTACGCCATCGCGATGAAGGAACGGCACGATGCGGCGGGTGAAATCGTCGATGTCGAGCATGCGGATGTGCTCGGCGTTGATGGCGGTGCACTTCTTCTGATCGAAGCGCGCCGGATTCGGGTTGACATCTTCGATGTCGAACGCCTCAATCATTTCCTCAGCGGAGAAAATGTCATTATCCGGGCTGATCGACCAGCCCAGCAATGCCAGGTAATTCAGCAAGCCTTCACGAATCATGCCGTTTTCGCGGTGCAGCAGCAGATTCGACTTCGGGTCACGCTTGGACAGCTTCTTGTTCCCTTCACCCATCACATAAGGCAGGTGGCCAAAACGCGGCGTGAATGAGGCGATCCCCAGCTCCTCAAGTGCACGGTAGAGCACGATCTGGCGAGGAGTTGACGAGAGCAGATCCTCACCGCGCAGGACGTGTGTGATCTCCATCAGCGCATCGTCGACAGGGTTGACCAGCGTGTATAACGGATGACCGTTGGCACGAACGATGACATAGTCAGGAACCGAACCCGCCTTGAAGGTGATATCGCCGCGCACCAGATCCGTGAACGTGATGTCCTCATCCGGCATGCGCATACGCAGAACAGGTTTGCGGCCTTCAGCACGGAACACCTCTTTCTGCTCCTCGCTCAGATCACGGTCGAAACCGTCGTAGCCGAGCTTCGGATCTCGGCCAGCGGCACGGTGACGTTCCTCAACTTCCTCGGGCGTTGAAAACGACTCGTACGCGTATCCGCCTTCCAGCAGTTTCTGTGCGACGTCACGGTAGATGTCCATACGCTCTGACTGACGATAGGGCGCGTGCGGCCCGCCCTTACCGATACCTTCATCCCAGTCCAGTCCCAACCATTCCAGGGAGTCGAGGATCTGCTGGTAGGACTCTTCGGAGTCACGCTGCGCGTCCGTATCTTCAATGCGGAAGACGAACGTTCCGCCGGTGTGACGCGCATACGCCCAGTTGAACAGGCAGGTGCGTACCATTCCGACGTGCGGAGTGCCAGTTGGTGAAGGACAAAAACGGAGGCGAATATCGCGTCCAGTTGCATTCGTGACAGTCATAGTGCTGCCTATTCTACCGTTGAAACGGTGCCCAGGAAAACACCAGGTCACCGGTTGCGGATCGTCCTTTGTGCCTGCGATGTGCCAGGTATGGAGCGACGCCCTCGTATCATGTAGACCACTGCGACGATCACTGCCAACAAAATGAATCCAACGACCAGAGCCTGGGCTGAGGCGAAGCCGCGGAACCATTCGCTGGGCGTATGTCCCACAGCAGCTCCGCTGGCGAAGAAGACGGCAGTGACAACAGCATTACCGATGGCAGTCGTGATGCGCTGGGCGGTCTGGACCATGCCACCGGCCGTACCTCCGTGAGCCGCTGGAACTTCCAGCATGGACTGAGTCTGGTTGACCGAGCCCATCATGCCCAGTCCGATACCGACGGGCGTGATTGGCAGAGTCAGCCATGCCGGGTGCCATCCCAGATTGGCCACACCGTACGCTACAGCGACGGTGGCCAGAACCGAGCCGATGACGATCAGCAGCGCGACGACCTGCAGCACGCGACCCTTCTCGATCGCGTGGCGTGAAGCGAACACCGCGAAGTAGGCTGAAATCACGGCGTTGGGTAGGCCGATCAGGCCGGTGAACAGAGCAGTCTGCCCCAGTCCCTGCTGTACGAACAGTGCGATGAGCACGAAGATGGAGGTGGAGCCCAGGAACTGCAGTGCGGAGATTGCCGTGCAGTAACTGAATGAGCTGATCTTGAACAGTTTGAGGTTCACCATCGGGATGTGGCCGCGGCGCTCGTAGGTGTATTCCCACCACACCCATGCAGTCAGAACAAGCACGGCGGCAGGCAGCAGCCACATTCGCCAGGACGCGTGCATCGTAAACGGCATCATGATCAGGAATACGCCTATGCACAGTGTGATCATGCCGACAGGGTCGAGATCCAGGGTGCGACCGCGTCGCTTCGAAGCAGGACGCCCCGCGACAATTTCCTGACGGCGGTACTCTTCGCGTGCTTTCTTGCGATTCGGGCCGATGGTGCGTCGCTCCTTTGAGAAGGCCAGCCACCGGAAGGCAAGGAAAAGTCCGAGCAGGCCG
Source organism: Pauljensenia sp. C0254C2 (assembly GCF_056583835.1). Lineage (NCBI taxonomy): Bacteria > Bacillati > Actinomycetota > Actinomycetes > Actinomycetales > Actinomycetaceae > Pauljensenia > Pauljensenia sp. C0254C2. Next base: position 91,626 of record NZ_JBWPJO010000001.1, read on the forward strand.
ATTGGAGTGTTGATCGCGAACGCGTAGCGCCACCCTGGATCATTGCCAAAGATCGCTACCGTAGCGCCGGAAATTAGCGGTCCGGCTGCAACCGATGCAGAAATGGTCAACCCCATCAGGCCGAAAGCTTTGGCGCGCGCACGTCCATCGAAGTACTGCTGGATCATTCCGTTGACCTGAGGCGAAAATACTCCCGCTCCCACCGCCTGAAGAATCCGCATGGCGTTCAGCATGACGGTGTCAGTTGCCAGTGCGCAGGCCAGGCAGCCAGCGCTGAAAATCGCCAGCCCGATGACGAACATCATGGAGCGTCCGACAAGGTCACCGATACGTCCTGCGGGCACCAAAATGATGCCGTAGACCAGCGCGTAGCCAGCCAGCACCCACTGAATGCCTGACGAGGTGGCTCCCAACGTCTCCTGGATAGCGGGGAGCAGCGTATTGACTGCTGAAACCTGAAGCAGTGCCATGACCAGTGGTATAAGGATGGCAATGAGCATTCTGTTGCGGTCGTATTGTCGATCTGATCCCGGTACCGTGAAATAGCGTGAAGTCGCCACTTAACCTTCTTTCACACACAGTAATCTGAACGGCTGATCAACGAGGGCCGACCATCCATTTTAAGGCGCGTCCAGGAAGGTGACAATGAGGAAGAACAAAACGTTGTCAGTCTGACAATGCATATGACACGGTTCACTGCAAATGTCAGGTGCGCGCAAGCAATTGAGCGAGTACCCGCACAGGCAGCGACACTGAGTCCGGTGGCGGGGGACAGAAGCAGACGACGGGGACAGCATCGAGTGACGGGCGTGAAGTGCGTGAAGAGCATTAGCATGGTGCTGAATGAATGAAGGAGTATGTTCCATGAAACCTGTGCTGCCTGACCGCTCACCTGAAGAGAACTGGACCATTGGATCGCTCAAATGGACAGGCATTCGCACTGCCAGCGGTGAGCCAACACTGGGTGCATGGGTCGCTGAGATGGATTTTGGTACCGCTCCACCGGTTGTCGAGGCGATGAAGAAAGCGATTGATGACGGCCTGCTCGGATACCAGCCGTCATGGCTGGATGGCGCGGTGCGAGACGCCCTCGTCGATTTTCAGCAACGCCGATTCGGCTGGACACTTGATCCAACATGCGTGCGCACGGTCCAGTCCGTCTTGCCAGCCCTTGATGTCGTGTTGCGCTCGATGATCCCCGAGGGGAGCCGAGTCATTGTACCGACCCCTGCCTACATGCCCTTCCTGACGATGCCCGGTGTCGCTGGGCATCCCATCGTTGAAGTCCCCGCTGTTCGTGTTCCATTCAGTGACGAGGGAGACCGGCGCAGTGGGGGTGAATGGCAACTCGATGTGGAAGCGATCGGCCGAGAAGCCCGTCAGGGTGGTGCACTGCTGATCTTGTGCAATCCGTGGAATCCGACGGGGCGTGCCTTTCGGCGTGACGAACTGGAAGCGTTGTGGGAAGCGATTCGCGATACGGATGTGATGATTTTTGCCGATGAGATCCACAGTCCGCTGGTCCTGACAGATCCCACGAGTCACTTCTCATTTGCGCGCCTGAATGATGAGGTGGCGGCGCGCACGATTACGGCGACAGCTGCATCGAAGGGATGGAACATTGCGGGACTTCCCTGCGCACAAATCATCGTGACTGATGACGCTTTGCTTGAACAATGGGACGACTCCTGTGGCGAGATTAGTCACCTGACAAACTCATTGGGGGCGATCGGAACAATTGCTGCCTACCGCGACGGTGACCCGTGGCAGGACGTGGTGCGTGAGGAGGTTGCGTCGAATATGACGCTCGCGCATGAAGCACTGTCAGACACTCTGGTCGACTTTGTCAGTCCTGAAGCGACATACCTGACATGGTGGGGGCTGGATGCGTATGACTGGTCAGGCGTGCATAGTCCTGCCGCCTTCCTGCGTGAGAATGCTCGGGTGGGTGTCAATGCCGGTGCGACTTTGGGAACCGGATACGAGAACTGGATTCGCGTCAATCTGGCGTGTTCGAAGGCGAATGCGCACAGAATAATCCAGGCGATCACATCCTCGCTTCCTCCGACACGACGCGAGTAAGCCTTAACAAATACCTGTTTATGCACGTCAGATACTCGGTACGTAATCCTGTCAAAATTAGCTCTTGTGCTTACCGCAAATTTGATTTAGTCTTGGCTTGTTGTAACAAATGCGATTATGGCAGTCGCAGTTGCACTGTGGGTCGATGAGATGACCACAACGCGAAGGAGCAGATATGAGCAGGAAGACTATCGGCGTAGGCGTGATCTCGCTGGGATGGATGGGGCGTCTTCACACACGGTCGTTCAAAGCACTGCGGGAGAAGTATCCGGAAATTGAAGTAGATATCAAGCTGGTGGTGTGCTGCGATGTTGTGGAAAGCAACCGTCAGTTCGCAGTTGACAACTTGGGATTTGAAAAGGCTGTGGAGGACTACCGAGATGTTCTGAGTGACCCGGAGGTCGACGTTGTGTCGATCTGTGCGCCCAACTTCCTTCACCACGAGATCGCGATGGCCGCGATCGAGGCAGGCAAACCTTTCTGGATCGAAAAGCCGATGGGGATCTCCGCTCAAGAATCCAAAGAAATTGCGCGAGGGGCTCAATCTGCAGGCTTGATTACCTCCGTCGGATTCAACTACCGCCATGCTCCTGCCATTGAAATGGCGCGCGCGATCGTTGCGGAGGGCGCAATCGGTCGTATCACGAATGCCCGCGTGTGGCTGATTGCAGACTATGCCTCGAGTCCCGACGGGCCGCTGACGTGGCGTTACGCGAAGGAAAAGGCCGGAGCAGGAGTCATCCTCGATTTGCTCGGACACGGAGCCGACCTGGTGCAGTACGTTTTGAAGGACCGCTTTACCGCTGTTACAGCGCAGACAGGACTGTTCATCACGGAGCGTCCGATTCCCCTTGAACAGGGTATGGGACATGCCACGGTGCAGGTATCCGACCAGAAAGGCCCGGTCGGCAACGAAGACTATGTTGCAGTTCTGGGCACCCTCGAATCAGGCACCCTGGTCACGATGGAGTCCTCGCGCGTGAGCGTGGGACCGCGCGCCGAATACATTATCGAGGTCTACGGCACCGAAGGCTCATTGCGGTGGAACTTTGAAGATCTGAACAGACTGCAGATCTGCATCGGAAACGATCATGGATTCCAGCAAGGATATGTCGACGCTATGGCCAGCCCAGATTACCCCGGATTCAGCCGCTTCCAGCCCGGAGCAGGAACATCAATGGGCTTCGATGACCTGAAAGTGGTCGAGGCTGCCCAGTTCATTCAAGGTGTGCTCGACAACAAGCAGTACGGGCCCTCTGCCGGTGATGGATGGGCTGCAGCTGAAGTTGATGATGCCATTGAGAAGTCGGCTGAAGACCGGACATGGCATGAAGTAGCGCCAGTTGATGTTGTCACAACGTTCGACCACGACAACGCCCTGCAGGCGTGATCCAGGTACTACGACTGGTGGCGGTGCAGCCACACTTTACTCGCTGAAGAGGAGAATCATGGCAGACAAGAGGCAAGAGGCAGAGCTGTCCTACGCGGACTACACGCCTGAACGAATCAAGGAGATGGCGGAGAAAACTCCGCCCTCAGGACCGAAACGAGGAATCGTCGCACTGACAGCAGTGGCGACACTCGGTTCACTATTGTTCGGCTACGACACCGGTGTGATCTCAGGTGCTCTGCCGTACATGTACATGCCTGCCGGTGCTGGCGGCCTGGAACTGACACCGCTCGAAGAAGGAGCCATCGGCGGCGTCCTCACCATCGGTGCTGCATTTGGCGCTTTGATCGGTGGACGCCTGTCGGATAAATTCGGTCGTCGCCACAACATCATCATGCTGGCTATCCTGTTCATTATTGGTGCGCTGGGCAACACCTTCTCACCCAACGTGTGGATCATGTACATCTTCCGCCTCATTCTGGGCTTGGCAGTTGGCGGCGCGTCCGCAACTGTCCCGGTGTTCTTGGCAGAGAGTGCCCCCAAACGTATTCGAGGCTCCATTGTTGCCGTCGATCAGCTCATGATCGTCACCGGCCAGCTCCTCGCATTCAGCATGAACGCGGCGATCAATTCGGCTCACGGTGGCCCTCAGCTCACCGTCAAGGCTGACCCGACGGGCGCGATTGCGCCAGGCACCTACGAATGGGACTCGTTGAACGAACTGGTCGCCCAGCAGGTCGGGAACGACCAGTCTGCTATCCACGAGTTCATGATGCAGATGACGATCAGCGCCGGCAACGGTTCGGCATGGCGCTGGATGATCGTCCTATGTACTCTGCCCGCAGTGTTCCTGTGGATTGGCATGCACCTGATGCCCGAATCCTCCCGTTGGCACATTATCCAGAAACAGGTCTACGAGGCGATCGGCACGCTCAAGCGCGTTCGTGACCCTGAAAAGGACGGCCCGATCGAGGACGAAATCAACGAAATGATCGAGGCCCGCAAACGCCAGGTCGCTGAGAAGAAACTCAGTCTGAGTGAGATCATGCGGATCCCGTGGCTGCGCAAGCTTCTGGCCGTGGGCATCTTCCTTGCAATCGTCAACCAGACAACCGGCGTGAACACCATCATGTACTACGCGCCGAAGGTTCTGTCCTACGCAGGGATGGGAACGTCCGCCGCGATTACCGCGCAGGTCGCTAATGGTGTCATGTCAGTGATCGGCTCGGCACTGGGCCTGCTGCTGATCGGTCGTTTCCGCAGGCGCCAGCTGCTGATTTTCGACGTCACAGGTGTGGGCATCTGCCTGCTGGCCATTGCCGCTTTCTTCCAGTTCACCATTGCACCGGCAATCACGGGTGGCGGCGAGCCTCCCTCGTGGGCACCGTACGCAGTGTTGGGCATGATGGGCGTCTTTATGCTGATCGTGCAGTCCACCAACGGAACTGTTGTGTGGACGATGCTGGGTGAAATGTTCCCGGCCAATGCGCGTGGCGTCATGAACGGATTCGCGGTCTTCTGCCTGTGGATCATGAACGCGATCATTACATGGACGTTCCCGAAGATGATGGACGCGCTCGGCGGGGGAGTCACCTACACCATCTACGGTGTGATGAACCTCGTGATCGCAGTCGTGCTGTTCAAGATCATGCCGGAGACCTCAAAGAAGTCTCTGGAAGAAATCGAAGAGCACATGCAGAAGATCTACTCCTGAGAACAGATCGCTCTGAAACCTGATTCAATCGTTGTTGAGGCAGCTGCGGCTGCCTCAACAACTGCGTTCGGGTGAGTGGGGGCGTCAGCAAACGACAGGTCGGATACGACGCTCATACCGCACACGCGCACACCCAACGCATGCAGAGTGATCGCCTCCATCACCGTCGACATGCCCACGCAGTCGGCACCCGTCGACATGAGCCAGCGGCCCTCGGCAAGCGTCTGATACTCGGGTCCGCGCATACATGCGTAGATACCTCGGCGCTGACAATGCTGAGCGAGGATATCGGTCAGTTCACGATTCCACACGCTGGTCACATCCACGAATATTGGCCCGTTAAACGGGGAATATCCTGAGAAATTCAGGTGATCATCAATGGCCATGACGTCGCCCAGCTGCCACTGGCGCACACATCCGTTCGCGTTGCACAACAGGGCAGTGTGAACACCGGTTGCGGCAGCCGCCCTCGAACATGCGGTGACACACGCGGGGGAGACGCCCTCGTACAAATGCGTACGACCCAGAGCAATAAGCACATTCAACGCGCCGACTCGCACCGAGTGGATCGTGTTGACGTGTCCATCAGCCACGGGAGCCTCAACCCCCGGAATGTCGGAAAGCGCGAACGAGCGGCACTGAGAATCCGGCGCGTCGATCACAGCATCCAGTGCATGTGCCAGACCCGAGCCGAGCACCACGAACAGGTCATGGTGGTCACGCCCCGACAGCTCCGCAATAGTGCGGGCCCCGTCCTGGGCCTGCTGATCCAGAAGAACGCTGCGGATCGACTCGTCAGACATGGTCAGTCCTCACTTTCCTGAGCGCCGTCAGCGTAAGTGCGGGCACCAGCCTCTTCCTGTTTGCGCACACGCGAACGACTGGTCAGCAAATAGCCGGCAAAACCGATCAGCATGGCCAGCAGGATCCCGATATTCGAGTACGCCCAGTCGCCCTCGCGGCCACCGATCGGGCCGAGCAGGTAGCCCTGCCATGACAGCCAGCTGGCGGCGTTGTTGACCACCAGGCCCCAACCCACGAATGTTGCAGCAGCCAGGGAAGCGATCGCGCCCCAGTTCACGGACCCGTACACGCCGGAGGAGCGGAACAAATCAGGTTCGTTGTAGTCGGAGCGACGCAGCAGAATATCAGCGATCATGACGCCACCCCAGCCCGCGATGACCACGCCGAGCGTGGTGAGGAAGCCGGTGAATGGGTCAATGAAGTTCGCGGAGAAGAACACGACGGCGATTGTGCCAACCAGCATGATGGTGCCGTCCAGAGCGGTGGCAACCGGACGCTTGATGGGCACACCCGTCGCCAGCAGCGACAGGCCCGACGAATAGATGTCCATGACGATGCCTCCGACCAGGCCGAGGATCGCGACAAGGGCGAACGGAATGAGGAACCAGGTCGGCAGAATCGTGGTCAGCGCGCCGATCGGATCCAGGTCGATTGCCTGTCCCAGCGACTCATCGGACCCAACGAGCAACAGACCGAAGATCACGAGGACAACAGTGGGCAGCGTGGCACCGAAGGTGGTCCAGCCGACCACGCCGCCGGTGGAGGCACGACGAGGAAGGTAACGCGAGTAATCGGCGGCCGCGTTGATCCAGCCGAATCCGAAACCGGCGAGCAGCATGCACAGTGCGCCGAGCATTGCGGAGAACGGGCCGGACGGCAGAGCGGAGATCGCGCTGAGATCGATGGTGGGGATGGTCAATGCCAGGTAGATGACAGTCAGGATCGCCGTCAACCAGGTGATCCAGGTCTGCACCTTCATGATGGTGTCGAACCCGAGGATGCCGGCACCGCCTGCGATGGCGACAACGAGTACCAGTGAAATGATCTGCGCGGCAACATGATTGTGCATGCCGAGGGCGCCCATCACCGTTGCGGACGCCTGCGTGGCAATGATGCACAGGAACATTTCCCAGCCCACCGTCAGGATCCATGAAATCGCGGCGGAAATGCGGTTGCCGTTCACACCGAATGCTGCGCGCGACAAAACGAGCGTCGGGGCGGATCCTCGTTTACCTGCGATGGCGATGATGCCGCAGGTCAGGAATGAGAACGTGATGCCGACGATGGAGACGATAACGGCCTGTGTAAAGGAAATGCCGAACCCGAGCACCCATGCGCCCCATGAGATTCCCAGAACGGAGATGTTCGCAGCGAACCACGGCATGAACAGATCTGATGGTTTGCCTTTACGATCCGACTCAGGAATGACATCCAGGCCGGCCATCTCAACGGACAGGCCCTGTTCCTTCTGTGTCTGTACTGCATGTGGTGCCCCAGCGTTGGGTGCGATTGGCTCAGTGGAACTCACGATTGCTTCCTTCAACGTGACCAATGGGATGCGAAAAAGTCAGGACCGGAACTTACGTGTGAGGTATCGGCCTCAGGCGATCGGATTCGTCAGCGTTCCAATCCCGTCTATTTCGACACTGATCGTATCACCACGCTGTAGCTCCCCCACCCCTGCTGGCGTGCCTGTCAGTACAACATCTCCCGCCTTGAGGGTGATGGATTGGGAGATGAACGAGATCAAGTCGTACACCGGACGGATCATGAAAGAAGTTGAGACGTCCTGCACAACTGTGTCACGCAGAACGGTGCGCAGATGAGCGTCGCCGACTGAGAACTCATCATCTGCCTGAGGAATCAGGATCCACGGACCCAGAGGACACGAGGTGTCAAAGCCTTTCGCACGCGTCCACTGCCCGTCGCTGCGTTGCTTATCGCGCGCTGTCACATCGTTGGCGCAGGTGAACCCCAAAATATGTGCCGGCACATCCTGGGGTGCGACCTGTGAACATGTCGACCCGATAATGACAGCCAGCTCCCCCTCGTAATGCACATTTGATGACCACGAGGGGTACTTGATCGTCTCACCAGGCCCGATGATGGCGGTCGATGGCTTAAAGAACAGCAGTGGCTCCTGTGGTGCTTCCCCGCCCATCTCCTGAATGTGGTCAGCGTAGTTCTTCCCGACAGCAACCACCTTGGCCGTGGCTACCTCAGTGGGAGCGAGCAGGTGAACCGACGTCACATCGTAGTTCGTGGCCTGCAGCGGGGGAGTCAGCTCCCCCTCGAAAGGCGCGCCCGCCAGGCGAGTGATTGTTGTGCAATTACCATTCAGGATCCCCCAGGCGGGGGAGTGGAAATTCGGATCAATGTAGTGTGCAATGCGCATACTGTACTGTAACGCACATTACGCCTGAATCTTCCTGGATGACGCGTCCTACTCCTGACGCGACTTGGTCCACACGTCGGTGGGAACGTCCGCAGGAAGGTGCGGATTATCCACTCCGACAAACACCGGATCCTTGACGCCCGCCTTGCGTTGGTCCTCGTAGTCGCGCAGTGCTCCGAACGCCCATTGACCCAGAACGACGAGGGCGACCAGGTTCGTCACTGTCATGATCGCCATTGCAATATCCACGGCGTTCCACACCAATGGAAGCTGGGCAACTGCACCGATGACGACGGAGGCCACTGACACGGTGCGCACCATCCACGTGGCCCAGGGGCGCTTCGTCACAAACGCCATGTTGACATCGGAGTACACGTAGGCCGCGATGATGGAGGAGAACGCCAGGACAAAGATCATCAGTGCCATCGGCACGGTGGTCCACGCGCCGAGCTTGTCGGCAACGGCCAGAGCAGTCAGGTTCGAGGGGTTGACGCCTTCAGCGCTCCACACCGAAGGTCCTGCAATGAGGATGACGAATGCGGTTGCCGTACACACGATGATTGTGTCGACAAAGACACCCAAAGACTGGATCAGGCCCTGCTTGACAGGGTGGGACACGGTTGCGGTTGCGGCCGCGTTCGGCGCGGTGCCCTGACCGGCCTCGTTGGAGAACAGGCCGCGTTGAACACCGTTGATCACTGCAGCCATGATGCCGCCGGCCAGGCCGCCCACCACAGGTTGAGGTGCGAATGCGGAACGGAAAATCATCGACAGCACATTGCCGATCTCGCCTGCGTTCATGATGCAGATAATGAAGACCATCACCAGATATATCAGAGCCATGATCGGTGCCATCCACTCGGTCACCCGAGCCACGGAGCGGATGCCGCCGTAGATGACAGGTGCTGCAAATGCCAGCAGGAATGCTGCGATGACCCACTTGCTCATCGGAGTGGCGGCGGCCATTGTCTCCGCAATCGCGTTGGACTGAACGGATGTAATAACGAATGCGCAGGTGAGCAGCGTGATGATGGCGAAAATGTTCGCCAGGGGTTTGCTCTTCATACCCAGATGCATGTAGTAGGCCGGGCCACCGCGATACGTACCATCAGCGTCCCTCACCTTGAAGACCTGCGCGAGGGTCGCTTCCACGAATGCGGTGGACATGCCAACCGCTGCCACGATCCACATCCAAAAGATTGCGCCTGGTCCGCCCAGCAGGAGTGCTGCGGCTACGCCGAAGACGTTGCCGACGCCGACGCGGGCTGCCAGTGAAATGGTGAAAGCCTGGAATGATGAGATCCCGCCTTTGGAGTCCTGACGGGATGACCCCACGGTCTTGACCATGTGACCAAAGAGGCGAACCTGCACGGCGCGGGTGCGAACTGTCAGGTAGATACCGACACCAATAAGGATCCACATGGTGATGTGACCGGTGATCCAATCCGCAACGACCTTGATCATATCGGCAATTTCCACGTCGAGCTCCTCTCTCATCTCATCGCGTGATGGGCACTTTAGTTAACAAAGCGGTTCTCATCTTTCCACAGGGCGCGGATATCATGTTTGCGTCATCCTCCATGTGAGACTGCGGCAAGTAATGACACAATGGCGTGTATGAGTGCCCCGCTGAACGAACTGCTCGACGACCTGGAAGATGCCGGACATCTGGACGACCCCGATGAACTGGTGCGCGCGTTCCAGTCGTGGGCGGCATCAACGGGCAGACCCCTGTACCCGCATCAGGAGCAGTCACTGCTGGAGATCGTGATGGGCAATCACGTCATCGCAGCCACGCCCACCGGTTCAGGTAAATCCATGATCGCCCTGGCCGCACATTTCGTTTCCCTGGCTCATTCGGGCCGCTCCTATTACACGGCACCGCTCAAAGCGCTGGTCTCAGAAAAGTTTTTCGACCTGGTCGAGCTGTTCGGTGCGCACAACGTCGGCATGGTCACGGGGGATGTCTCGCTCAACCCGCTTGCACCGATTGTGTGCTGCACCGCCGAAATTCTGGCGAACCAGTCCCTTCGTGAGGGCGATGCGCTCGATGCCGACATGATCATCATGGATGAGTTCCACTTCTACGCCGACCCGGAGCGCGGCTGGGCCTGGCAGGTGCCGCTGCTGGAACTGACCGCCCCACAGTTCATTGCCTTGTCGGCCACACTCGGTGACACCACCCGTTTTCAGGAACAGTGGAAAGAACGCACCGGTCGGGACGTCGCCCTCGTCGACAATGCGCAACGACCCGTGCCACTCGAGTTCGACTATGTGGTCGAGGACGTGCGCACCTGCGTGGAGCGCCTCCTGAAAGAGGGACGCTGGCCGGTCTACATTGTGCACTTTTCGCAAAATGACGCCGTCTCAACTGCTGCCGCGTTTGATCGGGCCTCCCTGATCAGCGACGATCAAAAGAAGCAGATCAGCCGCATCCTCAGGACTGTCTCCTTTGCACGCGGATTCGGGCAGCAGTTGCGCGGACTGCTCGCACAGGGGATCGGTGTGCATCATGCGGGGATGCTGCCGCGCTACCGCCGACTCGTCGAGCGCCTGACGCAACAGGGACTCCTGGCTATTGTGTGCGGCACTGACACGCTGGGTGTGGGGATCAACGTGCCGATCCGCACCGTGCTGATCACGTCGCTGGTGAAATTCGACGGGCGGCGCATGCGCCACCTGTCGGCACGCGAATTTCATCAGATTGCCGGCAGAGCAGGGCGCACGGGATACGACACCGTTGGATTTGTCCGCGTTCTCGCTCCCGAACATGAGGTGGAGGCTGCGCGCGAAAAGGCTCGGCTCAGCGCCGCGCAGGAAGCGGCCCGTCAGGCGCGCGATGAGGCAGCTGCGAAGAAGGCCGCCAAGAAGTCGGCTAAACGCTCCACGAAAGCACCCGCGAAGGGTCAGATTTCATGGACGAGGTCAACGTTTGAACGTCTGCGTGATGCAGAACCCGAACGTCTCCAGTCACATTTTGCGATCAGTCACTCGATGGTGCTTAACGTGCTGGCAGGGCAGCGTCATGATCCCGCTGCGCACCTCATTGAACTGGCTCGCACGAACGACGACCCGCCGCGCGACTCCAATCCGCATATGCGCGCACTCGCAGACATTTACCGCTCCTTGCGGCAGGCCGGCGTCATCGACCATGTCTCCACTGAGCAGGCTGAATCTGATGGGATGGCGCGTGTGCGTCTGGTGCGTGACCTGCCTGATGACTTCGCACTCAACCAGCCCCTCTCGCCGTTCGCGCTGGCAGCGCTGGACCTGCTGGACGCGCAATCACCCACATACGCCTTGGATGTCGTCTCAGTTGTCGAATCAGTGCTGGAAGATCCTCGTCCCCTGCTGGCCGCTCAGCAGCGCATGGCGCGCTCGAAGGCGATGGCCGCGATGAAGGCAGAGGGCCTCGAATATGACGAGCGGATGGAAGCACTGGCCGAGGTGACATGGCCGCAACCTTTGGCTGATCTGCTTGAAGACGCGTTCCGTACCTACGTGCAGACGAATCCGTGGGTCGGGGACCAGCACATCTCACCCAAGTCTGTTGTGCGCGACATGATCGAACACGCGATGACATTCACGCAGCTTGTCTCCCGCTATGACGTGGCGCGTTCCGAAGGCGTGATCCTGCGGTATCTGACCGATGCATACCGTTCATTGCGGCAGGTGTTGCCCGACCGGGTTGTCACCGAGGAAGTGGCAGCGATCATGGAGTGGCTCTCGCACCTCATCCGCGCCATTGACTCTTCTCTGCTGGACGAATGGGAATCCCTGGCATCTGGGCAGCGTCGCGAGGAGGGTGAGGATGATGCGTCAGGACAGGAAGTCGCGTTTGGAGCCAGCGAGGACGGAACAGTTGCTTTCAGCGCCAACCGTCATGCCATGCGCACCGCCGTGCTGCGCGCACTGTTCGAACGCGTGGAGTTGATGAGTCGAGACGATGTGGACGCTCTGGCGCGTCTGGACAGCTGGTGCGGATGGGATGAGGAGCGCTGGGATCATGCGCTGGAACGATACTGGGCGGAGTACGACTGGATCGGGATTGATCAGAATGCGCGGTCAGGCGCCCTCGTCAATTTGAATGAAAATCCGAGCGAGGCTGAACTACTGGCAGTTGGCGTGCCTGACGAACTGGTGGGGTCGAACCTGTGGCTGGTTGAGCAGACGTTGGATGATCCCAACGGTGATGGCGACTGGCGCATCGTGGCCGTCGTGGACGTGGATGCGACCGACGAGGCGAACCGGGTTGTCCTGCATATTGTGGACGTAGGGCCGCGGTAGGTGAGCTGTTCCACGTCCGTAGGATTTGTCAGGAGAGCCCGCGTCGGGTAGTGTTTTCTTTCGTTGCAGGCATAGTTTCAGTACTGTGAGTGCAACCAACGCCATGGGGTATGGTGTAATTGGCAGCACGAGTGATTCTGGTTCACTTAGTCTAGGTTCGAGTCCTGGTACCCCAGCGGATTCGGCCATTTTCTTGCCGTCCATTCACAGGCCCCCATCGTCTAGCGGCCCAGGACATCGCCCTCTCACGGCGGTAACATCGGTTCAAATCCGATTGGGGGTACAAGTGCGTCATAACTGAACAGAGCCCCTATCGTCTAGCGGCCTAGGACATCGCCCTCTCACGGCGGTAACATCGGTTCAAATCCGATTAGGGGTACGAAACGTTGGAGGACGGACCTGACAGCGGGTCCGTCCTTCCTCTTTTTCAGGGTCGCCGGGTGGCAATCCGCTTGTCGGCGGCTTGTCGGTGAAACACCCCCTTTGGAGGACTCATGGCCCGTAGTGGATTCGATCGCGAAAAATACATCACTTTACAGTCCGACCACATCGCCACTCGCAGGAAAGAAATAGGTGGCAAGCTTTACCTGGAAATGGGTGGCAAGCTTTTTGATGATCTGCACGCTTCGCGTGTCCTGCCCGGATTCACACCGGATAACAAGATCGCTATGTTGGAACAGCTCAAGGACGACCTGGAAATCCTCATCGTCTTGAACGCCAAAGACCTCCAGCGCAACAAGGTGCGCGCCGACCTGGGCATTTCCTACGAACAGGACGTATTGCGGTTGGTCGACGTGTTCCGCGAACGTGGGTTCCTGGTTGACAACATCGTGATGACGCAGATGGAAGATGACAACAAGTCGGCCAAGACGTTTAAACGCAAGCTGGAGAAACTGGGCTTGAAGGTGGCGCGTCACCGCGTTATCGAGGGATATCCAGCTGCTGTGCACACGGTGGTATCGGAAAAGGGTTTCGGGCGTAATGACTTTGTCGAAACCAGCCGCGACCTGATCGTCGTAACGGCCCCGGGGCCGGGATCGGGCAAGATGGCCACGTGCCTGTCGCAGATCTATCACGAATTTGCTCGAGGGAACAAGGCCGGATACGCAAAGTTTGAAACCTTCCCGATCTGGAACCTGCCACTGGACCATCCGGTGAACCTGGCCTATGAAGCGGCAACGGCTGACCTGGATGACGTCAACATGATTGACCCCTATCACCTGGCTGCCTACGGCAAACAGGCCGTTAACTACAACCGTGACGTGGAAGTCTTCCCGTTGTTGCGTCAACTGCTCGAAGAACTTGTCGGGGCGAGCCCCTACCAGTCGCCCACAGACATGGGTGTCAACATGGCTGGCTACTGCATCAGCGATGACGAGGTATGCCGCGAAGCTGCCAAACAGGAAGTGATCCGCCGTTACTTCAAGGCTCTGGTCGCTGAAAAGCGTGATGTCAAGGATCCAGTTGAATCTCAACGCATTGCCATTGTGATGAGCAAACTGGGCATCACGCGTCAGGACCGCCCGGTGGTGGTTCCCGCACTGGAGCTGGCCAGAAAGACGCATCTGCCGGCCAGTGCGCTGCAGCTCGATGACGGACGAATCATCACAGGGAAGACGTCGAAACTGCTGGGATGTTCGGCCGCGATGCTGCTGAACGCGTTGAAGGTGCTGGCGGGGATTGACAAGAAGATCGACCTGCTGGCGCCCTCCTCAATTGCGCCTATTCAGACTCTGAAGACTGAGCATCTGGGCAGTCGCAACCCGCGCCTGCACACAGATGAAGTGCTGATTGCGCTGTCCGTGTCGGCTGATACTGATCCGAACGCTGCGAAGGCGTTGGAGTATCTCAAACAGTTGCGCGGATGCCAGGTTCACACCACCACGATTCTGGGATCCGTGGATGAAGGAATTTTCCGCAATCTCGACATTCAGGTCACCTCTGAGCCGGAGTACTGGCGCAAGAGTTTGTACCGCAAGTAAGAGGCTGTACATGGCGGCGGTTGCGTCAGCGCCGTCGCCGCCTCACCGCTGCAGTCATCCGCCTCGCCGCACGAGGCCAGCTAATCTGCTGAGCGGTCACCCCGATCGCCTTCCACGCTGCGGCGGGATCCGAAGACACCCGCTTCTAGTCTTCAATGAATCGGGTGAGCGCCGGGCGGCCGTCGGGGTCCAGGAAAGAGTTGAGGAGGTCTTGGACCGGGATGTCCCAGATATAGGAGAAAAGCACTGTGTCTGAATAGTCGTTGACCAGATCGTCATCCATACGCATCGGCAGGACCTGGCCAGCTGGCGTCTTAAGAGTGTACGTGTACTTTTCTACCTCCACCAGTTCATATCCGGGCCGCTGCTCATAGGTGTAACACGGAAAGTACAAGGACGCGTAGCCGCGCTGCGCCCAGCGGAAAGATACGCCCGCCTGGTAGATGAACCAGCGCGTCACCAGGTCAAGATCCGGGGAATAAAAAGTGAAGAAAATCTTCTCGTTTCGCGTACTTTCTCCGTATGCGAACTGCCCGTCCTCAAGCTGAGCCAAGTGGTAGATCGGATCCCCGTTGTTGAAACTGAGGCTGACTGAATTCGGATGAAACACATTACGCATGAAAAGAGCGTCCGAACTCTCCGCCAGCGGCCTCAGCTCTTCGAAGAACGGCTCATCAAGACTCTTCAACGACACAGCCTTTACAACCTTCCTCACACCCGCTATTCCTCGACAACGAATGCTTCGAGGGCTGGACGACCATCAGGATCCAGAAACGAGTCAAGAAGATCCCGGACCGGAATATCACAGATATAAGAAAACAGCACAGTCTCTGAATAGTCATTGACGAGATCGTCATGCATACGAAAAGGCAAAACCCGACCAGCCGGCGTTCTCAGCGTGTACCAGCGGGCTTCCAGCTCCACCAGTTCGTATCCGGGGCGCTGCTCATAGGTGTAACACGGAAAGTACAAGGACGCGTAGCCGCGCTGCGCCCAGCGGAAAGATACGCCCGCCTGGTAGATGAACCAGCGCGTCACCAGGTCAAGATCCGGGGAAAAGAACGAAAAGAAAATCCTCTCATTCCGCGAGCTGCCTCCATACGCGAACTGCCCATCCTCAAGCTGAGCCAAGTGGTAAATCGGATCCCCATTACTGTAACTGAGACTGACAGAGTTCGGATGAAACACATTACGCACAAAAAGAGCATTACGACATTCCGCCAGCAGCCTCAGCTCCTCGAAAAACGGCTCATCAAGACTCATCAACGACACAGTCTTTACAACCTTCCTCACACACGTTATTCCTCGACGATAAAGGCTTCCAAAGCCGGGCGACCATCAGGATCTAGGAAAGAGTCAAGAAGATCCCGAACCGGAATATCACAGATATAAGAAAACAGCACAGTCTCTGAATAGTCGTTGACGAGATCGTCATGCATATGGAAAGGCAGGACCTGGCCAGCTGGCGTCTTAAGAGTGTACGTGTACTTTTCTACCTCAACCAGTTCGTATCCGGGCCGCTGTTCATAGGTGTAACACGGAAAGTACAAGGACGCGTAGCCGCGCTGCGCCCAGCGGAATGATTCGCCCGCCTGGTAGATGAACCAGCGTGTCACTAGGTCAAGATCCGGGGAAAAGAACGTAAATTGGATATCCTCGTTTCGCGTACTTTCTCCGTATGCGAACTGCTCATCCTCAAGCTGAGCCAAGTGGTAGATCGGATCCCCAGCATGACTGATACTGATCGAACGAGGATGGAACACATTGCGCATGAAAAGAGCGTCCGAACTTTCCGCCAGCGGCCTCAGCTTTTCGAAAAAAGGTTCATCAAGGCTTTGAAACGGCATCGCTTCGTGCTTTCTTTACGGGCAATTTCATTCGCAACGATTGCTTCCAGGTTGGAGGCACCCTCTGGCTCCAAGAAGAAGTCGAGAAGATCGCGAACCGGGATATCGCATATGTAGGAAAACTCCACTGTGGGTGAATATCTGTTGACGAGGTCGTCATGCATCCGGATAGGCAGAACGTGGCCGGTTGGAGTCTTGAGCGTGTAGGTGTTTCGAGCTACTTCCACCAGAGAGTACCCGGGCCGTTGCTGATCCGTGTACCAGGGAAGATCAGCCAGCGAATAGTGCTTTTCCGAGCGGTACGCCGTTCCTGCCTGGTAGATGAACCAGCGTGTAATGAGGCCGAGGTCCGGCGAGAAAAGCCTGAACGAAATGGGTTCGTTTCGCGAGCTGAGCCCGTATGCGAATTTTCCTTCATTGAGCTGGACAAGGTGATAGAGCGGATCCCCGCAATGGCTGATACTGATTGAGGATGGGTGAAGCGCATTACGCATGAAATGAGCGTTACTGCAGTGCGCCAGTTGCTGCAGCTCTTCGAAAAAAGGTTCATTAAGGCTGTTGAACGACATCACGACAAGACCCCTTTGATGAGTGCTTCCAAGACTGTCAGCAGTTCGCCGTCTGCGTCAAGGATCTGTAACTGTGTCGCGCCGCCAGAATAGCCAAACCATGGCGGCGCTGTGCTGACTTCAATCGAGTAGCCTTCCGGCAGACTGGAGAGCTTGTATGAGTAGTGCGGCTCTTTGAGTGCGCTGTGCGGCAGCGAACGGCTCTCGAATGAGACGGGCACACCGTCAGGTGCTACAGCCAACCATGTGCCTCGTGGTTTGCCGATCCGATCCACATGGCAACCGTATTCAGCTATGAATGCGTCAAGAGACATTCGGATTTTTCCGCCTGGCACATGGCTCATTTTGTCTTCCTTCACCGGATACCAATTTCCTCCTCCGCTCACTTTCGGTGTACGGAGTACGCTCGGATCCCTTTTCCAATCTCCAGGATCCGTGCCCCGGAAGAAGCGAATACTAAGGGCTTAAACCCTGATTGTACTGCTCAAACTGTTCTTCGGATCAATTTGATCAATGTCTGAGCACCTCACAAGCAGATCCACATGTGCGGGCCTGTGCCTTCAAGGCATCGTCTGCACGCACAAACACCGAAGCGCTCAACGACAGGAATGATGGTTAGAGCGAACATCCTGGTACAGATCAGTGACGACTCGTGCTCCACGCTCCCACGTCAGCTGCGTCGGCTGAGATGCAGCTGCATGCTGCAGGCCAGCCAACTTGTGTGGCTGGACTGCCAGGTCGAACAGTGCGCGTGCGATATCACCATCGCTCCCGGCCATCACGCCGTCCACACCGTCGGTACAGAAGTCAGCGATTCCGTTGCCGCTGCGGTAAATAACAGGCAGGCCGCTGGCGTGAGCTTCCAATGCAGCAATGCCGAATGCCTCGTGAACAACAGGGGAGACGAACACGTCAGCCTCGCGGTACGCATCGGCCAGTTCATCTGGCGACTTGCGTCCGCACCAGTGAATGTAATCGGCATCCGCCGTGCGCTTTTCCAACGGGGTACGCAATGGCCCCTCGCCAAAGACTCGCAGTTCAATGTCAGCGCCGTGCTCGTGAGCTGCCACCACGCATTCGACCAGCTGCGTGATGCGTTTGCGTGGCGCCAGTCGCGTAGCAGTCACCGCTCGCAGCGGTCTCGACGGTCGTGAGGACGGTAGCGGCACCGGCATCGCCGCCCGCCCTCGTGCCCGTTCTGCCTGGAGCAGCCCGGCATGCGCTGCATGGGACACTCGGGTGGTCTCCCAGGGTTCAGCGGTGATGAAATTGGGCAAAATTCGCACCGATACAGGCCCGCGCGCGCAGCGTTCAACGGCCCGAGCTGCGCTGCTCGACACGGCGCTCAGAACAATGCCGGCACGCTGCCAGTCATCCAGCGGATTCGCCCACCCGTACCACAGGCGCTGATCGTCAAGCATGCAGTGCCACGTCACCACGCAGGCGATCTCATGGCGCGCGCAGATATTCGTTGCCATCCGCGCGAAAGGCGAAACCACGCCGGTGTGGATGTGTACCACGTCGAAAGTAGGAAGAGCGCGCGTGAGAGTCACCCTCGCCAATGGGTTAATGGGAATGTCCCACGGAAGACGCATCGTGAGGCGGCGAACGCGTACCCCGTCCTCAACTGACGTGTGATCGCCGCGTTCAGATCCAAGTGGTGTGGCAGTGATGACGGTGACGTCGTGCCCGGCAGCAGTGAGCGCTCGAGCCAGCCCCGCCACCTGCGTTTCGATCCCGCCCAGTCGCGGTGGGTAGCAGTCAGAGACGAGGGCGACTTTCACAGCGCCCTACAGTTCCATTTCCTCAACTGAACGCAGGTACTCGGACAGGCGGTTGGCAGCAGCAACCACTGACGGACCGTGCTGACGACCAGGCTGGCGTCCCATGCGTTCAATCGGGCCGGACACGGAGATCGCGGCGAGGACGCGCCCAGATGGTCCACGCACCGGAGCGGACACCGACGCGACGCCGGCTTCGCGCTCACCTACAGATTGTGCCCACCCGCGGCGACGCACCTGTGCCAGCATCGTCGCGCTGAAGGAAGCGTTGTACAGGCCGCGGTGCATGCGGTCCGGCTCTTCCCAGGCCAACAGAACGTGGGCGGCGGATCCGGCTTTCATGGACAGTGTTGCGCCGACAGGAATGGAATCGCGCAGACCCATCGGCGGTTCGCTCGCTGCCACACACACGCGTGATTCGCCCTGGCGGCGATACAGCTGCGTGGATTCTTTGGTGTGATCGCGCAGTGCAATCAAAACGGGCATAGCGGCTGACAGCAGACGATCCTCGCCCGCTTGGGAGGCCAGTTCTTTCAGGCGCGGCCCCAGGACGAATCGACCCTGCATGTCGCGGGCCACAATACGGTGAAATTCGAGAGCTACAGCCAGGCGGTGGGCAGTGGGCCGCGCCAGGCCAGTGGCGGCGACGAGATGGGCAAGAGTGGCAGGGCCTGCCTCGAGTGTGTCAAGAACCAGCGTCGCCTTGTCGAGAACCCCGACGCCTGATGAAGATGCGTCGTCCATATAGTGATCCTCTCATCTCAAGTCCTGAGATTCAAAATCTGCAGACACGTGTTGTGTCTAACCATAGACACTGTCGACGTATTTATGCACCCAGTTCGACGGCGGTGCTGAAAATTCGCTGAATCAGAGGGAACTGACGGTGATGACACACGTGAAGGAGGAATCATGAGCGGCACATTGGCTGAAAAAGTGTGGGCAGACCATGTTGTGACGAAAGGCGAGAACGGTGCCCCGGACCTTCTTTACATCGACCTGCAGCTGTGCCACGAAGTCACCAGCCCTCAGGCATTCGAAGGGCTGCGCCTGGCCGGGCGCAAGGTTCGCCACCCGGACCTGACCATCGCGACAGAGGACCACAACACTCCGACAGTCAACATTGACCTGCCGATCGCAGACCTTACCTCGCGCACTCAGATCAACACGCTGCGAGCCAACGCCGAAGAATTCGGCATTCGCCTGCATTCACTGGGAGATTCGGATCAGGGAATCGTGCACGTGGTCGGCCCGCAGCTGGGTCTGACTCAACCGGGTATGACAATCGTGTGCGGCGATTCGCACACGTCCACACACGGTGCATTCGGCGCCCTCGCATTTGGCATCGGAACCTCTGAAGTCGAGCATGTCCTGGCTACCCAGACACTACCGCTGGCCCCTTTCAAGACAATGGCGATCACGATCAACGGCACGCTGTCACCGAGTGTGACAGCCAAGGACATCATCCTCGCGATCATCGCGAAGATCGGCACAGGTGGCGGGCAGGGATACGTCCTCGAATACCGAGGCGAAGCCATTCGCGCACTGTCAATGGAAGGCCGCATGACCATATGCAACATGTCCATTGAGGCCGGTGCGCGCGCCGGAATGATTGCTCCCGACCAGACCACATTCGACTATCTGAAGGGTCGCCCCCACGCGCCCGAGGGTGAGCAATGGGACGAGGCTGTGGAATATTGGTCCACACTGTATTCAGATGACGACGCCGTATTTGACGCCGAAGTGGTGCTGGAAGCTGAAGAGATCGAACCATTCGTCACATGGGGAACGAACCCCGGTCAGGGCGTCCCGCTGTCAGCAAGCGTGCCCGATCCGGAGAACATGGGTGACGCAGCCAGGCGGCATGCAGCTGAACGAGCCCTCGAATACATGGATCTGCGTGCAGGAACACCAATGCGGCAGATCCCCATCGACACTGTTTTCCTGGGATCATGCACCAACGGACGTATTGAAGACCTACGGGCTGCGGCGAAGATTATCAACGGGCGCCACAAAGCTGACGGCCTGCGAATGCTCGTCGTCCCAGGATCAGCGCGCGTGCGACTGCAGGCTGAAGATGAAGGCCTGGACAAGATCTTCAAGGACTTTGGAGCCGAGTGGCGAAACGCCGGATGCTCGATGTGCCTGGGGATGAATCCCGATCAACTGTCGGTTGGTGAACGCTCCGCCTCCACATCGAACCGCAATTTTGAAGGACGCCAGGGCAAAGGTGGACGCACCCACCTCGTCTCGCCACTGGTGGCAGCGGCGACTGCCGTGCGCGGAACACTGTCCAGCCCGGACGACCTGGAACCGCAGGCCTGACCGGAACGACGCGCGCACCGCCCTTACGCGCAGCGCACGAGCCCCGGGCAGATGGCAGCCTACGTACCGGACCAGCAATCGTAGAAAAACACTTGTGGAAGAAGAGTGAGATGGAAAAATTCACCACCGTCAGTGGCGTGGGCGTGCCGCTCGAACGGTCGAATGTTGACACCGACCAGATTATTCCGGCCGTCCACCTCAAGCGCGTTGCCCGCACGGGCTTTGAGGACGCATTGTTCTCAGCGTGGCGCTCAGACCCGAACTTTGTGTTGAACAACCCGGCCTACGAACACGGGACGATCCTGGTGGCAGGCCCTGATTTTGGCACTGGCTCTTCGCGTGAGCACGCGGTGTGGGCGCTCAAAGATTACGGGTTCCGAGTCGTTCTGGCCCCCTCGTTCGCGGACATCTTCAGAGGAAACGCGGGCAAACAGGGATTGCTGGCCGGGCAGATCAGCGAAGGCGACTGCCAGCAACTGTGGAAGCTTCTCCGCAACGAACCAGGCGTCATGATGACCGTGTCACTGGGGAACCGCACCGTGACATGCGGCTCGTTCACCTGCACGTTCGACATCGACGATTATACGGCGTGGCGTCTGCGCGAAGGCCTGGACGACATTTCATTGACGTTGCGCAACGAAGATGCCATCAAAGCGTACGAGGCGCGCCGCCCCTCTTTCAAGCCGCGCACCCTGCCGGTGCGGACCCTGCCGAAGGAAACAGTCGTGTCGGCTCGCCCCAGCGACGAGCAGGAGCAGTGAGAGATTCCTAGCAGTGCGCTCCCTGAGACTCCGTTGCGCACTCGACTGTCATAGAGTGAGACAATACGGATTCTTCCACGAGGAGCTTCAGATGACGTCGATACTTGAAGTTGAAGGGGGACACCCGCTCACGGGCAGCATTACCGTGCGAGGGGCAAAGAACTTTGTTCCTAAGGCCATGGTTGCAGCCCTCCTTGCGACCACACCCTCTGAGCTGTACAACGTTCCGCTGATCCGTGACGTGGATGTGGTGTCGAATCTTATGCGCCTGCATGGCGCGCACGTCGACTTCGACCAGGACCGCGGCATCATGAGAATTGACCCCTCGAACGTTGAAGTGGCTCAACGCTCTGACATCGATGCTCTGGGCGGATCCTCACGCATCCCGATCCTGTTTTGCGGCCCGCTGCTGCACCGCATGGGTGAAGCGTTCATCCCACAGCTGGGAGGATGCAACATTGGGGGACGCCCCATCGATTTTCACCTGCAGATCCTGCGCCAGTTCGGTGCGATTGTCGACAAACGATCCGACGGCATCCATATGTCACGGCCAGCCGAAGGGCTGCGCGGAACAGTCGTGGACCTGCCGTTCCCATCAGTGGGAGCCACCGAGCAGACACTGCTGACCGCGGTTCGTGCTGAAGGCGTCACGATCCTGCGCGGCGCGGCCGTTGAACCGGAAATCATGGATCTGATCAACGTGCTGCAGAAAATGGGCGCGATCATCTCACCGGATACCGACCGTTCCATCCGTATTGAAGGTGTCAAGGAACTGGTTGGATATCGGCACACCTCGCTGCCCGACCGCATTGAAGCAGCATCGTGGGGCGCGGCAGCACTGGCAACCGGCGGCGATGTGTACGTCCAGGGTGCGCGCCAACCCGACATGCTCACATTCCTCAACACCTTCAGGAAGGTCGGCGGCGCCTTCGACATCGAGAAGGAGGGTATCCGCTTCTATCATCCTGGTGGTTCTCTGCATTCGATCGCGCTGGAAACGGCTGTCCATCCCGGGTTCATGACGGACTGGCAACAGCCACTGGTTGTCGCCCTGACGCAGGCCGACGGGCTGTCCATCGTCCATGAGACGGTGTACGAAAACCGCTTCGGGTTCACTCAGGCGCTGCGCCAGATGAAGGCGAATATTCAGGTGTATCGAGAGTGCCTGGGTGGGACTCCCTGCCGTTTTGGTCAGCGTAACTTCTACCATTCCGCAGTGATTTCGGGACCGACGCCGCTGCAGGCAGCTGACATCACCGTGCCTGACCTGCGTGGCGGTTTCTCCCACCTCATCGCAGCATTGGCTGCGACGGGAACGTCCCACGTGGCCGGCATCGACGTGATCTCGCGCGGATATGAGCATTTCCTGACCAAACTGCGCCAGCTGGACGCCCGCGTCCAGTACGTTGACGACTGAAGCGACTCCTCGGCAGTGCCCAAGAACCAAGCGGCACCGACAGCTCGGATTGAAGACGCCTTATTGACCGACCCCTGTGATTAAGCTGGTGAACTGTGAGCAGAATTCAAGGCCTGTACAAGAATGCGGTGGCGGCGGTTTCACCGATCATGCACACGTGGATCAACTTTGATGTCACGGGGGAAGAAAACCTGCCCGAATCAGGCGGCTTCCTGGTGACCCCGAACCATATTTCGAACACCGACCCGGTGTGCGTGGCGTTTGTCCTGGGTGAGCTGGGAATTCCGACCCGCTTCATGGCCAAGAACGAGCTGTTCAAGGTGCCGGTGCTGGGCGCTGTGATGAAGAAACTTGGCATGGTGCCGGTGCTGCGTAATTCCTCGCATTCTGTGGACTCGCTGGCAGGGGCCCGTAAGGCGCTCGACGCGGGTCAGTGCGTTGGCATCTATATTGAAGGCACTCTTACACGTGACCCGCAGTACTGGCCGATGCGTGGCAAGACGGGTGCTGCGCGTCTTGCCCTGGATACTCGCTGCCCGGTCATCCCGATTGCACAGTGGGGTCCCCAGGCGATCCTGGAGCGTTACTCGAAGGCGCTGGACATTCGTCCCGGGCGCAAAGTGCGCATGACAATCATGGAACCGGTCGACCTTTCCGACCTGTATTCCGATCAGGGATCGCAGGACCGCGAAGCGGTGGTGGAAGCGACTGAGCGCATCCAGAAGGCCATCACTCGTGGCGTAGAGGAATTGCGCGGAGAGAAGGCTCCTGAACAGCCGTGGGATCCTGACAAGATGCAGGGGCCAGCCAAGAAGACGCTGGGACGGTTCGGGCACTGGCGCAGGGGCGTCCAGGGACGCTGATTTCATTGCAATGCGGCGCCTGTGCCCCGTGTACTCATATCGACGAGGATGACTCTTCCGCCCGCTGCCCGCTGACCACCTGAGCGATGAGGCGGCTCATTTGCGTATGTCGATTACCACTCGCATCGGGTCTTCAAGAATTCCAATCTGATAGACGCGCTGTTGATCCATGCCGATCACAACATGCGTGCGCCCTTCAAATGTGCCGTCCTCAATGATCGACAGCGGCCCGATATTGAGCAGAGGAGGCCCCGAGTAATACACGTTCTGATCTTCTTCCTCCAGCGGCATGGCAGTGCCCTCGATGCCCACATCCAGGAAGGTTGCGCCGCGGATTTTCAGCGGCAATCCGCGTCCTTGCTCAAGAGGCTGAGCCGCACGGTCAACGTACCAGCCGGGTAGGCCCTCACCTGAAAATTCGATGACGAACCGGTAGAAGTTCTCATGTTCTCCCACTCGCATGTCATGGAAGATGAGCTGGCTGCCTTCAACAGGAGCGGATTCCTGATGAGTGGGACCGTCAATCCATTGATCGACGTTCACTGGCAACGTTGCATCTTTTTCGTCTGAGAGGTTCGCTTCCGGCTCATTGGGTGTCGCGGATGAATCCGTGTCGCTGTCGGAGCTGGAAACATCAGATTCATTCGGTGTCTGCGGCGTGTCGGGTGTGCTTTGCTGAGAATGCTCGCTGGCACCGGATGCTGAGGCACCCTCGTCAGGAGTTGATGAACAACCGGCGACAAGGAGGCTGGCTGCGGCAATCCCAGCTGCGACAGCAGGCAGAAAAGCACTGTCACGTTTTGATCCCTCGTTGTACGGTCCGGGCAGCACCATGATCACAATCTCCTTACAGGGCGTCGCTTATGCGCACTCGTGCGCATGTGGCAGTACCCGAAAGCTTATCTCCCATTTTTCGTACTTGTGGCTCAACCGCGATCTGAGTGCCCACGCAGTAGAGTTGATGTATGACACCTCACGCAACGACCGGCTACGACGCTCACTCCCACACGCCTCCGGCGGACAGCTCCGAGGAACGGGCAGGCGCACCTGAACAGCGCTTCACCCACGCCAGCGTGCTGGGCACCGGAGCATGGGGAACAACCTTCGCGCACATCCTGAGCCAGGCCGGCCTCACCGTGTCGATGTGGGGTAGGAACGAGGGCGTCGTCGACTTCATCAACTCTCATGAAAACTCAACCTACCTGCCTGGTGTCACACTGTCCGATGCGATTAACGCGACAACCGACATCCGGCAGTGCATTCAGGACTCGAACCTGGTATGCATCGCCGTGCCCGTGGGGGCGGTGCGCGCCACTTTGGAACAGGCCACATCCGCACTGGACCCCGATGCCACATTGCTGTCCCTGGCCAAGGGTCTTGAACTGGACACGCTGCGCACAGTCCATTCAGTGATCTGCGAGGCAACCGGCTTCGCACCGACCAGCGTGGCCGTCATGTCCGGTCCGAACCTGTCGCGCGAAATTGCCGACCGTCAGCCGACGGCAACGGTCGTGGCATGTGAGGACATCGAGCGCGCCACGATGATCGCACGCACCTGCCACACGTCAACATTCCGCCCCTACGTGAGCGGCGACGTACTTGGATGCGAAATCGCCGGTGCTGTCAAGAACGTCATCGCCGTTGCCATTGGAGCCGCCGAGGGAATGGGCCTGGGAATCAACACGCGTGCCACACTGATCACCCGCGGCCTTGCTGAAATGACCCGTCTGGGTACGACACTGGGAGCCAGTGCCGACACCTTCGCCGGTCTTGCCGGTATCGGTGACCTTGTGGCGACCTGCTCATCGAAACTGTCGCGTAACTACTCGCTGGGTGTGCGCATGGGGCGCGGAGCTTCCCTGGACGAAGCGCTCGAACTGTCTCCCGGCGTGGTGGAAGGTGTGCGCTCCGCACATCCGATCCTGCAGCTGGCTCGCGCTCACGATGTGGATATGCCGATCACGGAGAGCGTGGTGCGCGTGGTCCATGACGGTGACTCCATTGAGCACATGGGTCAGATGCTCATGTCGCGCCCTCAGAAGATGGACGGGTGGCGCATCGAACTGCTGTGAGCCGAGGCATCAGGGGGCGCCCTCGTCAATAAACGCGGCGGACGGCGGTAGGCTTAACGCCATGATGACTCAAGCCCGACCCCGTGTCCTCATGGTTTTTGGAGGACAATCAAGCGAACACGAGATTTCGTGCGCCACTGCCGCAGGGATCCTTTCAGCGATCGACCGCGACGTGTGGGACATTGTGCCGGTGGGCATTACGAAGGATGGCCAGTGGGTGCGCGTCAGTGACAACCCTGATGACCTTGAATTCCACGACGGGCATGGGCACGAAGTCACCGCGACGGGCGCACACGTGGTGTGGGGGCCGCACGGACACCTCTTTGAACTGTCAGACAGTGACGAGGGTGGCCAGGGCCTGCGGACGGCACGCGATCTGGGAGCAATCGACGTTGTGTTCCCGCTGCTGCATGGCCCCTACGGTGAGGACGGCACAATCCAGGGGCTCCTGGAGATGGTTGGCGTGCGCTACGTGGGATGCGGTGTGGCAGCTTCTGCGGTGTGCATGGATAAGCACCTGACTAAGACAGTGCTCAGCCAGGCTGGCGTAGACGTAGGGCGCTGGGAGTTGGTGACGGCTGAGCAGTGGTCGCATCACAAGGACGATGCGCACGAGCGGATCCGTGCCCTCGGATTGCCTCTGTTTGTCAAGCCATGTCGCGCTGGATCCTCCATCGGTATCACGCGTGTGGACCAGTGGGAGCAGCTGGACCAGGCGATCGAAGAAGCACACGCACACGATCCGCGCGTCATCGTCGAATCAATGTTGCAGGGGCGCGAAGTTGAATGCGCCGTCTTGGCCACCCGCGCTGAGACAGGGGAGCGGGCTCCGGCTCGTGCCGCAGTTCTGGGTGAGATTATCGTGCCTGACGGCGAGTTTTACGATTTCAACTCCAAGTACGTGGACGCGGAAGCTGCCACGCTCAAGTGTCCTGCAGATTTAAAGAAGGCAGACGCCGACCGGATCCGTGATGTTGCGATCCAGGCGTTTGCCGCGGTGGGTGGTGAAGGACTCTCACGCGTTGACTTCTTCTTCAACGACTCAACCGGCGCCATTACCGTGAACGAAATCAACACCATGCCGGGGTTCACTCCCATTTCGCTGTACCCGCGCATGTGGGAGAGCTCCGGAGTGGATTACGGTCAGCTGCTCGATACTTTGCTGCGCGAAGCACTTGCACGCCCGCTTGGGCTTCGCTGAGATCCGATCGGGGTAATGTGGAGTCATGTCGAAACCGAAGGTAACGCTCGTAACGTCAGCGGAGATGCCTGACCTGTACACCAATGATGTCGGACTTCTTGATGCACTGGTCGAGCGAGGTACCGATCCGCACATTGCAGTGTGGAACGACCCGAACGTGAACTGGGATGATGCCGGTGTCAGCGTGGTCCGCTCAGTGTCGGACTACGCCACTGACCGTGATGCCTTCATCCAGTGGAGCCGCTCGGTTCCACGTTTACTCAACCACCCCGATGTGCTGGAGTGGAACTCGGATAAGCACTACATGATTGAGTTGGAGAAGCGTGGCCTTCCGGTGATTCCCACGATGTGGTTGGAGCCGGAACAGAACCTGTCGAAGCATCAGGTGCATGCACGTTTTCCCGCCTCGGGTGACTTCGTCGTGAAGCCGGCTGTGTCCTCGGGTGTGCGCGATGTGGGTCGGTACTCCGCCAACGACACGAAGCAGCGTCAGGCCGCGATCATGCACGCGATGACGATGCTGTCGGAGGGCCGTTCGGTCATGGTGCAGCGCTACCTGGAGGACATCGATATTCACGGTGAGATCTCGCTGCTGTTCTTCAACGGCCTGGTTTCGCACTCGGTTGAAAAAACCGCAATGCTGTCCCCGGACACCATGTCGGCACCTGTGTTCCGTGAATCAGTGGTCGAGGCGCGTGACGCGAGTGCCGAGCAGTGGCAGTGGGGCGAGTTGATCCGCTCCATCCTGCATTCGTATGTGCGTGATCGGATGGGCCGCGACGAGCTGTTCCTGTACAACCGGGTTGACCTTGTTCCCGACGGGCAGGGCTCGTTCAGGGTGATGGAAGTGTCACTGGTGGATGCGGACCTGTATCTTGCCTCGTCACCTGCCGCCATGAACAACTTTGCTGACGCTATTGCGATGCGCGCGTTTTGGTGAGCATTGTGGTGCTGCGGGCAGGTGCGCCCGCAAGATCCTGTGAGGGCGGGCCGGCGTGAGCGTTGACGCCAGCTTTGATGAGTTTGAACAGATGGTGGCGCGTGCAGTCGATGAGATCCCCGAAAGACTGTGGCGAGCAATCGACAATGTTGCATTCATTGTCGAGGACGACCCACCCGAAGATTCTCTGCACCTGTTGGGTTTGTATGATGGCGTGCCTCTGACTGAGCGCAGCGACTACGCCGGGATGCTGCCGGATCGTATCTTCATATTTCGTCGCCCCACCCTGGCCGTGTGCGACACGCTCGAAGAAGTCGAGGACGAGGTACGAACAACGGTCATCCACGAGGTCGCTCACTATTTCGGTGTTGACGACGAAGAGCTCGACCAGTGGGGGTGGGGCTAAGCAACCCGCTTTGGCCTATTTATTGGGGACCAGCAGGCGAGCCTCAGGACCGGTTTCGTCGATGACGATGTGCCCATCAAAGACCCTGAAATCTTCCCCGGGAATCTCGTGCTGAGTCTTTCCGTCGGGGGTGACGATGAAGTACCCGTCATCAGTTCTCATCACAACGAATCTTCCGTCGGCTGCCACGGCTTTGACTTCGCCCATATCGTCGAAGTTAAAGCCAGTGGTGGCGAACAGGCTATCGCGGTCGTGCCTGATCGTCACGACGTTTCCCTTGGCGTCGACGCTGGCAGGGCCATCTTCCCGATGGGCAAACATCGCCGAGGACGGAACCAGAGAATGACTGACCACGCTATCGGCAAGCTCTTCACTGAATCCCTTGAAGGTACCCTTTTCTGTGCCGTCGTAGGCGTAAATTGTATGTTCGGCTTCCTCGTCATCTGCTGAGGAGTCGTAGACGATGTATCCGTCGCTGAACGTCTGAACCCAGCTTTCTTCGCCGCCCACGGGGTCCATTGTGGGTTCGCCTGTTTCGAGGTCGTATGCCGTGATCTGCTTTTCGCCGTTATCGCACACCAGAACTTCTTCAGCGACGATGGCAATCGGGTCATAGGTGGGGATTTCACCATCGGCAGATGCTGTGCCGCCGCCACTGGCATTGTCATCACTCTTAGTGGCACCGCCTCCGCTGGAGCACCCGACCAGAAGGCCAAGCGATATCAATGCGCTGAGGGTGATGATTCCTGCGTTCCGGTGACCTGATCGTGCGCGACGTGGGATCGACATCGCTCGTCTCTTTTACATATGCTTAAGAAGCGGTCTTTTCCGCATGATACTAGGCAAAACATGGGTGCTGAGGTGGACGTGCGGCGATCAGGATCGATGCTGCAGAATTGATGCAGGACTTTCACTGACATGTTCCGAATTGTTGACGGTGATGTTGCGAACGGTGGAGCGTGCAGCAGGGAGCGCGGGACGTGTTCGATGCCACCATCGGAGGGGGCGTGAGAATTTTCAGGTCCGGCGTGAACTCTGATAGAGTAAGCATTCGTTGCACCGGTCGGTGCGGCAGTGGTGGCTGTAGTTCAGCTGGTAGAGCACCTGGTTGTGGTCCAGGACGTCGCGGGTTCGAGCCCCGTCAGCCACCCCACAGAAAGCCCCGTAGCCTTGAGGTTACGGGGCTTTCGCTTGAATACGCGGAGTCTTCACCTGTTGCAAGCGGTGAGCTCGTTTTCGACCTGACGGATCGTGTCCTCAGGAAAACGGTCGGGTGCCTGTTCGAACAGGATGCGTGCAGACATGTGCGCTGACGCCGGATGTGCTTCCACGAATGCCAAAAGCTCAGGTGCCAGTTTCTGCAGGATCGCGCGTGCCTGAGGAACTGCCAGGAGGCGATCGACTCGCATGTCGATCCCCACTCGGCGTGTATCTGTATAGGACTTCCACGTCATCGCAGCACCCTCGAGCGGGAAGGGGGAGAAAATGCGCCGCAGGAATGTAACGGAAGCTTGGAACCACTGCGCAACCGCCTCATCTGTGCTTCCCGCTTGCCCGTTAGCCGTGTGAGCCTTCGCCAGGCTGAGGCCGTGAGCACCCAGAAGGTACATGTGCGCCTCCACGGGCACGTTGTGCGCCATCAGCGCGCTGACCAGATCAGTCGTATTGGAAGCGGGAACCAGGCCGTCGCTTTGAGTGGTGAACACGAATGTGGGAGGAGTGGATTCGTCAACTGAATCGACCACATCGAGGATCTCCTTACCCATCAAAGGGCCGAACTCGGCTCGCGTGACGGGGTAACCAAGGACGAGGGCGTCCGGCCGGTCACCGCGCGTCGTTGCAATGGATGCCGCCAGGTGGCCACCCGCCGAAAAGCCAACTGCAGCGATCTGATGAGGGTCGCTGCCATACTTGCGTGCGTGTCGACGCACCCATTGCATGCATTCCTGCCCATCGTTAAAAGACTGCTCCCACGGTGCGTCCTGACCCACTGCGTAGCGGGCGACGAATGCGTTGAATCCTTCAGCTGCGTAGGCGAGCGCTACTGGCTCTGCTTCCCGGTCCGAGCAGAACTGGTAACCGCCGCCAGGGAAAATCAGGACTGCAGGGCGAAGACCTGTGGACAGCTCCTCGCTTGCGGACAGAGCATAGCCGGTAATTGTGGCACTGGGAGTGATTGCTTGGGTAAAGACATCCATGGTGGTTTCGCATCCTTGGGGTACAACGTGTGAACTGATCATACGCCGACTTTGTGTCAGCCAGTCGAGTCATTGGAATGCTCTGTGTGTGATAGAGCAGTCCAGATGAGGGACATCTGCGTATTGAATGAGATAGCTGAAGCGACAGGTGTGCCGGTTGTTTTCACCGAAAACACTTGTATTGTCTAGAGTTTGTATGATAGTGTGATGTGAGACATGATCCACCTCAGTGTCGTGACGGTAGAGCCAGTGCAACCGGACAGGATCGACGATGACTTTTTCAATGTCCCCCGAAGAAATGAAACAGCTGTCGAACGATCTGAACCAGCTGTTTTCTGCGTTCTCCACTGTCAAGACGCCAGCTCACCCTGGGATCGGGGTGCTTGGTCAGCCGGAGCTGAGCGATGCATACGAAGCATTTTCCCAAGCCGCACAGACACGTGTTGGGGAAGTCGGGCAATGGTGTAACAAGACATCTGAGGCCGTTGCGACTGCCAGGAAGCAAAGTGAACAGACGGACGGGCAATGGGCCCGGAGTTTCAGATATGACCCAGAACGTCAACACAAATTCAGGTCGTGATCGCCATGCCGCTCTTTTCTCTTCTTATCGGTGATATTCCGGGAGATGCCGCCGCCATTAACGCAACAGCCTCAGGTGTGGAAACCACCGCACAAGTGATGGAAACGAATACTCAGGAACTGGAAGGAATTCCTGGCCGAATACGTGCATGGGAAGGGGAAGCGCGCGAATCGTTCGACAGCGCGCATCAAGAGATTCGAAAACAGGCGTTGCATGTGGTGGACGGAATCGGCCAGGCAGGCGATGCCTTCGTAGGATATGGAGCCTCGGTTTCAGCGCTTCAACGAAAAGCCGACGAACTCCATCACCAGGCGCTCACAATCGATGCGCAAATTGATGCGGCTCCGCCCCTGGAGAAACTGGCAACGATCGTAGCTGTTGCGCGTCAGGGGAACGGGCTGCTGTCGGCATTAATAGCTCTTAATGACTCGACAGAAGGGCGTGAGCATCTTCGGAACATGATCAAGCCCCATTACGATGAAAATGGAAAACTCGACGGCTATTTTGTGACGATCTATGATGATCCGCTTCATCCTGACGAAAGTCGGAAACGAACTGAATTCGTTGATGACGTATATGCGAGTGGAGCCCGTGGAAAAGACGGGAAAGCGAATGTGTATTCGCTGTTTGAGTCGGCCTATGGGCAAATGCATCAGGGCGGAACGATGCCTGGCAACAATGGCGGCATCACCGGTGGATGGCCTGGCCCTGCCACGAAGGAACTGTCCGGCGGGGACTATCACGTCATCGATAAGTCGAACGGCTTCCTGTTCTTCAAAGAAGGATATAAGCCCTGGGATCAGATGGAAGTCAGAGGTGCGCTTGAAGCTGACAAGCCTGTTACTGCGGAGACAGCAACGACAAGCGGACAATTCCATCCGGACAGGAATACCGCCGTGGTCCATGCCACAGACTCCAGCGGACGGGACGTCAACGTCGAACTTGTGGGACAGCACGCCTATCAGGTCAAGAGCGCGACAGCGGATACGGTCACGATTGTGAATCCATGGGGCCACAACTATCTGGAAGGTGGAGGAACAACTCCCACCGGTGAAATCACCATTTCCTGGGAAGACTTTGGAAAGTATTACGGCTCGATCGCGGTTGGAGATGGATATGCGAAGTAGACATGGGAGCAGGGGACAGGCCCTCCTGGCATGCGCTTTCGTAGTCGCGATGGGTGCCCTTGCCGGGTGCTCTGATGGAGAAACAGGACAAAGCGAGAGCCCCCATCAACAGTCGCAATCAGACTCAGAGCCAATCACCGGTGGAAATCACGGACAAAACGGGAGCAAGACTATAGTGTGTGACAATGGAATTGAACTGACGATCGGTGAGAATGCGCCGCTGTGGCTGGACAACGCCGGCAATTACACCGCGACGATCACTGCGCCGCAGGTACAGGATCACTTTATGCAGACATATCTGAATGCCGGAAGCGCGCAGGGCGGTATTCAGGTAGTGCTACTGGCTGGAGATTCGGCAACTCTGGAATCCGTGGGGACTTTTACCCTGATCAGAGTGGAACCTACCACGAGCATTGGCGTAGACCCCAATGGCAGTGCCACTTTCTGCTTTGAACCCGACGAAGGGTTCCCCCTGGCTGACACCTTGCGTGAACTGGAACGCGGGCAGTCTGACTAACCCTTACGCACTCGCGTGCCGAGTGCGGTCTCAGCGGCGCCTAGCAGTCTCGAAGCCGTGAAGCCTTGTTGGCGCGGGCGCTTAGGCGGCGGCAGGTGATGCGGTTACGCGGCGTGGCCTGTGGCGGCCTGTCAGTCCATGTCGCGGAGCAAGAACCCACGCCACGACAAAAACAACTGTCAGCGTGACAACAATCGTCGCCCCCGTCGGCAGATCACTGCTCCACGACAGATACACGCCGATCAGCGAGCACAGCGCCCCGATGGCAGGGCCAAGAAGCATCATCACGCCCAGGCGATCAGTGAGCAGACGTGCGGTGGCTGCCGGCGTCACTAGCAATGCCAGCACCAGAACATTTCCGATCGTCTGCACCGAAATGACA
The DNA here is from genome assembly GCF_056583835.1 of Pauljensenia sp. C0254C2. Classification (NCBI taxonomy): domain Bacteria; kingdom Bacillati; phylum Actinomycetota; class Actinomycetes; order Actinomycetales; family Actinomycetaceae; genus Pauljensenia; species Pauljensenia sp. C0254C2. The sequence goes on from NZ_JBWPJO010000001.1 coordinate 125,263, forward strand.
ACCGTCAGCGAAATCACTACAGCCAGCAAGACGTCCACAGCCAGCGTCTGCACTCCGGCTGCGCGAGCACTTTCCCGATCCAGCCCAACCGCCAGGAAACGCTGATGCATCAGCGCAACCACAACCATGATCCCAGCGCTCACACCCAGAACAACGGGAACATCGGATGCAGGTATGCCGGTGATGGAACCGAATAGGAACTGCTGGAGCGAACCGGCGTAGCCAGGCGCCCTCGACATGATGAGCAGACCCAGAGCGAACGCGCCGGCAAACAGTACGCCGATGACAGAATCTTCCTTCAAACGCCGATTGCCCGACAGCAGAGCGACCAGCACCGCTGTGACGATGCCGGCGATCGCACCTCCCAGTACCAGAGATCCCTGAAGGACGAACGCGATGGCAAGGCCGGGGAACACAGAGTGGGCAACTGCATCACCCATGAACGCCATCCCTCGCAGCACAACGTAGGATCCGACAACACCGCAGACTACGGCGCAGCACACACAGATCAGAAGCGCCCGAGGCAGGAAAGCCAACAGGGGATTGTGCAGATCCTGCCAAAACTCGCTGAGCGTCAGCATGCGTCCTCCAGTCGTTCTGCCGGCAACAGGCGCAGCAGCGGGTTGTCGGAGCGAATGTGGAAGGCCTGCACCCACAACGTCGGATCAGCAAGCTCAGCGGCAGTGCCGTGCGCAATCACCGTGCGATTGAGCAGCAGCAGCTGATCGCACGTATGGAGCGCGGAGGCAATGTCATGCGTACTCATCATGATGGTGCAGCCTTCGCCGGTCAGCCGCTGAAACAGATCAGTCAGGAGTTCCTGGGTGGGCATGTCCAACCCCGTGAACGGCTCATCGAGGAACAGTAACTGCGGATTACCGGCTAGTGCCCGGGCAACCAGGACGCGCTGGCGCTGCCCGCCTGACAACTGTCCGATTGGACGGGAAGCCAGATCCGACAGCTCGACTCGATCCAGGGCGCGCGAGACGCGCTCATGGCGCTCGCGGCGTGCGATGGAATCGAAACGCCGCATCATGCGGAGCGTGCGCGATCCCTCGCCGGGGTGGAGGCGCGCAGCCATATCGACACATTGGCGCACGCTGATGGGGTACTCCCACGCGAATTCATGGCGTTGAGGAACGTACCCGATCATCGGCGCACTCAGATGCGTCCCTCCGGCTTGAACGCTGCCGGAGCTGATCGGCACCAATCCGAGCAATGCGCGCATCAGTGTGGTCTTGCCGGCACCGTTCGGGCCGATGAGACCGATCAGGCAGCCGGGAGGAACAGTGAAGCAGACATTGTGCAGAACCGAACGGCCCGCCAGTGACACATTCAGGCCCGACACGCTCAGCGCATCGCCTGCCGGTGACCTGTCCGCCGCAGCAGTTGGTACCGTGAGAGTCATGCCTATCGAGTGGTCCTTTCTGAATCCTGCGGATTGACGAGGGATGAGCCTGCGCGCTGCTTCCTGTGCGCCCTGCTCACAAGCCACGCCACGCCGGCACCAATCAGCACGACGGCTGCAATGATGGTGATCCACAGGGGAGCGGACGTATTCGAATCAGACACGTCCCGTGGCCCCTTCAGAGCCGACTGGTCCTGTGAGGAAACACCGGGCGGTGCCGATTCGGCAGTGGATGCAGAATTGTCGCCAGCTTGTTCGCCTGCTCTGGACTGGTCGGAAGCATTCTGAGAATCGGCAGGATCTGCAGTTGCGGGCACAGCCCTGAGGGCGTCGTGCGGATCAGTCTGGCTGCCGACAGCGACACGCATGACAGCCTGGGCCGTCGCGTCAGACGACGCGTTTCCTGCACCGTCGTCAGCTGCCACACGCAGATGAACCAGGTACACGCCCGGCTCAGAAAATACCCAGTTGGCATGGACATGAGTATTGGCTTCCATCCATACCTCACCGGCAGGTGTGCTGCCCGCTGATCCGTCAGCGCTGTTCGCCCCCGAATCCGCCAGCACACGCGGCGCTCCGAACGTACCGTCCTGCAGGAACAGCCACATGCGGCCCGGCCCCTCGACACGTTCAACCGTCATCGTGGCGCCCGTTCCCATGCGCTTCAGTGCCTCCGAATCCTGCGTGTTCCACCCGACCCAGGGCACATCGACCTGCTGAGTTTGCGGGATCACCCAGGCGCGCTTACCCTGCGCGCCTTCTAGAAAGGCGTAATCGTCTGTATCCGGCACATCCATCATGGACTCATCGCTCACGTGGATGGCAACCGAATCCAGGGTGCGCCACAGTGGTGTGGCAGCCGAATCATCGCGCGCCAGGATCTGCCACGTGCCGTCGATGACGCGCGGACCGATGTCAACGTGTCCGCGCGAAATCACGGTCGGATCAGTGGAAACGGGTTCATCTGCCTTAACCGTCTGATCCAGGGCAGGGTCAGCCTCGTCCATCGGCGCAGACAAGGCGGGCAGGGCCAGGCAGGCAGTGGCGGCGAGGGCCCCCAGGGCGGCACTGGTCAGGCGTGAAATCAGGGATTGTGTCACGGTTACTCTTTCGTTGAATCAGCAGGGCAGAGGCATGTGCGCAGCGAATCTGCATTCGCGCGCATCATGTCGATGTAGGTCGGGGCGCGTGAATCCAGCGTGTCGCCGTACAGAGGGCAGACTTTCACGCCTGATTCCTCTGCAATCGTGCGCAGCGGTGAGCGCCCTCGGGCCAGGTTCGGCTCCAGGAAAACGGCGGGAATCTTCAGGTCACTGAGCGCTGCCTGGAGTGCTTGGCGGTCAGCGAGGGATGGCTCTGTGGCCGGATTGGGAGCCAGGAAGCCCGCCACGTCCAACCCGTACGCGTCGGCAAGATAAGCGAACGCATCAGTAGTGGTGACCAGGTGGCGTCGTTCGGGTGGGATCTGCTCAATCGTCTGGGCCATATAGGTGTCCAGGTCAGCCAGCTCGTTGAGGTAGGCGGCGCTGCGGCGCTGGTAGGTTGCGGCCCCTTCGGGATCAGCGCGCATCAGTTCGTCGCGAATGACCTGCACGTATGCGCGCGCATTCGATACGTCGTGCCACAGGTGCGGGTCGATCTCGCCGTGCACATGCTTACCGAGGACTGCCTGCGGCAGCAGATAAATCGGGTCGCCTGGATGGCCGAGGAATCGGAAGCCATCTGCCGGAATAGAGGTCAAAGTGGAAGGCGGCACTGAGACGACGGCGCGATCCAGGTTGATCCGCTCCAGGCTCGAATCCCCGCCCGCGTGTGAATCAGCCATGAGGGTCACGTCACCGCGTTCCAGATCCACGGTCACATCCGCATGGCCAGAATCGACGACGGTGCGCCTTTCGCGCGCGGCAATTTCACCGGGGTCAATGCCCACAGCCACGACCAGCGTCCCACTGCGCAGGTTGCTGTCAGGCAGGCCGCGCCCGGGGCGGATGGTCGCTCCCAGCGTGAGGCGGTAGATCCCTGGCTTTGTGAAACCCCAGCTCATGTGCTGGTGCGCCTGGGCGGGAAGGCGCATCTGATCATCTGAGCATGCATGTGTCTGTGAAGTCTCTGTCTGCCCGCCCGCAGTAAAGGCGATGCTGGGCGCACCGAACGTGGTGGTCAGCCACGCGCTCGCCACCGATCCTTCGGGTAGGTCTGCGCCGGTGCAATACAGGGATATTTCCGATGCTCGATCCGCTCCGTATTTCTCCCCGCTGCCGCTTACCCGCATGCCGAGCCACACCGTATCCAGTGCGCGATCTTCGACCAGCGGGCGTACTTTCGCACCGTATGCCGCGGCAACTTCCGCGATGGACACCGAGCGTGCCTGGGAGGGCAGGTTGGCGTCGAGCGCGCGGATTATGGCATGTTCTTCGAGCAGCAGGTAGTTCGAAAATGCCACGTCAGCGTAGGCGACGTCGCGGATGTCGCGCAGTGAGGGCTCATAGGTATGCGGATCTGCCCCATCGGGCACCAGTGCATTAACCGACACGCGCTCACCGCCGACCTGACGCACCAGGTCAGCCAGGATTCCTGTGGTTGTCACGACTTTGAGCGTGCCGGTTTGATCGGCACCTGCTTGCGCGCGTCCGATGCCGCTGCACGCGCTTATCGTGGCGACAGATGCCGCAGTGACGAGGGCGACCACCGTGCGTGTCAGCAGTGCGCGACCTGTGATGCGAAAGGTGTGTGCTGCAGCATGCAGGTGGGCTGGCCACCCTCGTCGTAATGTGTGGAACATGGCGATCAGCGGCATCTAGCGATCGCAGCGTGTGCGACGAGCAGCGTGGTGCATGCCCAGACCAGCCAGGCCCGCGATGAGCACGAGGCCGGCAAGAGCCAGAAAGCTGTTGGCGCCGGTTGACGCTAGACTGGTGGCGTTTTCCGGCAACTCACATGCTTTTCCGGAGGGGGTGCGGCCCACGATTTCTGTGACGACGTGCTGGCCGTTCTCATCCACATGGACGCCTGAGGCTGCGAAAGCTGCGGCATTGGTGGGGGTGAGTGTCTGGCTGATGGTCACGGAGTAATGGCCAGGAGCTGTGAAGACCCAGTTCGGATGCGCGTGAGTGTTGGCTGGCAGTGTGAAGGAATCACCGGGAGCGGTGAAGATTTTTTCGCCTACTCCGCCGCCAAGTCCTCCGGAGAAGAAGACGCCCAGACGGCCAGGACCTTGCACATCCTCGAGTGTCCATCGCACCTGACCGGTTGTGGCGCCTGACAGTTCGGGGCGCTGTGAGTTCATGCCGAGCCACGGCACACCGTGCTGCTGTGTGGAGCCGATCATCCACACGGGCGTTCCTGCGGTGGTGAGAAATGACAATGCTGAGGGTGCTTTGAGATATGCGGCGCCTCCCACGGCAAACGTCAGGCTCGACGGATTGACCCACGATGCGGGCTGACTGCGATCGTCTTTGAGCAGTGCCACGGCACGCCCGTTGGAGATGCCGACGCCGAGGTCGAAGTGTCCATCGGTCGCATCTCCTGAAGCGTTCGGGCCTACCGAAAAGTGCAGGGTTGTTGTGGCGACTGTGGAATCACCGTGGGGAGCAGATTGTGCCTGCGCAATCTCCGCTTCGGTGGCCGGTCGGGTGATTTCGGTGGCAATGCACTTCTCCGGTTCCGCTTTCGGAGTTGGTTGTGCTGCTGAGCCATTGTGTGCTGGTGAGTCTGCGTGCGGTTTCGAGACGGCTGCTGGCGAGTCAGGCTGTGCCTGTGAGCCAGTGCCCGTCTGTGAACTGCTTTCCGTTTGCGTGCCGTCGCCTGACTGCGTGCTGTCACCTGTCTGCGTGCCGTCACCTGTCTGCGCGTCGTCACCTGCCGGGGAGGTGCTTTCGTCCCCTTCAGGGGTTGCAGGTGTCGTGGCTGCCTCGCCCTCGCCCGGCTTCGAGCCAGGTTCATCAGTGCCCTGTGAATCTGAGGCAGGCTGTGCATGTCCTACGACGATCGTGTACGTATGTGGGGTGCTGTGAACCTGAGAGCCATCGGTGCGCGTGGCACGCGCGGTGACCTTGAGCATGTAGGTACCGGCATGTGTAAACAGCCAGTTGACGTGCGCATGCGCCAGATAAGGCTGCTCGATAGTGGAGCCGGCAGGATCCAAAGCGAGGGACTTGTCGGTCAGTACTGACTGAGGCGCACCGAAGGCTGGTGTCATCCACGCTGCGATCCGACCTCCCTGGGGACCTGAATACGAAATGTCGAAGTTCGCGCCCGTGTAGGAATCTCCCAACGCCAAAATGTCCCATCCCGGCCACAGCAGGTTGAAATCCTGCTTTTGCGGAAGCACATACGCCTCTGGTGCACCGGGCACACCCGCATCGGATGGAATCGCTGTTCTTGCAGCTTCCTTGACGACGAATGTGACATCTTCAGGGGCGTGACGGACGCCTGCGCCCGTAACGTCTTCTTTCACGTCGAGGTCGATTCCGCCTGAGGAGGCGGCACTGAGGTGAAAAATATCGACGTGACCGTGATCAAGGGTGAGTGTGTCGGATGCCGGCGACGGCATGGCGTTGCTGAGTGAGGCGACCACACTGAGCAGTGCTGCTGCCGCAAGGGCTTTGACGCCGCGGCGCCGAGTGAACGTGTGTGAATGGCGCATCAGACCTCCTGTTAAGAACGATTATCAATATGTATCAACACTAACATAGTGAGAATCAATCTCAAAAGGGTGGGGCGTCTAACAGAGCACACAGAACAGCGCACACAGAACAGCGCATAAGGAATCGGCCTCGCGTCGAACGCGAGGCCGATTCTGTTAGGACAGGGAACGGTGGAACTACTGCGCTGTCCGCGACAGGTCGGCATTCATCGGGTCAACTGCGCGCGAGCGCGTCACCAGTTTATGTCCGCCCCAAATGGCGAGGAAGAAGAACAGCCCGATATAGATACCGATGAACTTGATGACGGAGAATTCGCCGGCAATCACGTCGAGGGACTGACCTACCACGACGATCGCACACATCGCCAACGCAATGAGCGGACCTGCAGGATAGAGCAGAGCGCGGTAGGGCAGATCCTTCGGGTCCTTCCCTTGAGCCTTATATGCGCGACGGAAACAGAAGTGTGACCATGCGATTCCCATCCACGTGATGAAACCGGCCAGGCCGGACGCGTTCACCAGCCAACTGTAGACAACGCCGGAACCGACGCGAGATGTGGCGAAACATGCTGCGCCGATCAGGCACGTAGCGGCCAGAGCAGCCAGGGGAACACCGTGTGAGGTGACACGACCAAACAGACGAGGCGCCTTACGCTCCTTCGCCATTGAGTAGAGCATGCGAGTGGCGACGTAGACACCGGAGTTTCCTGCAGACAGAATCGAGGTCAAAATGACCGCATTCATTACACCTGCAGCACCGGCGATGCCGGCTCGCTCAAAGAGCAACGTGAAAGGTGACTTCGTGACGGCCTCGGTGAAGCCTTGTGCGGTGGAATCGTCTGCACTTGCGCCCTGCAGCAGCGACGGGTCGGTGTAGGGGATGAGGAAGGCAATCACCAGGATCGCGCCGATATAGAACAGCAGGATGCGGAAAAAGACCGCTCGCGTAGCCCTGGGAACGTTCTTCTCCGGATCTTCAGTCTCGCCGGCTGCGATGCCGATCATTTCTGTTCCCTGGAATGAGAATCCGGCGATCATGAAGACCCCCATGATTCCCCAGAAGCCGTTGACGAAGGGCGCCTCGCCAATCTGCCAGTTAGTCAGGCCGGACGATTCGCCTCCCAAGATACCGACGATCATCAGCACACCCAGCGCCAGGAAGATCAAGACGGTCACGACTTTGATGGCGGCGAACCAGAATTCAGATTCACCAAAACCGCGCACACTGAACGCGTTGAGGGTGAACAGAATCAGCAGGAAGATGGCGGACCAGATCCACGGTGGAACCTGATCCGGCGGGAACCAGTACTGCATGACGATGGTGGCGGCAACGAGTTCGGCTGCCACCGTGATCGCCCAGTTGTACCAGTAGTTCCATCCCTGCGCAAAGCCGAAAGACTTCGAGACGTAGCGCGTCGCGTAAACCTCGAACGCACCGGAGGAGGGGCAGTATGTGGCCATCTCGCCCAGTGACTGCATGAGGAAGAAGACCATGACGCCGATTGCGCCGTACGCCAGCAGTGCGCCACCTGGCCCTGCGCCGGTGATGGTGCCACCTGATGCGACGAACAGGCCCGTTCCAATTGCGCCTCCGATGGCGATCATGTTGAGGTGGCGAGCCTTGAGGTTGCGTCGAAGGTGTGGATCGGCTTTGCCGTGGCTGCCAGTTTTTGGCGTCGCAGCAGAATCAGACATACGTTCCCCCTCGTTGAGTAAGCAGTCAGTCGAGAATCAGCAAAGAAGTCGACTGTCACCTTGCATGTGAACACGCTAGGCCAAAAATCGCCCTCGTGGAAAAGTGTTCGTATGGTGGATACCTTGCGCAAGGTCGGATGAACGGCATCCAAATAGCGAAACTTACTGATAGGTATGCATAATCATGCGGACGTCGAGGGTTGCGCACACTGGCGCCGTTTGAGGGTGGCAGCAATGCTTCGCGCGCCGTGAATCTGGCGTGATCGCTTGCAAAAGTGGGAGAGTACTTGACAGGATAAAGGCATGAAAACCACACGAAAACTGGCATTTGTCCCTGCGATCGCGTTGGCATTCACTCTCGGAGCCTGCAGCTCCCAAAATGACCCCGCACCAGTTGAATCTGAACCCACGTCAACTACTGCGACGAGCGAGGCAACTCAGTCTTCCTCGGACGATGACCGTGATGATGATGCTGATGACACCGCCGAATCTGGAGATGACGATCAGGCCTCTGCGGCATCAGGTGTTTCATCCAACGAGCAGGCTCTGGCGGCTGTGGCGGCTGCTGAGGGTGTGAACGGTGGCCGCGCCTATTCTCTGGAAACCAACCACCAGCGCTCCGAGTGGAAAGTGAAGGTTGTTGAGGGTAATGAAGGCCGTATCTACGTCATTGATCAAAGCGGCAATGTCGTGCGAAACGAGATCGACGACGACTTTGATGAAGATGACAAGCATGTCACGGATGCTGGAATCATCTCGCTGGCAGATGCGGTCAAGGCTGCTCTGGCCGAGCGTCCCGATGGTTACCTCGAATCCGCTGACTTCGACGACAATGACGACAACAAGTTCTACTTCGAAGTTGAACTCGAAAACGAAGCCGGCGGAGACTTGGCCGAATTTGACATCGACGCTGAAAGTGGCGCTGTGACAGTTGAGGGCTGATGCAGGTGAGCTGGAGATGATCCAGCGCATGTAGTCTGCGGAAAGTATGAGCTCGGGCCCACCGCTGTTGAAGGCGGTGGGCCCATTTCATGCCTCATTGACGAAGTGAGGCATGCAGCGCCCGTTTAACGATGAATTCATGATCGCGGTGGCAGCCGACTTTGAATCGGTATTCCCCCGCGTGCGTGAAGCCGAAACGCTCATAGAATCGCTGCGCGCGGTCGTTGCGTGACCAGACGCCCAGCCATAAGGCGTCCGGCTGACGCTCAAGAAGCCAGTCGACGGCGATGGACATGAGCTGTGTGCCCAGGCCTGAATTCTGCAGGCCTTGCCTGACATAGAGCCGCTTAATCTCCCCGTCGCCGGAGCGCACATCAGGGTGGGGAAATGAGCATGATCCGGCAAGCACATACGCGACCGGTTGAGAGGTCTCCTGCGCGTCGGGATTAGTGTCTCCACCATCGCCAGCATCGAACGCCAGCCAGACGGCGCATTGGGGGCCAGTGAGCAGCGTTGTGAGCGCGTTGGGCGAATAGGTCGATTCGAGGAAGTCCTGGAGGTCATCGGGCGCGTACAGATAACCGAAGGTCTGTGTAAATGTCGTGATGGACAGTTCCTGCAGTGCGGAAACGTCAGCGCGTGTGGCCTTGCGGATCGTGAATGGCCGGGACTGGGGCGTGTCGGTAGGGATGCTCATGTTCCCACGGTATCGGCCATAGCTTCATGCTCGCGCGCGTCCGTGACTGCGCACTTTGGTGCTCCCTTGGGGAGCTACTGTCCGTCGATCTTGTCGAGCTGGGAGTTGAGTCGCTGCACTTTCCCGCTCATCTCATCTGAGTGACCGGGGCGCAGGTCTGCTTTCAGCACCAGTGAGACCCGAGGGCTGACTTCGCCCACTGCTTCGCAGGCGCGGCGAATCACTGGCATGCATTCATCCCATGTGCCTTCGATGGTGGTGAACATCGAATTGGTTTCGTGGGGTAGGCCGCTGTCACGAATGACTTTGACGGCGCGCGCTACGATATGCGCCATCGAACCGTCAGGGCTGTCCGTCGTGGACGGGGAAATTGAAAAGGCAAATAACATGCCTTGAGGATATCGTGAAGTGCCACTCGAAGCATGCGAATTGCCCGCTTCAGAAGACCGCGTGCTTTCCGTTTTTGCCGCAGCGTCAGTGACGCCTTCACGCACCGAACGAGGGGGTAACCCTGTTTTTCGTTGTTTGTCTGGTTTCAATACATAGTTGACAGGTGTGTCGCGTCATCGTTGACACATGATTGAAACAAATAAGAACGAAGTAATCGTGTTGAGCGATGTTGAAGCAGGTATGAGTATCAGCGAGGCCGTGAAGTGTTTCGGGGTTTCACGTCAATGGGTCTATACCCTGATCCGGCGCTACCAACAAGACGGCCTGACAGGCCTGCAGCCCCGCTCACGTAGACCCCACCGTCGCCCCCACCAATGCCCACTCCACGTGGTGGATCACGTGCTGGGTTTACGCGCCACGCTGATCGAGCAAGGTCTTGATGGTGGGGCTGAAAGCATATGGGCGCGTCTTGACGAACACGAACGCCCCAGCGTGAGCACGATCTGGAGAATCTCAAAAAGCACAACTGCGTTGTGCCTTAGCCCCACAAGAAACCACGATCAGCATGGAAACGATTCGAAGCCGCAGCACCTAATGAAATGTGGTAATCCGACTTCACGCACTGGCACATTCAAACCGAGTAAGTTGAGATCATCTCCTGGCTTGATGACCACTCACGTTCCTCCTGCACGCAAGCGCACACCCGCGCATCACTGGCCCCGTCGTGGTGGAAACCTTTACCACCACGACGCGCACCTACGGGTACCCGCGCTCCACACTGACCGACAACGCCATGGTCTACAGCACGCGCCACGCGCGCGGAGCACGCGCCCAAAACCGCCAGCCCAACGCGTTTGAACAACTCCTTCACGACCTGTGCATCATTCAGAAAAACGGGCTCCTCGGCCATCCCACCACATAAGGAAAAATCGAACGTTACCACTACACGCTCGAAAAATGGCTCGCCGCCCAACCATCAGCCCCAACCATCACCAGCCTGCACAACCAACTCGACACATTCACCCGCATCTATAACCACGAACGCCCCCACAGAGTCTTCAACAGGCGCACCCCACACACCGTGTACACAACCACACCACCCGCACACCCCACCACCGAGCTATTCGAGAGGATCTGGCGAATATGACACGACAGTGTCGCCATCGCAGGCAAAGTCACCATGCGCCACTCAGGAAAACTCCTCCGCCTCGGCATCGGCAGACCCTACGCACACCACCCAGTCCTCATCCTCATAGCAGGCAACGACACCATCACCATCGACCGCACCACCGGAGAAATCATCGCCGAACACACCATCGACCCCACACACAACTACCAGCCCAAAAAAACACACCAGCACCGTCACACCTGTCAACAATGACGTGACACACCCACACACAAAAAGACCGGGACACCGTCAACAAACTGTCAACGATGCCCCGACACATCACAAAAACCGCCTACTCCCAGCTAGCCGGCAAACCCATCGAACATTTCCAGTCCTGTCAATGGAACGCCCTAATCAACCACGCTGTATTGGCGCAAACCAGATCCGGTTCATCTTTAGAACCGGGAAAGAAATCACGGTGGGGCTTTGAAAAGAAGGCAGGGTGTCAACATTGGATGCAAAATCGGACTCTACTAACTTAGAATTCTTTACCTGCCATGATCTTTCGACTTATCCATAGGGATACTGCGGTAAGTACGATCGTCGCGGTCAGTAGTATTCCTGCGTTTGTGAGTGGGGGTAGGGTTAAGGCTTTTGCTACCCATTCGAAGATTGCTTGTTTGTTGGAACCAACAAAGGATGATCCGGCGAATACCACGATGAATACCGCGACCAGAAAAAGCTTGGCTTTTTCCGGACCAAATTTGTAAAACAGTGGTAGCTGAATAATGGTCAACAACAAAGTGACCGCAAAGGCAAAGCTGGCCACCAAAACAGTATTTTTCCAAGGCATCTCAACCATTAAATAGGCAAGAACACCTGTAACCGCGAAAGCCACTACCCCAAGAGCGAGTGTAATCAGAAAATTTAAATTAACGAGTTCGTTTCTACTGATAGGTCCGGCAAGAATCGTTCGGTGCACCTTGGATTCAGCATCACGAGCAAAGGTGGCCGTAAAATAAAGCATTCCAATCATGCCAAAGATGAACGGAAAGATAATCAACTGGTTCGCATATATTCCTAGAGCGCAGGTTACGACTAGCACCAAACCTAAAACAGCTATGTACGTACGATTGGCAATAAGATCTTTATAAAAAGCGGCCCTCACTGATCTTCTCCTTTAATCGTGTAAACCATGATGTCCTCAATCGTCGGTCTAGTAGCTTGTACACCAGCAGGAACGGCCCCGGTGCGCACGATGACTTCTTGACCAAAATCATGACGGCGACGCCCTAATACTTGCGCGGAGTCAAGCTGGTTTGCTTGTTCATTGGTCAACGCCGCGATTCGCCAAGAATCTAAAAGTTCGTCTTTTTGTTCCATGAACTTCAATTTGCCCTCACGGATAAAAGCCACGTAGTCAGCGGCTTTTTCAATATCAGAAACAATGTGGGACGAAAACAGGATCGAATGGGTTGGATCTTCGATAAATTCGAGCATAATATCAAGCACTTCATCACGAATCACCGGATCTAGACCACTGGTAGCCTCATCAAAAATCAGCAAATCCGCTGCATGGGAAAGCGCCATCGCTAACCCCAGCTTCATCCGCATACCACGAGAAAGGTCACCAACTCGCTTAGACGAAGCGAGATCAAAACGTTGCTGATAACTAGCGTATGTTTCTGATTCCCAACTCTTGTACAGGCGCTTGCCAAGCTCGCCAGCATTCTTAACAGTAAAACTATCTGGCAGGCTAATATCGTCAAAAACTACCCCCACCCGCTCATGCGCTTGTGGGTTACCCATACCTGTAGGCTGCCCTAGCAGATCTATTGTGCCGGCATCAGGGTGAGCAAGACCTAAAATCAAACGCAGCGTCGTAGATTTACCAGCACCGTTCTCGCCCACGAAACCCACAATTGCCCCCTGGGGAACTTCAAGGTTAAGCGGACCGAGCGTAAATCCCGGATACTTTTTAACTAGTCCGTTGATTTCAATCACATTCATCGGATTCTCCTAATAAATCAATCAGCTCTTTCAGATCAGAAACAGACAAGCCAGCAATCCGAGCCGAGGTGAGGGCGGATTTCAAGTAGTCTTCGACTTTTTTACGCTGCTCTTCCTTGAGTAATTCAGTGTTTTTAGAAGCGACAAAGCTACCTCGCCCCTGTACGGAATCAATGAAACCCTCTAGCTCTAGCTCGTCATAGGCGCGCTTGGTAGTAATCACCGACACGCGAAGCTGTGATGCCAAACGCCGGATCGACGGCAGCTTGTCGCCGGGCGCTACCTGATCGTTGATTATTGCCGCCTTGAGCTGATTCTTAATCTGAGCGTAAACCGGATCAGAACTTGCATTACTAACGATGATATCCACGAACACCTCCTAGTGTTTATAGTGTACATGAACACTAGGATGAATTAGGTAGAACACTCCACATTCAGAGAAACATTTCAAACGCCATAACGCTCAACAGGGAAAACACGATACTCGGTAACGCAAAAGAGCACTTATCAGACCTGAAGTCCTAGCGAAAAGTAGTTGCTAGCCTTTTAGACACGCGGTAGTATGTTATACAAGGAACATGGTTAAGCAAGGAGGGGTTGTGTCTGAGTCACAGTTACGCAAGGGCGCTGTTGAACTGATTGTCCTTGGATTACTTTCGTCTCGTCCTTCTTACGGGGGGCAGCTTGTAGAGCGTTTTCGTGAAGAAGCGGGGTTGGAGATTTCTACGGGCACGTTATATCCGCTGCTTGCACGCCTCCGTAAATCAGGGTTGGTAGTTACGGCTTGGGAGGAGTCTCCGGTAGGGCCGCCGAGGAAGATTTATAAGCTCGCAAAATCTGGGAAGAATCGCTTATTGCAGATGCGCTCTGAGTGGGAGGCGCTTGATTGTGCTGTGAAGCGTACAACGCGGAAAGGAATACGGTGATGAAGTGGTTCGGTAAGGACATAGAAGGGCAGGCGCGAGTTTTGGGGATACCTGTCTCCGGGCTGTGGTTGGGGCGCTCTGATGCTGCGCTGGATGGTTTTGAACCAGAGAATCCGCGCTTGTTCATTCCTCGAAAATACGGACTGGGTTGGGACGTTAATCTGGGTGCTGTTGGTGTGCGTTTAGGGCTAATTCGACCCGATGATTCTCTACCGGACTTGGCCAGCTACGTCCCCACACGTCTAAAGCGCGGCATTAAGCTCACCACTATTGCCGGTGGGATTGGGGTTGGGTTCTTGGCGGTACTGCTCAGTCGCAAAGATCAGGTTCTCCTCCAGCGGTCAACACTCGGAGGGTCTGAAAGATTTATTAGCGGCAAGCAGGCTGCGCTAGCTCCAGTGGTTTTAACGACTGTTGCAGCACTAGCGCCACAGGTCTTTCGGCGCGATGACCCAGAATCCGAAGATGCCGTACGTTTGGCCAATCAGGCTGATTTGTTGGGTGTTGAAGCCTTGTCCATAGCCTGGCTTGCAGCAATGCGCCGGGCTGGTGACAAGCAGGAAATGAGCCGCCGGTCGATGGTGCCCATTGTTGCTTTATGGCCCCTCGTTGCTGGCGCTTGCCAACTCGCTTATATAAAAACCGCGTTAGCTAGGGTAAAAACCCGGCTACATAATTCAGGAGACAAGTAATGAACCCTATAGATAAACTGTTGGATTTGCCGACCCCAGCATTGATAGGAGTTTGCATCCTTATAGGATTGCAACTGGTAGCGGTGGTCTGGTCTTTGATTTGCTTGCTGCGTGATAAGCGAACTCACATTGCCGGTTTAAATCGCCTAGTGTGGCTCCTGGTTATCATCTTTGGCCAAGTGATTGGGCCAATCGTCTTTTTGGTTATGTACTTTCACGAACAAAGACAGCTTAAGGTGCAGCGTGAATATGAACAGAAAGCTACAGCCAAGCATCACCAGGTTGATGCGAGTTCAGTGGTGAGCAAGCTGTATCCGAAGGAATGAACATGGATTTAGCAGTCTGTACTAAAGATTTGTCCAAAATCTTCGGTAAGCACCAAGTACTAAACAACATAAATCTTCGAGTTCCTACCGGCTCCTGTTATGGGTTTGTGGGAGCGAACGGGGCTGGTAAAACCACCACCATGAGGATCCTTGCAGGACTGGCCGGAGCCAGTAGTGGTAGCGCCACCGTGCTGGGAGTTAGTCGAGGCAAACTTCCGGTCAAACCGATCCCTGGCGTGTCTTACCTGACTGATGTCCCCCAGATTAGCCCCTGGCTTAGAGCCAAGGATGCGCTCATCACTCTCGCCTGCCTTGGTGGAATCTCCCCAGACCTTGCAGCCGAAAGAAGCGACGAACTACTCAATCTGGTTAACCTCGACAAAGCCCCCGGAAGAATTGGCTCCTTTTCTAGAGGCATGAAGCAACGGATGGGAATAGCAGCAGCACTCGTTACTGCCCCGAAACTACTACTGATAGACGAACCAACCAGCGCTCTTGACCCGATCGGGCGAGCAGATGTTCTGGGGCTGCTACGCGAGTTAACCGGGCAGGTAACGATAGTATTTTCCTCCCACATCCTCAGCGATGTCGCTAAAGTCTCTACCCACGTGGGGATCTTGCATCGCGGTAGCCTGCTAGCTCAAGGACAGTTAGGCGAGCTGGTCAATCAGCAAACTAAACACGTTACGCTTGATGTCACGGTGCGTTCAGACGTTGCCACCGCCGTGGCGGAGGCTATCTACAGCCTCGACTCTGCCGCAAAGATTCACCCCACCTTTAGCGGCTTAGATGAACTTTTCACCAAACTGACTAAGGATGGCGGTAAAAAATCGTGAATACCTCGAGTTTCAGATTGATCTGGCGCTATCAAGCTGTCTGGATCCTACGCTCTTATGGGACATGGATGATAGGTGGGGTATTCGTTATCCTTGCTCTCACCCAAGGATTGTTTACCCAATACACGCCGCGAATCATCAGATTTCTGGCCGGATCAGAAGTAACCACGCTAATAGAGTCGCTACCTGAACCTTCCTGGCTGCAAGCCTACGCGGGATGGATAAAGAACCTTACCCAAATTCTTACCGTAATCCTCGTTGCAATGAACTCTTTTCGTTGCAGTGTGCTTACCGGCAATGGTGACATTCCTTTTATTTTCCCTGGTAGCGTGCAGCGCTCACACTACCTCATCAGCTTTGCTATCAGCAGCTGGCTATCTACCCTATTCCTTGCCGTCTTCAGCGCTACCCTAGCCTGGGCAGGAACGTCACTGTTATTCCCAGGCGCCAATCCCGCCCCGATCATATTGGCTAGTTTGGTATGGGCGCTACAAATCATTCTCATTCACGTAATACAGACTGCCGCAGCCACTGTTAAACCAGGCATCGGCATACCCCTTGCGGCCGGATTCGGAGCCTACCTACTAATAACGATGTCAGCGATATTTGTCCAGGAGGGCGACAAAACTCCCCTTGGCCTCGCCCCCATAATAAACAACCTCGCTCAGGACACACTCGAGGCACCGTGGATCTGGCCAATCACCAGCAGCCTACTGCTAATCATTGCGCTACTTTTCATCGCCACTTACATATACAACAGAGCAGAACTAGACTAAGAGCCAAGCACGGGCGACGCAAATAGATCCAATTAAAAATAGAAATAGAACCACCATCGCAAGCACTACAGCGAACGCCACCTGCCATCCGTTAGCTAGTTAACCCCCAAAACCCTATTCGAACAGGGAAAACACGATACTAGGTAACGCAAAACCCAAACCCGCTAACGCAAGCGATTTTTCGCACCCCCCTAAGCGATACTCGCTAACGCAAAGGGGTGCTTATCAAATCCGATGTCTAAGTGGAGCGGGCGACGGGAATCGAACCCGCATGACCAGCTTGGAAGGCTGGGGCTCTACCATTGAGCTACGCCCGCGATGCCAGCGCCGATGGGCGTGACTGTTCACGTGAACGAATCGATCGTAACGTGCCGGGGCTGAAAAGTGAAATCGAAAAACCACGATCTATCCCACAATCCGGATTGAGTGCGAGAATTGGTTTTCGTTCAGCGGATGCATTATCATTTCCAAGCGGTGAGAAACCGACCGGGGTGTAGCGCAGCTTGGTAGCGCATCTGCTTTGGGAGCAGAGGGTCGCAGGTTCAAATCCTGTCACCCCGACCATTTTCGATTTATTGTCATTCATTCCGAATGTGCCGTTCTTCTTGGGTTCTTCAGCTGTCCCCGTTGCGTTCCGCTCCTCTCGAATTTTCGAGGGTGGCTGGCCACTGCCTCTTCCTGTGAATCCATCGGTTACCCCCTTGTATCCATCGCGGCGAGGCCTCTGACTTCAGCACTTTGTGCCTCTGTACACACTGCAGTGAGACCCCTGTACCCAGCACGCTGCCGTGCTCTTGTGTTGCCTCCTGATCTGCACGTTGACACTCCCACACCCATCAAATATTGTATTGAACCAAACATATTATTCGGTTGACCGAAAACCTAACTTGGGCGTATAGTGAGAGCCGTTATCGTTAAGGGCTGGAAGGGAATACGACCAGCGGCATCACACATAAGGGGAGAAAGAGTGAAGAAGAGAACTGCGTGCCTTCGAGCAGCGATGGTCGCCGTGGCGGCGGCTAGTCTTGCAGGCTGTGGCAATACCCAGGCGAACATGTCAGGAGCGACCGCCGCGAATGGTCAATCCGGCGCACAACGCTCCTCCAACACAGTGAATGTGGTGGCTACAACCACCCAAGTGTGCGATTACGTCACGCAGATCGCCGGCAACGCCGATGAGCACTCGACGCTGGCGCTCAACAAAACTGACGCACAGGGCGCCACTCATGCCTTAGGAGCGCCAGCCCAGTCAGCCGCCACCACGATTAACCTGACGTGCCTACTCGCCCCGAATGCCTCGGCACATGAACACGAGATGACCCCGGCACAGGCAGACGCCCTTGCTCACGCCGACATCATGTTCGTTTCTGGCGTCGACCTGGAACACTTCCTTGACTCAGCAATCCAGGCATCTGGCTTCCACGGGATCATGGGAGTGACATCGGGAGTTCTGACGGCAGCGGAAGTCGACGACCCTGCCTCGGTGACTAAGCGTGAAAGCGACCTGCCCTACACCATTGATCGCGGCTCGCAGAAGGTCGATGTGCAAAAGTGGCCGTTCCCGCCTGAAGATGGTGCCGCAACACCGGAGTTTCAGTACGACCCGCATGTGTGGACCAGCCCGAAGAACGCCGCCATCCAGGTGCGCAATATCGGTGAAATCCTCGGCAAAGCCTCGCCTGACAACAAGGACCTCTTCGACCGGCACGTTGCGCAGTACACGCAGACCCTGACCGACCTGGACGGATGGGTGCGTGAAGCGATCGATTCGGTTCCGCCTCAGCACCGCGTCCTCTTCACCTCTCACGACGCATTCGGATACTTCTCCAAAGACTACGGCGTGAAGTTCATCGGCGCAGCCCTGTCGGATTTCAACAGCCAACAGGACGCCACCGCTGACCACATCAAGAAAGCCGCCCAACAGGTCAAGGACTCAGGAGCGGTTGCGCTTTTTGCAGAAAACTCCAACAACTCGAAGTCAATCGAGGCAGTTGCTCAGGCCGCCGGTGTCAAAGCAATCGTCGGAGACGACGCACTATACGGCGACTCCCTCGGACCCGACGGGTCGGCAGGACAAACCTACGTCGGCTCCATCACTCACAACGTGACGACGCTGGTCCAGGCGTGGAACGGGAACGTACCACAGCTGCCTGACACGCTCGCAGAAAAATAGGCAACGGAGCAAGGAAAGGCTATGGGCGCGGCACTCGAATTCGACAACTGCTCACTGGCATACGGCAATAAGACAGTGCTCACCGGAGTGGATGGCAGCATCCAGGCAGGTGAAGCGCTGGCACTGATCGGGCCGAACGGGTCAGGAAAGACCACGCTGCTGCGCGGCATCATCGGATCCGTCCGCGTCAGCGCCGGTCACCTTCGAGTGCCGCCAGGCTCAACAGTGGGATACGTCCCGCAACAGCTCAACTTGGACCCCACATTCCCCATCACTGCTCGCCAGGTAGTTGCGATGGGATACCGAGGTCAGCGGAAACTGTTTGGGCGGCTCGGATCGACCGGCAAACAGCGCATCGAGGACGCCCTCGCCAATGTCGGGATGAGTGATCGTGGAGACGTCCGGTTCGGTGACCTGTCTGGCGGGCAGCGTCAGCGCATCCTGTTGGCGCGAGCCCTGGTCGCTGAGCCGGCGATGATCCTGCTCGACGAGCCGTTCAACGGGTTGGATGAGCCGAACCGCCGTGCCCTGCTCTCCATCATCACCAACGCCAAGAACCAGGGCGTAGCCGTCGTGATCTCCACGCATGACCTCATCTTGGCTGACGCTACCTGTGAACGGGCACTGCTGCTGGCAGGCAGGCAAGTGGCATTCGGGCCAATCGCACAGGTACTGACACCGGAGCTGGTGGCAACGGCATACGGCGGGTCGGTGCCCGTCGAACTCGCAGCGACCAGCGCAGGTAAAGAGGAACACCGCGCTGATCGGCGTGCTCGCATCGCGCACATAGCGACACAGGAGTCCGAGCATGTGGGCTGAATGGCTTGAAGGTCTACGGCAGTTTCTGCAGCCACTACCTGGATGGGGATTTATTGCGTCAGCTCCGTACACGTTCAGGCCATTTGTCTTGCTGATTATCCTGGCCTGCGCCAGCGGAGTGGTCGGCGTGCTGGTCAACGTGCGGTGTGCGGAGTTCAACGCAGAAGCACTGGTTCACGGCGTCTTCCCTGGCATCGTAGTAGGTGCCCTTTATGGCGGCATCGACATGATCGTGCCCGGAGCTGCGCTATGTGCATGCGCAGTCATCGCAGCACTGGTGTGGGCCGGGCAGCGCAGCCACATTTCCGAGGGATCCACCGCAACGATTCTGACGACCTTCTTCGCACTGGGCGTGGTGATCTCGCTGAAAAAAGGCGACATGTCCGGCCAGCTGGAAGCGCTCATGTTCGGCCGACTGCTGGACGTGACCGATGCGCGCCTGGCGCAGTCCGTCCTCTTCTGCCTGCTCGCCATCGTGATCGTCGCCCTGACGTGGCGCGGCCAGGTAATCACCGCCTTCGACCGCGATACCGCTCCGGTTCTGGGAGTCAACACCCTCCTTGTCGACATTGTTCTCAACACCGCGATCGCCGCCGTTGTTGTATCAGCCGCTTCCGCCATCGGCGTCCTGCTGGTGATCGGATATCTGGTGATCCCTGGGGCAAGCGCTCGACTGGTCGCCCGCACCGTCGGGTGGATGATTCCCGTGGGGATTGCGGTCGGCGTCGGCGGGGCGGTCCTGGGGATGCATGTTATGAACTTGCCGGTTTCGCGCCCAATCTCACCGCAGGCTGCTGTCTCGCTCAGTGTGTGTGCCATGTTCGGGCTGGTACTGGCTGTGCGCACGTTGTACCGCATGTGCATGCGCGCACTGGACACCGGGCACGCGACGCAGCCTGTCGCCCACCCGATTCAGGGAGTGCGCCCATGATCTCGATGTGGACCATCATCGCCCTGCCGCTGGTTGAAGCAATCGTTGTGGGAGCTCTGTGCGGCCTGGTCGGATCCCTCGCCGTACTCAGCCAGCGCATCTTCTTCACTGAATCAATCACCCATGCCGCGTTCCCGGGCGCCGTCATCGGCGTGGTCGGCGCGGCGCTGGTCTCGAGCAGCCATGAGGCTTTGTCTCTGGGACTGTTCATCGGTGCTGGCCTGGCCTCACTCGTCCTCGCGCTGTTGATGCATGGCGTATCGGCCCTGAAAGGAATTTCCTCGCAGGCGGCCGCCGGAATCACGCTCACCGTGGGGTTTGCCTCTGGCTACTTCCTCAATAAGTGGTTCGCGCCCCTGCCGCTGCGAATCGATGGCTTCCTGACAGGATCCCTGCTGGCATGTACGCGCATCGACGTTATCGCGGCCGCCCTCGTCCTTATTGTCGCTGGGGGAGTGTGGGCGTTGATGGGCGGGCGGCTGGTAGCAGTCAGCTTCGACGCGGTGAACTACCGAGCCAGCGGAGGGCGGCCTGACCTGATGCGCCTGATTACCCTGGGTCTGATTATCGCGACGGTGACGGTCATTATTCCGGCGGTCGGCACCGTCGTGTCAATCTCCTTAATCGCCGCCGCACCCACCGTCTTGAAGGGGCGCGTCGCATCGACGCCGCGTTTCGTCGCACTGTCCACGCTCGCGTCTACCATTATTGCCGTAGTTGGACTGGGGCTTGCGGTCGTGTGTGGCCTGTCAGCAGGCGGCACGATCGCGTTGGTTGCAGGAGGCTTCTTCGTTATTGTCGAGGCAGGCTCACGCATCGCTTCGTCGAAACTCGCATCTGCGATATAGGCCAAAAGACCCAATAACCGCAGGTCATGGGTTAGTCTGTGCTCATAGGAGAAATCCTCCTACATAATGTCCGCGTGACGTCGTGTGAGCTTTGGCGACAACCTTGTCAACGCATCTGCAGGCACAGACGCCTGTCTTTTTATGCGCACGAGGGCACGGCGCTGCGCGCAAAAAGGAGAGAGCAATGGAAGGCACGATGCGCGCCCAGCGTCTGCATTCAGATCGCACCGTAACGATCGAGGATATTCCGATTCCCAAACCCGGTCCGAACCAGGTCCTCATCAAAGTTGCCTACTGTGGAATCTGCCATTCGGATATGGCGCTGATCGACAGTGATTTTCCCATGAAAATGCCGGAAATCACGCAGGGCCACGAGTGCTCGGGCACCATCGCAGAGATGGGATCGAATGTGCAGGGCTGGGAGATCGGCGACAAGGTCATCCCGCAGTCGGGTATGCCCTGCCTGAAGTGTCGCGAATGCCGCCGAGGTAACCGAGGCTCATGCCAAAACCTGCGCATTATGGCATTTGACTATGACGGTGCATGGGCGCAGTACACAGTGGCCAACGCTGAAGGACTCACCCGCGTGCCCGATGGTGTGCCGATGGAACAGGCCGCGATCCTCGCTGATGCCGTGGCAACCCCGTTCGGAGCAGTCAAGCACACCGGCAAGGTCTCGATGGGCAACGCCGTTGCCGTGTGGGGATTGGGTGGAGTCGGAACCCACATCGTCCAGCTGTCCCGGCTGGCGGGTGCGTACCCTGTCATTGGTATCGACATCAACGAGGGTGTGTTTGATCGAGCCAAACGTCTGGGCGCTGACTTCACGTTCCGATCCGACGACCCCGAACTGATGGACAAGATCAAGAAAGCGACGGGCGGGCGCATGATTGACGTTGCGTTCGACGCTGCCGGTCTTCAGGTGACCTTCGAGCAGGCAGTGCAGTCACTGGACTACAGGGGGCGCGCCGTGCTGGTCGGGCTGTCACGCCAGGAATTCCACGGCGGGAGCCTGTACGATTTTGGCGTCAAGCGCCGTCAGGCCATAGGACACCTGGGCTACGAAGTAGTGGACATCTTCCTGCTTGCTGAACTCGTCAAGGCTGGGCGACTGGATCTGTCCGAATCGGTCTCTCAGATCATCTCGCTGGAGAATCTGGAAGAAGGCCTGGACATCATGCGCAATAAGACAGGTAGCCCGATCCGTATAGTCGTCGATCCGTGGGCTGAAAGCTAGGGTGCCTCTCGGTGGCTGGCCGTTGGTCTGCAGCAGCATAGTGAGCCAGCCCCACCGATTCGACGCAAACTCACTGATCTGCCACAGTCGCCCTCGTTCGTCACAATGAGCGAGGGCGACTTGCGTGCGCCGCTCTACCTCGCCATGATCAAGTTGAGGGCGCGCGGCACGCATTCGATGTGCAAAGGCATGGGCATGAGACGCTCGCCGTCAGCAAATGCATCGAGGCCGCTGACTTCGATGTCAACACTGTGGGCACGGTACATGTGGACCTCCGGTACCTCCTCCAGGCGGTGCAGGAAGACCTTCGGAACTTTGCTGATCGCTTCGAGGCGATTGAGCGTTTCCACCAGGCTGATCGACAGCAGGCCGTCGCGGGGGTTAGCATGCGGACACATCATGATGCCGCCGCCATACGTCTTGGTAATGGCAATGGCGTTGAGAATTGTCGGGACGTGATGTGTGCCTTTGCCGTCGATGCGGATCGTTGTGCGCAGGGGGCGTAGGCGTGCGAACTCGATGCCCAGTGCCAGCAGGTAGCGTGAATTACCCTTCGGCCATCTGATCTGGTTGGCACGATCGTTAATCATTGAATCCACGCCCGCGCACATAATTGTTGCGAAGTAGCGTTCTTCCCCGTTCGCGTGGCTCATGAGGCCCACATCAACGCTGTCGTGGTGGCCGTCCACAATGAGTGATGCGGCTGCTCTGGGATCGAAAGGAATGGAATATTCGCGTGCCAGGTCGTTACCGGTGCCAGCCGGTATGACACCGAAGAGTTTGCCTGTGCCGACCACCTCCTGCAATGCAAGGTTGATCAGCCCGTCTCCGCCGCACACC
This sequence comes from Pauljensenia sp. C0254C2, assembly GCF_056583835.1. Lineage (NCBI taxonomy): Bacteria > Bacillati > Actinomycetota > Actinomycetes > Actinomycetales > Actinomycetaceae > Pauljensenia > Pauljensenia sp. C0254C2. The sequence goes on from NZ_JBWPJO010000001.1 coordinate 148,562, forward strand.
ACAATCGCGTCAATGGTTGGGTCAGCGACAAATTCGCGAGTGCGCAGGCTCGTCGTCAGTGGCAGGTAGCTGGCAATGGAGACCACATCGATGCCGCGATTGGCCAGAAACTCAGTGGCGCGCCGTGCCGCATCCATCGACGATCCCAAACCTGCAACAGGGTTTGTAATCAGTGCGATCCGACGGATCGGGCTCTGTGGCCGTGAATGGGGATCGGTCATACATACTCCGTTCATTTCTTGTTCTACGCCACAGCGATCGTCGCTGTCAGATGGGATGCATTTGATATAGTGTAGCGATTTAAGCGGGCGTGTCGAACAAGTATCCGCAGAAGCGCCGCCGTGTGACGCGAGGTAACCCCCCGTGCCACGTGCCCTATTCGCCTGAGGGCTTGCGGGCGCCAGGCAGGAAGAACGTCAGTGCACATCCCAGTCCGAGGGCTGCGCCGGCCACTCCCATTGCGCGCGACGTTCCGACGCTGAAAGCCTCCGACAGTTTGTCGATCACCTGATCGGTCAGTTCCGCTGGAACGCCTTCTGAACCGTCCGAGTCAGTCAGCGCCCGAATGGAAGCGCCAGCTGAAGGTGCGACAGACGCTTCGATGCCGTGACGTGCCTGCTCGGGCAGCGGCACATCGTCGAGGCTTCCCTGTACCTGTGAATTCACCGACGCAGCCAGGAACGTTGCAACCAGAGCAATTCCCAACGCTGTACCGACCTGACGTGTCGTGGACTGGGTGGCGGATGCCTGCCCCGACGTGCTGGGTGGCACATCAACCAGAATGACGGATGTGAGTTGCGCTGACGCCAACCCCAGACCAAAACCGTAGGCAACCAGTGCTGTGACGATAACTGCGATGGGCGTGTGGGCTGTCAGGCTGATCGCCAGGCTGAATACGGCAATGGATTCTATGGCCAGTCCGGCGCGCGCCACCCACGTTGCAGAAAAGAGACGCCCCAGTGGGGATGCTGAGCCACCTGCGATAAAGGCGCCTGCAGCCATTGCAGCCAGGACACCGCCTGATTGGAGCGGTGTGAGCATGCGGACGTTCTGAAGGTACAAAGGCAACGCGAAGAGCAGACCGAATTCTCCCACTGAGATTGCCGCAGCGGCCACGTTCCCTGCAGAAAAGCTTCGGAGCTTGAAAAGATTCAGATTCAGCAGGTGCGGCCCGTCCACTCGCAGCTGTCGCCGTTCCCACCAGATGAAAAAGCCGAGCAGGACGGCGGCCAGAGCAGCCGCCAGCGGCACAGGCGAGAGTGGCCATGACGTCCAGTCCTCATTGATCGGCTTCCACCAGCCCAGGTCACGCCCCTGAATCAGTGCGTAGACCAGAGCGGCGAAACCGATTGACGAGGTGATAAACCCGCCCGCGTCGAAACCGTGTTCGGAGCGTTCTCCATAAGTGTTGGGCACGAAGAAAATGCAGCCGAGCGCAACGATGATGCCGATCGGAACATTGATCAGGAAAATCCACGGCCAGGTGGTGCTCGTCGTGATCCAGCCACCCAGCAGAGGACCAACAGCGGCCATCCCTGAAATAACTGACCCCCACACGGCGAACGCAATCATGCGCCTCTTGCCTGTAAACGTCGCGTTGACAGTTGAGAGTGTTGTTGGAGAAACGGCCGCCGCTCCGGTGCCCTGCAGGAAACGTGCGATGAGCAGAGGAGTGAAAGTACGCGCCGTGCCGGCAATGATTGATGCGATAACAAAGATGGCGATCCCTGCCAGAAGGATGTTGCGTCGTCCCCAGTTATCGGCCAGACGTCCCACGGTGATCAGCAGCGCCGAGAAAATCAGCGCGTAGCTCGTTGTCAGCCATTGAGCCTGCGTGAATGTGAGCTCGAGGTCACGCATGATTGTCGGCAAAGACACGTTGATGATGGTGCCGTCCATAACGATCAGTGACAGTGCCAGAGACAGGAAAACGAGTGCGATCCAGGGGTGCGCCAGTGTTGATGACTGAGATGGCGCAGTGGACGCACTTTTCAGGGAGGTCGGTGTCATGCCATGATTATGACACACCGTCATTAAAGTGGCGCGCGGTCATCCGCCCGATGATTCAAGCTGGAGTTTCGACACGGCGCCGCGGTCGCCCTCGTTCATCGTGATTGCCGAGGGCGACCGGAGTGCTACACGGAAGGCGTTAAAGCTAGACCAAAGATCGGGACCGCCAGAGCCAGTACGGTGCCCATCACCAGGAAGATGCCGACGACGTTAAACCAGAAACCTGCCTTGATCATGTCGACGATGCGCACGTAACCCGACCCGTACGCGATGGCGTTTGGAGGCGTGGCGACCGGGAGCATGAACGCACACGTGGCAGCCAACGCAGCCGGGATCACGAAGAGCAGGATGTTCATATCGCCGTACCCAAGGCCGATGGCGACGCCGCCGATAATCGGCAGGAACGCGGCAGCAGTTGCGGTGTTGGAGGTGAGCTCCGTCAGAGCCAGGACGAGCGCCGTGATCGCGAACAAAATCACGATGATGGGCAGGGTGCGCAACTGCTCAACTGAGTGGCCTACCCAGTTTGACAGGCCCGTGTGAGAGAACTGGCCAGACAGAGCCAGACCGCCACCGAACAGCAGGATGATATCCCAGGGTAGGTCCTTCATTGACTCCCAGTTCATCAAACGCACCCCTCGCTTCGGGTCTGCCGGAATGATGAAGAGCAGCAAGGAGATCCCCATGCCGATAATGGTGTCGATCCCCTTGATCTGAATGCCGAAAAACTTCAGGAAAAAGGGCAGGAACACCCACAAGATGGCGGCGGCCACGAAGAGGATGCCGACGAGTAACTCGCCGCTGCCCATCGGGCCGAGCTTCTTCAGTTCACTGCGAATGAGCTTCTTACCTCCGGGGATTTCCGAGATTTCCGGTGGGAACAGAACATATGTCAGCAGGAACCATCCGATCGCCAGGAACGTCACCGCCAGTGGGACACCTACCAGCATCCACTGTCCGAAACCGATCGAAATATCGTGGTTTTCCTTCAGGTATGCCACCAGGAGCGAGTTGGGCGGAGTGCCGATGATGGTTCCCAGTGAGCCGATCGAAGCGGAATAGGCGATGCCGAGCATGAGGGAAATGGCGAACTTCGAGTGATATAGCTGCGTCTGCTTACTGATCGTTTCCGAGGCATCCTTACCTTTTTGAACGATTGCTGCCACGACGCCACCTTTTGTGGCGTCGCGAGCTGTGCCGGACACTGATTCAGCGTCGGCGGGTAGATCCTCAGAATCTGCCTGGCGGGAACCTTCGAGCTGGGAGACGAGCTGCAGCACCGACATTCCGATGGGCAGCATCATGACGGCGGTCGCGGTGTTGGACACCCACATTGACAGGAAGCCAGTCGCGATCATGAATCCTGCGACCAGTTGGCGAGGTTTCGTCCCGACCATGTTGACCACGGTCAGCGCGATACGTCGGTGCAGGTTCCAGCGCTGCATGGCGAGCGCCAGGATGAATCCACCCATGAACAGGTAGATCGTGTCCGAGGCGTACGGTCCGGCTGTTCCGGAAAAAGAATCGACCTGTAGGGCAGGGAAGACGACCATTGGAATCAGGGCAGTGGCGGCGAGCGGGATGGCTTCGGTCATCCACCAGATGCCCATGAGGATCGCGACCGCGGCCACGATGGGCAGGCCGTCAAGATTCATGGTGCTGAGCTTGTCGTCGGACAGGCCTTGTGCTGCGATGTCGGCGGCATTGTCGGGCATGATGAAGTACACCAGTACAGCCAGGAGCGGGCCTCCCAGCAGGCCCGCCATGCGCACAAGGTGGACGGTACGTGATGGCGCTACGTAGTCATCAGCTGCTGCATGTGATGACGATGTGTGAAGGGTAGGAATACTCATGGTGACCTTTCGTGACACAGAGGACGCGCCGCCCTCGACGGAGAATCCCAGAACAGATGCGCGACGCGGCGTACCATCGTCGGTCCGCCACCTGTATGCACTCTGGCGCATATAGGACTTTAGTCGCAGACATTATTGTATGGCACGCCACGACGCACGTCAGTCAATTGCGATGAGAAAAGTTACGAAAAGGACACAAAAGTAGGAAAAAAGCGTGTTCTGTTCCGGTCGGTTCTGGTCGACTGAGAAGCGGGGGAGTGGACGCTTTGTCACTTCTTCAACTCGATGGTCTTCTCCGGGACGGCCACCCGGGCGCGTACGCCCAGCTCCTGATCGAGCGAATCGACTAACGCCTGTGCAGCCTTATCTTCGCCATGCACGCACCACACTGAACGAGGCTGAGGCACCAGATCGCGTACCCAGTCCACCAGCTCCGAGCAATCTGCGTGTACGGAGAATTCCTCGTCGCGAATCACCTCGGCCTGCACGCTCACCCACGCGCCATGCATTTTCAGTTCGCGTGCGCCGTCCAGGAGCGCGCGCCCACGTGTGCCTACCGCCTGATAGCCGGTCAACACGACGGTATGAATCGCCTGGGGGAGCATGTGCTCGATATGGTGCAGGACGCGGCCGCCGGTGAGCATGCCGGAGGCCGACACAATGATGGAAGGCTCCTTAGGATCGTTGAGTTTTTGCGACTGTTCCTGGTCTCGCACCTCAATGAGATTCAGGTTGCTCAGCTTCAGGCCTCCCACTTCATCATTGAGTTCGCCGCGCGCACTGGCAGCCTGGTAAAGACGAAGCGAGGCGAGCGCCATGGGGGAGTCCACGTAGATTGGCACCGAGGGGATCTGGCCGGCAGTGACCATGTCGGATAGTACTTTCAGCACTACTTCAGTGCGGTCGACGGCGAACGCTGGAACCAGAACGGAGCCGCCGCGATCGATGGTTCGGCAGATGGCGTCACGGAACACTTCGTGCTTTTCGTGTCCTGGATCAGCTTCAAAGTGTTCACGATCTCCATATGTTGATTCGAGCAGAACCGTCGGGGCACCCTCGGGAATTTCTCGCGAGCGCAGAACGGGGTGCGTGGGTCGGCCCAGGTCACCGGAAAACAGCGCGTCACCGCCAGGTGTGTGGACGCGGATCGAAGCTGAGCCGAGGATGTGGCCGGCGCGCGTCCAGTGCGCACTGACCTGCCCGCCCACGTCAATGTCAGCGTCGAAATCGACAGCTCGCATCAGTGGCAGCGTGTCCTCAACGTCGTTGACCGTATACAGCGGTAACGGCCGACGGTGCTTGGAATACCCGTAGGTGCGTGCATGCTCGGCGTCGCGTTCCTGCAGGTAGGCAGAATCTCGCAGAACGATATGTGCCAGGTCGATAGTGGACGGTGTGGCCCAGATGGTGCCGCTGAAGCCCTGCTTGACCAGGCGTGGCAAATATCCCACGTGATCCAGGTGTGCGTGAGTGAGGAGAATGTCCGAAATGGAATCGGCCGGGACTGGAAAATCAGACCAGTTCTTGCGGCGGAGTTTTTTCTCGCCCTGATACAGGCCTGAATCGATGAGAATCCGTCGCTCGCCTCGTGGGGAGTCAACGGTTAGAAGATGCTTGGAACCGGTCACGGTTCCAGCTGCGCCCACGAAAGTTAAGGTCGTTGGAGCCATACCTTTACTGTGACGCAGATTACGTTGCGATGGGGACGTTCAGTGGTGCGTGTCGCACATTCGGTAGATTCATCCCACATATGACGGATCCCTTGCAGACAACGCCTGGGACTTGTCGTAGAATCGAGGGGTTGTCATGTGCCCGAAATACGGGCTGAAATCGAAACAAGACGTTGGAGTGCACACACGTGAAGAGCACTGTTGAGACCCTCGAGCCCACCAAGGTGCGCTTGACCGTTGAGGCCGACCATGAAGAAATCAAGCCTCAGATGGACAAGGCATACAAGGAAATTTCGAAGCAGGCGAATATCCCCGGTTTCCGTAAGGGACACGTTCCGCCGCGCATTATCGATCAGCGATTTGGTCGTGCCGCCATCATCGAGCAGGCAGTCAACGAGATTCTGCCTCGCCTGTACTCGCAGGCGGTCGTGGAAAACGAACTGCGCCCCATGGCTCAACCCAGCATCGAAGTCACCGAAATTCCGGCGACCAGCGGCCCGATCAGCGGCAAGCTCGTCTTCACCGGCGAGGTCGACATCGTTCCCGCCTTCGAAGTGCCCGAAATTACCGATGACATGACCGTTGAGGTTGACCCGGCGGATGTTACCGACGAAGACGTGCAGACCGAGCTGGACCGCCTGCGCGCCCGATTCGCCACGCTGAAGTCCGTCAAGCGCCAGGCTAAGACCGGCGACTTCGTCACCATCGACCTGACCGCAACGGTCGACGGTGAAGAGGTGGATTCGGTGTCCGAGGTTTCCTACGAAATCGGTTCCGGCACGATGCTGGATGGCCAGGACAAGGCTCTGCGCGGCACGCACTCGGGTGACGACGTGACCTTCACGTCCAAGCTCAAGGGCGGAGACCACGCCGGCGAAGAAGCTGAAGTGGCTCTGCATGTTCACTCCGTGAAGATGCGTGAAATGCCGAAGGTTGATGACGAATTCGCCCAGATGGCATCCGAATTCGACACTGCTGACGAACTCATGGAGGACATGAAGAAGCAGGCTGAGCAGACCAAGCGTTCTCAGCAGGCGCTGGACGCACGCGACCGTCTGGTCGAAGCACTGCTGGATAAGGTTGAGATCCTCCTGCCTGAATCCGTCATCGACGAGGCCGTTAAGCAGCAGCTGGGTGACAAGCCCACCGCCAAGAAAAAGAAGGAAGCCCGCGAAGAGCTCGAACTCGAGTTCCGTCGCGACATCCTCTCCGACGAACTGGCCAAGAAACTGGAAGTCCAGGTTTCCCAACGCGAACTGATCGACTACCTGATGCAGATGTCGCAGACCTACGGCATCGACATCAACCAGCTGATCTCTTCGCCCGAGGAAGTCCAGACCGTGGTTGCACGACTGACCCGCACCAAGGCCATCATCGAGGCCCTGCGTCTGGTCACCGTGAAGGACACAAACGGCCAGGCCATCGACCTGACTGAGTTCTTTGGTGATGAAGAAGCTAACGATGATGCAGCTGAAGGTGCAGACGAAGCGGCTGAGGATGCAGCTGAGGCCGACGATGCAGCCAAGACTGAAGACGCAGAGGCAGCAGAAGCTGACGAGAAGTGATCGAGTAGCGGATCACCACTGACACGCGGGGCAGGAACCAGGAAGCGTTCCTGCCCCGCCTGCATGAAGTGAGCAGCAAGAGCGTGCATGAGTGCGCGTGAACGTGCGCCGTCAGCGAAAAGTGCCAATCCAGGCCGACGGCACAGTGCGAAACCGGTAGGTTGGACATCAGTGATGAAAAATGCCCGATGGAAGGACGTCAAGTGAGTGAACAGCGCGTGAGAGGCGCCGACGGCGCGCAGCCTCAAAGCTCGTTCGGAGATGCTGTCTACCAGCGTCTGCTCAAGGAACGCATTATCTGGCTGGGAAGTGCAGTGGAAGACGAAAATGCGAACGCAATCTGCGCGCAGATGCTGCTTCTGGCTGCTGAAGATCCCGACCGCGACATCTACCTGTACATCAACAGCCCCGGCGGCTCGGTCACCGGCGGCATGGCCATCTACGACACCATGCAGTACGTCAAGCCGGATGTTGTCACCGTGGCCATGGGTCTTGCAGCGTCCATGGGGCAGTTCCTGCTCACCGCAGGCGCACCCGGCAAGCGTTTCATCACCCCGCACACGCGTGTCCTCATGCACCAGCCCTCAGGCGGGGCCGGTGGTTCGGCCACCGACATTCGCATCAACGCCGAACTGATTCTCAAGATGAAGCGCGAACTGGCGGAAATCACCGCTGAGCGCACCGGTAAGTCCGTCGAGCAGATCCTTGCGGATTCCGACCGCGACCACTGGTTCAGCGCTCAGGAAGCAATCGAATACGGATTTGCCGACAAGATCGTCTCCACACCGCAGGAGATCGGCCACCGTGCCAACGACGCGCAGAACGGAGAGAACTGATATGTCCAGCACTGCTCCTTACTTTGACGCAATGGCCCGTCAGATGCCGCAGGCCCGCTACGTGCTGCCCACCTTCGAGGAGCGCACCGCCTACGGGTACAAGCGCCAGGATCCGTACGCCAAACTGTTCGAGGACCGCATCGTGTTCCTCGGAGTTCAGGTTGACGATTCGTCGGCTGACGATGTGATGGCTCAGCTGCTCGTGCTGGAGTCTCAGGATCCCGATTCAATGATCACGATGTACATCAACAGCCCCGGCGGCTCGTTCACTGCGATGACCGCCATCTACGACACCATGCAGTACGTCAAGCCTCAGATCCAGACCGTGTGCCTGGGGCAGGCCGCCTCGGCTGCCGCCGTGTTGCTGGCCGCGGGCGCGCCCGAACGCCGACTCGCACTGCCGAACGCTCGTATCCTGATTCACCAGCCTGCGATGGAAGGCATGCACGGTCAGGCCTCGGACATCGAGATCGTGGCCGATGAGATTGACCGCATGCGCAAGTGGCTCGAAGACACCCTGTCGAAGCATTCAGGCGTCAGTTCGGAGCAGGTACGCCGCGACATTGAACGCGACAAGATCCTCACTGCTGAGCAGGCCCGCGAGTACGGTCTGATCGACCAGGTGCTCGAGCCGCGCAAAGCCCAGTAACTGATCGCCGGCGCGTAGTATCGCTGGCTCAGATACGCGCGGTGCTGCTCGCATGTATCAGCAGGTGGTGCCAGTCACTTTGTCCAGCGCGCCGAGTTGTTCGTGAACAAGTCGCCCTCGTCAATTATGTGACACCCGACCGGGAAACCTCACATGATTGGCGAGGGCGTTCCCACGCGCGCCGGTTCGCCCACTGCGGATGGCTCCATTAGGCTAGAAACACGCGCATGGAGGTGTGCGGATCGAATGGGAGGCGCGTCATGGCACGGTTGACGGATGGGGCAGAACTGCTCAAGTGTTCGTTCTGCGGCAAGACACAAAAACAAGTGCGCAAGCTGATCGGCGGCTCCGGTGTGTACATCTGCAACGAGTGCATCGAACTGTGCAACGAAATCATCGAAGAAGAGCTGCAGACTGACAGCGCGCCCACGCAGACCCCGCTACCCAAACCGCGCGAAATCTTCGACTTCCTTGACTCGTGGGTCATCGGTCAGGACCGCGCCAAGCGCGCACTATCCGTAGCAGTCTACAACCACTACAAGCGCGTGCGCTCCAGGGAAGCCGGAAACGATGAGGATATGCAGGGCACCAAGTCCAATATTCTCATGCTGGGTCCAACCGGAACCGGGAAAACCCACCTGGCCCGATCACTTGCCCGCATGCTGCACGTTCCGTTCGTGATTGTGGATGCCACTGCGCTGACGGAGGCAGGGTATGTGGGCGAGGACGTTGAAAACATCCTGCTCAAACTTATCCAGGAAGCCGACGGCGACATCAAGAAGGCTGAACGCGGCATCATCTACATTGACGAGATCGACAAGATTGGCCGCAAGGGCGAAAACGCGTCGATCACGCGAGACGTATCGGGCGAGGGCGTCCAACAGGCACTGCTCAAGATTATTGAAGGGACCGTCGCATCCGTCCCGCCTCAAGGCGGTCGCAAGCATCCGCACCAGCAGTTCCTCGAAATCGACACATCCGGCATTCTGTTCATCGCGGCCGGCGCATTTGCCGGTATCGAGGAGATCGTGCGGGCGCGCCTTGGACAGCGCTCCACAGGTTTTGCCTCGTCACTGAAATCCTCTTCCGAAATGGGTGACATTTACGAATCAGTCACGCCCGAAGATCTGCACAAGTTCGGCATGATTCCGGAATTTATCGGCAGGCTCCCGATCCTCACCTCAACGAAACTGCTCACCGAGCAGGACCTGGTTCGCGTCCTCACCGAGCCGCAGGCATGCCTCGTCGCCCAGTACCAGCACCTGTTTGAGCTGGACGACATGACGCTGGAATTTACCGAGGACGCGCTGATGGAGATCGCCTCTGAAGCCAACAGGCGAGGTACGGGCGCGCGCGGCCTGTCCACCATTATGGAAAAGACGCTGTCCGACCTGATGTTTGAACTACCCAGTCGCGACGATGTCGGCACCGTCGTCATTACCCGCGATGTCGTCACCGGCGAGGGGGACGCGGAACTGTATGCCCCTGGTGAGGCGAAGACTCAAAGCGCGTAGCCGCCTTTGCCGGAGCGGGTGTGCCCGGCAGGAAGACATGCACGCGTCGAAGACGACGCAGCACGTAAGACAACGAGGGGAGTGCTGATATGAACCAAACATCTGACCCGAGTGCCGCCAGTGCCGGCACGCAGCCCGCTATTCCTGTAGAACTCAGCCAGGCACGCGAAACGATCGACAATATTGATGCTGCGCTCATCCACATCCTGGCGGAGCGGTTTCGCTGCACGAAGCGCGTAGGGTTCATCAAGGCGGAGCACGATATGCCGCCTGAAGATCGGGCGCGTGAGGCGCGGCAAGTGGCGCGATTGCGGCGTTTGGCGGAAGAAAGCGGGCTGGATCCGGACTTTGCGGAGAAGTTCTTGGCCTTTATGGTGCGCGAGGTTATCCGACATCATGAACACATCAAGCGCAATTTTGGAAACGAGGAGTGAACGGGGCGTAACACGTAAATGACATCGTTCACAAAGTGGGGCCAGTGACCGTATCATAGAGATAGTTCGTCAGAACTGTAATCACGTCATACACTTTCGAGGATATGAGGGCAATGGCAATGAGCCAAAACACCAATACTCCCCCTAATTATGGGCAGGATAACCCTAATTATGGGCAGGAGAATCAGTACAATTCGTCCGGCTCCGATGCGTACGGATCCCAGTCTCAGCAGTACCAGGCTGGACAGCCATCGCCATACGGCCAGCCGGGGCAGTACCAGCAGGCGAGCCAGTATCAGCAGGGAGCAAATCCTGTGGACACCGGCAGCATCGGATGGGCGGTCCTGGGATTCTTCGTCCCGATTGTCGGCCTGGTTTTGTGGTTGGTCTGGAAGGATCAGCGTCCGAACGATTCGCGCATGTCGCGTAACGGCTTCCTGGCATCACTGATCGTGTTCGTTGTTCTCATGATCATATGGTTCATCATTGTTGCGATAGTAGCAGCGAGCGCCTCCGTGTCCATGTCCTAATCCGCGGCACCAGGAACGCGCAAGGCGGCAGATATCCTCAGCGATATCTGCCGCATTTTTGCGTATTTCGAATTCTGCGATTCGAGATACGGCAATGAAATTCTAAAATTTCTCTTGACGTGAAGATAATAACAGGGGTATTGTCCGAAAGAAATATGTGAGCTGAAGGACAGGGAAGTAACTGGCTACATGAGGATTCACCGAGCCAGTATGTCAGCATGGCGCAGGCGAATCCAACCGTCACACAGCCACCTCATCGGACACATCAGCAAGCCCGGAAGGGGACGTCATGAGAAAACGATTTGGAGCCATAATGGCCGCCGCGGCGTTGGTACTGACTGCCTGCATAGCACCAGGTCCTTCGCACGAACGCGGATCCGTCGAATTCATCACTATCGCCGCCGGCGGCACGTCTGGACCGTACTACCAGATCGGCGCCTCTATGGCTCAGATTTTCCGCAACGAACTAGGATCGGACGCATCCGTACAGGCAACGGGCGCATCCGTGGAAAACATCTCGCTCATCACCTCAGGGCGCGCCGAACTGGCCTTCGTCATGGGCGATGCAACACGACAAGCTGTCGAGGGAACCGGCCCATTCGAAGGACGCCGCCAGCTCAGTGAGCTCACCGCACTAACAGCGTTGTACCCCAACTACGTCCAGATCGTGACCACCGCCAGGACCGGGATCCGATCGGTGGAGGACCTGCGCGGCAAACGCGTCGGCGTGGGAGATAAGAACTCCGGTGTGGAACTGAACGCGCAGATGATTCTGGATGCATACGGCATGACGTATGACGACATCCAGGAAGACTTCCTGTCATACTCGGGCGCCATCGACCAGATCAAGAACGGCCAGACTGACGCAGCGTTCGTTACCTCCGGCCTGCCAAACTCCTCAATCATGGACCTTGCGACAACCGAAGACGTCGTCATCGTCCCCATCGAGGGTGAAGGATTCGCCAGGCTCAAGGAGAAGTATCCCTTCTTCGACCAGAGCGCGATCCCTGGCGGAACATACTCGCAGGCAGAGGACGTCCTCACCGCGTCGATTATGAACCAGCTGCTCGTCTCTCCGGACCTGGACGAGGAACAGGTCTACAAAATGACGAAAGCTCTGTTTGAAAACCTCGACACCCTGCACGCGTCTCACAAGGCTGCAATGGGAATCACGCTGGACAGCTTCGATGAAGGCGCAGCAGTCCCCATCCACCCTGGAGCACTGCGCTATTACACAGAACAGGGGGCGGTGAGCAAAGATGCATCCAAAGACACTGCACAGTCTGAATAAGAGCCCGCGGATCGTGGCAGCCGTCGTCGGCATCGCCCTCGTCGCGACGGGTGCAATGTGCGGTGCGTATGCAGCCGCGCTCCATGCCGCACCCTCGATAATCATTGAAGATCAGGAAACCGGTCAGGAATATTTCCGATTCGCCGCCACTGACGACGAACCGATCACGATGAAATGGATCCATTCCATCGAGAAGGAACCGTGGGTCGAGTACTACACCGTCCACGGCGACCACCTGCAGCTTGACGCCATCGACATCAAATCATACGGAGCGGGGGTGCCGGCCGACCCTGGAGGCGTGACCACCGTCAAAGACGGTGTCATCCACACCGAAGGAATCAACCGGACGATTCCGGAGCTGACGTGGGCGCATAGCCACGATACTCACACCACGCTCACCGTCGGAACTCATGTCATCGCCCCGACGGATCTGCCACATCATGCCCTCGTGCGACTACGAATTCAGGAGTAGAACCATGTCTCACTCACACACCACACAGGCTCACCCCTCACAGACGCACCCGACCCGGTCGAAACGTGACGACGAACGTGTCAGTGTCGACACGCACGACATTGATGTACACGCCGAAGACGTGCTTGAAGAATTTGACCGGGAATCGCGCGTTCGCCAGGTCGAGTGGAAACCGATGGCCATTCTCATCACAGCCGTCGCAGTCGCCCTGTCCCTGTATCACATGTGGACCGCCTACTTCGGTGCGCCGCCGGTGCTGATCCACCGATCGATCCACGTCGGCGTCATCTTGTTCTTGACATTCCTGCTGTATCCGCCGATCCGAAAGGGCGTGCGCTCGCGAGTCCCGTTTTATGACATCATCCTGGCCCTGGCTGCGCTGTCGACGGCCGTTTACGTGATAACCAACTACGACGGGATTGTGCGTCGGTTCGGTGAGCCCTCGACTGCAGACCTTGTCTTTGCGATGATTCTGGTTGTTTTGGTCATTGAAGCGGCGCGCCGGCTCACCGGCTGGGCCATGCCGCTGCTGGCGATCGCGTTCGTGATATACGCGCTGTACGGGCGATTGTTCCCCGGAATCTTCCGTCACCGCGGGTATTATCCTTCCGACACGTTCAACTTCCTGTATTTGACGACCGAAGGAATCTACGGCACGGCAATTTCTGTGTCCGCTACCTACATCTTCCTGTTCATCCTGTTCGGAGCGGTCCTGCAGAAGTCAGGCATGGGTGAGTTCTTCAATGACATCGCGCTGGCTATTGCCGGTCAATCCCGTGGTGGCCCCGCGAAGGTGTCGGTTATTGCCTCCGGCTTCCTTGGGTCGATCAACGGTGCCGCCGTGGCGAACGTGGTAACAACCGGTGCTTTCACGATTCCGCTGATGAAACGCGTGGGCTATAAGTCGACGTTTGCGGGCGCGGTGGAAGCCTCGTCATCTGTTGGCGGCCAGATCCTGCCGCCGATTATGGGCGCTGCAGCATTCATCATGGCTGAGACCTTGGGCATGCCATACAGTGAAATCGCGATTGCCGCGTTGATCCCCGCCTTGCTGTACTACCTGGGCATCATCGCGCAGGTGCATTTGAGGGCAACGAAGGAAGGCCTGAAGGGTATTTCTCGTGACTCGTTGCCTCTGGTGCGAGACGTCATGAAAGAACGCGGTCACCTGGTCATCCCGCTGCTCTTCCTGATCTACATGCTGTTCTTCTCAGGACGCACCATCTTGTTCTCTGCGCTGCTGACGATTCTGGTGACCATAGTGGTCGCAGAGCTTCGCCCGGCTACGCGCATGTCAGTCAAAGACATCATCGAAGCGCTGGCAAATGGTGCCAAAACAGCAATCTCCGTGGCTGTGGCCTGCGCGGCCGTTGGCATCATCGTCGGTGTTGTGACGATGACGGGGTTCGGTGTCAAACTGGCGAATGCAATCGTAGCATTCGGCGCAGGATCAATCTTGCTGTCACTGGTGCTGACGATGGTGGCCTCGATCATTCTGGGCATGGGCCTGCCGTCGATTCCGACCTACATCATCACCGCAACGATGGCTGCACCTGCGCTTGGTCAGCTGGGCGTGCCTCCGCTGGTTGCACACATGTTCGTGTTCTACTTCGGCTTGTTCGCCAACATCACGCCGCCTGTCGCCCTGGCCTCCTTCGCCGCTGCCGGCCTGTCGGGGGCTGACCCGATGCGCACGGGCTTCCAGTCGATGAAACTCGCCCTGGCCGGATACGTCATTCCGTTCATCTTTGTGTTCAACCCGGTTCTGTTGCTCCAGGACGTGAACTGGCTGGAGGGTATGAAGGTAACTGCCACGGCTGTTGCAGGCGTGCTCCTGCTGGCGATCGCCGTCGAAGGCTTCTTTATGGAAAAGGTACCGTTGCTCATGAGAGCAGTGTTCCTGGGCGCAGGCCTATCCATGATGTCGCCTGAGCCGATCACCGACCTGATCGGCATCGCGGCAGGTGCGTGTGCACTGGCGTTCATGATGATGAAGGCCAAGAAGAACGATAACCTCTCACTCAAAGCCATTTAGCGGCGGTTTGGCCGATCGCGCCGTGGCGGTCGATCATGATGCAGACGGCCGGCCCCTCATCGGGCGTGCTGTGGTAGTGGGGCGGCTGGCCAACCCATCAGCTGCGTGAATTGGGTGGTCGCGTGGCGTGGGTGAGTACGTGACAGAGGTCAACCCATCAGCAGCGTGAATTGGGGGCGGCTGAGCATCGTGATCTGGCTGTGGCCGTGATATTCCGCGGCTGCGTGCAGCCGAAAGCGGCTTGGATGATCTGCTGATCAACGGGTCAAGGTAATTGAAGGGCTGAATCGTCAACCAGTCAAGGTATGAGGCGTAGGATTCAACATCTCACGATATGAGAACGTTGATGTAGTGCGGAAAAGTCGATGTTCAACGGTCGGCTGTGCGAAGTGAGCGGCCCTCTTACCTTGACGGGTTGACGCGCGGCGGTGCGTTGACCTTGACCGGTTGACTAGGACCTTGACCCGTTGACCTGCGACTGCGCGAACATCGCAAACGGTTGGCTTCTTGCCCGCGCCCTGCACGAGAGCGCGGGCAAGAAGCACACGAACGCTACTTATCCTGGTCCTCTTCAAGCGGTCCGCCGTAGATGTCGTTGATGACAGCCTCGAAGCGCTTGGTCACAACCGCACGCTTGACCTTGAGCGAGGGCGTCAGCATGCCGTTAGCTTCCGTGAAGTCAGAGGTCAGCACGCGGATCGCTCGAATCGACTCGGCACGCGACACATGTGCGTTCGCACGTTCAACTGCTCGCTCCAACGACGCCTGTACCTCCACATTGGTCGAGGCTTCAGCAACGGACATCGCTGGCAGGCCGTGATTTTTCAACCACACCGGCAACATCTCCTCATCCAACGTGATGAGAGCAGCGACGAACGGACGCTTGTCACCTACGACCACAACCTGACTGATCAGCGGATGAGAACGAAGTGGATCTTCCAGCGTGGCAGGTGAAACATTCTTGCCGCCTGCCGTCACGATCAGCTCCTTGGCTCGACCTGTGATGCGCACATACCCATCACGATCCAGCGACCCCAGATCACCGGTGCGGAACCAACCGTCCTCAGTCAACGCCTGAGCTGTCTCGTCGGGCATATTGTGGTAGCCCTGGAAAACCGAACACCCCTTGATGAGGACTTCTCCCTGATCAGAGATCTTGATCGACAGCGGCGGAAGCGGCGGTCCGACCGTGCCAATCTTGGTCAGACGCGGTGTATTGACCGACACCGGCCCAACCGTCTCAGTCAGGCCGTAGCCTTCCAACACAGGCAGTCCGATACCGCGATAGAAGTGAGCGAGATGCGTGGACAGGGGAGCGCCGCCGGATACAATGTAGCTGGCATTGCCGCCCACAAGCTTCAGGAGCTTTTGATACACCAGCTTGTCAGCCACCATGCGCTGGGAACGCAGCGAACGCGAGGGGCCTTCAGGAGTATCCAACGCGCGCGAGTATTCCACCGCCACATGTGCAGCCCAACGGAATACTTTGCGCTGAGGGCCCGAGCCCGCCTGAGCGTCCGCCGAGTTATAGATCTTCTCCAGCACTCGCGGCACAACCAGCAGGTAGGACGGCCTGAACGAAGCGAGATCCGGCAGCAGGTTCTTCGTGTCAGGGCTGTGCCCCAGCACACCTCCACCTGAAATCTGGAAGACCTGCAGGAAACGCGCAAACACGTGTGCCAACGGCAAGAACAATAAGAGGCGTGAATCGTCACCCGCCGCGATCTCCGGCATCCAACGGTGCGAGTTCACCGCCAGCTCAGTGAAGTTGCCGTGCGTGAGCACCGTGCCTTTGGGCCGTCCCGTCGTGCCCGACGTGTACACGATCGTGGCAATCGAATCGGTGGTGAGCTGCGCCATGCGACCAGTCAGCACTGTGCGCCGAACCTGAGCGCCACCATCCTGGATGGTTTGGATCGCCTCGGAATCCAGCGACAGCACGGTGACATCCTGAGATTGCGAGCTGGCCGCGGCACGCACCAGTTCCGCCATCGTGATGGTCTCAGTGATCGCCACGCGCGCCTGCGTGTCTCTGAGGATAAAGGCGATCTGCTCGATCGACGACGTCTCGTAAATCGGAACGGGCACCAGTCCTGCACACCAGCAGGCAAAATCCAACAGCGTCCACTCGTAGCGCGTATGCGACATGACGGCGACCCGATCACCGAGTTCGAGCCCCATTGCAATCAGGCCGGCAGATGTGCGCTGCACATCCTCGTAGAAGTGCGCGGCACTCATCGGACGCCACGTGTCCCCCATCGAGAGCTTGCGCTCAATAATCGGCTTGCGCGGTGAGCGTTGCACCCTGCGCTGCAGCAGGTAGGGAATCGTGGTGTGCTCGTCGATCCGGACCAGGACAGGCGCCCGCCACTCGAGTGCATCGGTTGAGACAGGTTCGCTCTCGTCCTCGCTCTCGCCCGCGTCAATCGAGTCTCCTGACGGCAGGCGGAGCTGAGACGACGTGAAAGCAGACGTTGCCTCTTCCACACCAATTGACGAGGGAGACTCCTGTCCTGCCGGCTCGACGACTACCTGTTCATCGGCATTCGAATCGGGCTCGCTGGAGCTGTGCGCCATGACTACTTCTTTCTTTTGGCCGGAGGCTCACCCAGGGTCACGTCAGCAACCTTGACACTGTGGGTCTCATGCGAATCATCGCCGCTGTCGGGTGTTGACGCGGATTCTTCAAGAGTCAGCGTACCCGTCACCTTCGTGGCAGAGCGCAGATCGGATTCCACCATTTCGAGGGCAGGAATCATGTCGGCAGGAGCCTGCACCGTCACAGCCAGGAACGGCGTACGCGGAGAAACCTTGGCTTCCGACTTGACGCGGCGCATGACGATCAGCGCTGCCGACGCAGCATCCAGAACAGTCGGGTCACCCTCGGGGCCGGACAGCTCATCGAGGGTAGGCCAGGACGCGCGATGAACGGAGCCTTCCTGATACCACGACCACACCTCTTCCGTGACGTAGGGCAGGAAGGGCGCGAGCAGACGCACAACAGCGTTGATGACCAGGGCCAACGTCGCGCGTGCCGACTGAGCTTCCTCGTCCGACCATGCGCCGTCGTGGTTGTAGGCACGCTCCTTGACCAATTCCACGTAATCATCGCAGAACGTCCAGAAGAATGATTCAGTGACCTCGAGGGCACGCGCATGGTCGTAGGCGGCAAATGCGCTGCTGGCAGTGTCGATGACGGAACGCAGGTGTGCCAGAACAGACTGGTCAAGTGGCTGCGTCACATGCGAGGCATCAAGATCCACCTCACCGGAATCGTCGCCCATCGTCAGCGCGAACTTCGAGGCGTTGAGAACCTTGATAGCCAGGCGGCGACCGATCTTCATCTGCGACTCGTCGAAAGCTGAGTCCACACCCAGACGGGCGGAAGCCGCCCAGTAGCGCACCGCATCCGACCCGTACTTTTCGAGCAGGCCCATCGGCGTGACGACGTTGCCCTTCGACTTCGACATCTTCTTGTGGTCTTTATCGACGATCCAGCCGGATAAAGCCGTGTGCTGCCAGGGCAGTTCGCCAAATTCGAGTGCGGCACGCACCACCGTGGAGAAGAGCCACGTGCGGATGATGTCCTGCCCCTGCGGGCGAAGGTCCATCGGGTAAACGCGGGTGAACAGGTCCTCGTCTTCCAGCCAGCCGGCTGCAATCTGTGGGGACAGGGACGAGGTCGCCCACGTGTCCATAATGTCCAGCTCGGCTGCGAAGCCACCGGGCTGGTCACGCTGATCCTCCGTGTATCCGTGGGGCGTGTCGCTGGACGGATCGATCGGCAGGTCAGCTTCATCAGGAATGATCAGCTGGTCGTACAGCGTTGTGCCATCCTCGTCGATCCTGTACCACAGCGGGAACGGCACGCCGAAGAAGCGCTGACGGGAGATGAGCCAGTCATTGTTGAGGCCACCCACCCAGTTCTCATAGCGCACCCGCATGAATTCGGGGTGGAAGTCCAATGCGCGCCCGCGCTCAATGAGCTCCTCATTGAAGTCCTTACCCGTTGATCCATGCGTCCATGGGCGCCCACCGTTGCGGATGTACCACTGGCGGGACGTGACGATTTCCAGAGGCTTTTCGCCGCGCTCAAAGAAGTTTGTCTGACGCTGCGTCGGAGTGGGTTCACCACTCATTTCACCGGACTCACGCAGGCGGTCAACCACTTCCTGACGCGCTGAGAACGTGGTCTTTCCGGCCATCGCCTCATACGCCTGGCGGCCGGCGGGATCCGTGATCCATTCGGGCACGTCGGTTGCGATGCGGCCATCTTTGCGCAAAATGGCTCGCAACGGCAGATCAAGGTCGCGCCACCAGTCAATGTCAGTGGTGTCACCGAACGTACAACACATCGCGATGCCCGCGCCCTTATCCATCTCCGCTTCCGGGTGGGCAAGGACAGGCACTTCCACACCGAAGACGGGCGAGGTAACCGTGGTGCCGAACAACGGCTTGAAGCGCTCATCGTCAGGGTGAGCGATCAGGGCAACACAGGCTGCCAGCAGTTCGGGTCGCGTGGTCTCAATGTAGACATCGCGACCGTTTTCAACCGGTGCACCCTGCTCAGCGGCTTGGCGTGCGGCCCCCTCGTCAGTGATGTGGAATGCGAGGCGGTGGTAGAACCCTGGGTATTCGCGTGATTCGAGCTCAGCCTGGGCCACGGCGGTCTGGAACGTGATGTCCCACAGGCCGGGCGCCTCCTGTTGGTAGGCCTCGCCGCGCGCCAGGTTACGCAGGAACGCTGCCTGGGCAACCTTGCGGGCATGTGCGCCGATGGTTTGGTAATGCTGCTTCCAGTCGACCGACAGGCCGAGGCGACGCCACAGCGCTTCGAACTGCTTCTCGTCATCGATGGACAGGCGTTCGCACAGCTCCACGAAGTTCTGGCGACTGATCGGCTGCTGGTCGCGAGCCTTAATGGATTTTCCGCCACCGGTGTGCGGGGGCTGGAAGTCGGGGTCGTAGGGCAGTGACGTGTCGACGCGCACGCCGAAATAATTCTGAACGCGGCGTTCAGTTGGCAGGCCGTTGTCATCCCACCCCATTGGGTAGAACACTTCCTTGCCCATCATGCGCTGGTAGCGGGCAACCACGTCAGTGTGCGTGTAGGAAAAGACATGCCCCACGTGCAGGGATCCGGAAACGGTGGGCGGAGGAGTGTCGATCGAATAGACCTGTTCACGCGTGGCCGTGCGATCAAATGAGTACGTTCCGGCGTCTTCCCAACGGTCGCCCCACTTGTCCTCTAATCCATCTGCTGTCACTTTGTCGGGCACCTGACCCAGGTGCGGTCGCGATGACAGGGGTTGCTGTGTGGTCATAAGAGTCTGACTCCATCCGATACGCGTATAACTCTGCTCTTAGCCTACGAGGTTAAGGCGCTTGCCACCAAAGACGTCCAGCATCCAGTGGTGTCTACCTCAACTCACCGTCGCGCTGGACTGCCGCATCGACAGCGGCGACCAGTGCATTCGACAGGCCTGCTTCTTCACTTGCGAGCAGTCCTGCAATGGTGGTGCCACCGGGCGAGCAGACCTGATCGATCAGCTGAGCAGGCACGATGCCGTCTTCGGCTCGGTCAAGGACCAAACTGGCAGATCCGGCAACCGCCTGGGCTGCAATGGTGGTCGCCTGACTCTTCGACAGGCCGTATTTCACACCGGCGCGCGCGAGCGCCTCAATGACCTGAAACACCCAAGCCGGTGAGCATCCTGCCAGTGCGCTGAATACTGCGAACTTGTCTTCGTCAATGACGAGGGTGGTGCCCACCGCGTTCATCAGTGCGCGAACGGCGTCAAGGTAGGTGCCATTTGTGGTGAAGGAGGCGGCGGTAGTCGAGGCAGCCTTGTTGGCACACAGTGCACTCATGGACTGGCCGATCTGCGCATTCACATTCGGCATGACGCGCACAATCGGAACATCACCCAGCGCTGCACTGAGCGTATCAATCGGCGTGCCGGCAGCCAGGGACGCCACGCATACCCCGCCGCGTTCGGCGATTGTTGGAGCCAGCGCGGTGCACACCTCACGAATCGCGTAGGGTTTGACGGCCAGGACGACGATGTCGCATTCGGCGGCGATACGCTCATTGGTCGCAGACTGTCCGCCCAGCTCATCGGCCAGTGCGGCTGCCCTGCCGGAGCCGGCATCTGAAAACATCAGGGAGTCGATGGCCTCACTGTGAGCCGCTCCGCGAGCAATTGCTCCTGCCATTGATCCTGATCCAACGAAACCTATACGCATGATCTTCTCCTTCTTCGCGTGCGCGCGTCGCCCTCGTCAATTATTGCCAGCGGACGAGGGCGACTCAAAGCGGGCGGCATGACCGGCGTGACTTTACTTGCGGCGCGTGCCGAAAATACTGCGGGTGATTTCGCGCCCAATCTGAGTGCCGGCGGACTTGATCACGTTGGCCAGTGCCGATTCCATGGATCGTTGGCGGCGCTCGCGGGCTTTCTGAGCGCGTTGCTGCTCACGTTGGGCTTCCTTCTCCCAGCGGGCCCGCTCCTTTTCCGCCTCTCGTTCGGCCTTCTTGCGAGCCTTTTCCTGTTCCTTTTCCAGCTCGGCCTGCTTTTCTTCTGCGGCCCGCTGGTCGATCGCTTTCTGGGTGCGCTCAGCAAGCTCTTCGGTGGCAGAGCGCGGGTCAACAGGTGTGGCGTAGCGGGCGACCAGATCCGAGGCCGACAACAACGCAGAGATCGTCGCGTCGGACGCCTCTCCCATAACCGATGCGGGAGCCCAGATGCTAAACGGTGCGGGCGGTGTGGGGCGGCCTTTCGGGTCGAGTACCGTCACCACCGCTTCACCTGTGCCGAGCGTGGTCAGGATCTCCGCCAAGTCCAGATCAGTGGTGGGGAAAGTCTTGACGGCATCCTTGAGGCGGCGCTGATCGTCCGGTGTGATGGCACGCAGCGCATGCTGGATGCGCGAACCGAGCTGTGCGAGCACGTCAGAGGGGATGTCCGTGGGGGACTGGGTGACGAAGACGATGCTGACGCCCTTGGAACGGATCAGGCGCACGGTGTGGACCACCTGACGCACGAACTCCTTGGTCGCATCGGTGAACAGCAGGTGTGCTTCGTCAAAGACGAATGTCAGGCGTGGCTTGTCCAGGTCACCGACCTCGTCGAGGCTGGAGAACAAGTCAGCGAGCAGCCACATGATCAGCGCGGAGATCAGGGCCGGCTGGCGGGACATGTCGCCTACTTCCAGCAGGGAGATAATCCCGCGCCCGTCACTGTCGGCCTTCATCAGGTCAGCCGTGTCGAATGCGGGTTCCCCGAAGAACTGGTCACCCCCCTGGGAAGCAAGGGCGGTCAGCGTGCGCAAGATGACACCGGCGGTCGCTTTGGACACGCCGCCGATCCCGCTGAGCTCCTCTTTGCCTTCAGGGGAAGTGAGGAATGTGATGACTGATTGCAGGTCACCGAGGTCAACAAGTTCCAGACCGTTCGTGTCGGCCCACGAGAAAATCAGTTGAAGTGCCTGCTCCTGCGTGGTGTTGAGCTGGAGCGCGCGGGCCAGAAGCAGCGGCCCGAAATCGCTGACGCGTGTGCGCACCATCGCGCCGGGAACAGGGGCGTTGGAGCCTGCCGGTGTGAGCAACTGTGTGGGGAAGGAAGCCGGTTGCCAGTCCTGCCCGTTGGCGGTCGTGCGCGCAGCAAGCTTGTCGTTGGCAGTACCCTTTTCGGCAAGGCCGGTCAGATCGCCTTTGACATCGACGAGGGCGACCGGGGTTCCCGCTGTTGACAGTCCTTCTGCCAGGAGCTGGAGGGTGCGAGTCTTGCCAGAGCCGGTGGCGCCGGCTACGAGTAGGTGACGGTTGAGGATGGACAGCGGTATTGTGGCGGTCGCCTGGGGTAGGTGAGTGTCGCCGTCTAGCAGCGTACCGACCGTGATGGTTGGAGCCGATGTGGTGTCCGCGAATGCGTAGGCGGCGCTGATAGTGTCAGCCAAAGGTGAAGAGGCAGGAGGCGTCGTGTCTTCTTGAGGCCTATCGGGCGCGTTGTCCGTCGTGCCTTCTGGTGCCTGCTGGGGCGCGTCGGCTGCTGAGTCCTTGTCTGCTGCTGAGTCCTTGTCTGCTGCTGAGTCCTTGTCTGCTGCTGAGTCCTTGTCGGCGGATTCTTGCTCCTGCTCAGATTCGTCAGCGTGCGGTTGCACGTCGTGGGGCTTGTCAGAAGGCGGGTTGTCGTCCTGTGCGTTCTCGGCGGGGTTTTGAGCTGGGTCTGCGGGCGCCTGCACTGATCCGCCCTGTGCTTCCAGTGCGGCGAGGCGGGCTGCGGCGGCCTCAGCTTCTGCTCGGGCGGCGCGTGCTTCAGCTTCGGCCGCCTGAGCGCGAGCCTGTGCGAGTTGAGCTTCCAAGTCGGCGTTGTTTTCACTCATATCTCGAGTCTAAAAGCTCACCGCAAGGATCAGGGTTAGTTGGCGCCCGCAATTGACTGAGCACCGTCGATCCATTGTCCGGCTTGTGTTGTTGAGCCGTCAGAGGGGCGATTTCCGGAGACGTAGTAGATCGTCAGATCGCCTTTGGGAAGAATCGTCAGTTCGACGAATCCACCGTTTTCTTCATCGTGCCAGTTAAATGTGGTGTCCGATTTGGCATCTTGAGGCGTGATATCGGTGAAGTGGCTCAGACCTGCTGGGGGGAGGACACGGTCGCCGATTTCACGCGCGCTGTCAGCAGGAATTGCGTTGCCGGCCAGGACTGCAGTGCTGACCTCAAAGCCAACGATGGCTCCGGTTTCTTTCTCTGTCGTTCGTCCGTCCAAAGAAGGCCCCTTGAGCTCAGAGAAAGACCCAGCTCCGGATTCGGAGAGTTCGTCGAGAAGCTGCTTAAAGGCGGGGAGAACTTCCGTTTGAACGCTTTCAATTGTCTGGCGCTTCTCAAAGGGGGCGCTGCCATCCCAGAACTCGTTAGTCACTGTTTGCTCCTTTGTGGTACACGACGCTGCTGTCAACGCTGCAATTATCAGTACGGATAGAAAGGGAATGCTCGGAGCGTGCAGTCTTGTACGTGCTGCGAACACCATCTACTTCACTCCCGCGATTACACGGCCGAAGTCATTCATTGTCGCAGACCCTTCTTCAAAGTAAGAACTGTGCTGCGAAAACGGGTCGACCCATTCCCAGAAGGTATCAGGCTTAGCAGTGGAATCTGCGAGATGCTCGATGCCGTCAAGCTTGTTCGGGTTCTTGCCGAAGGAAAAGTCCGGTCCTATCCCTTGCACTCGATCTCGGTATTGGGCGTGCGAGACGTGCGCATGCGGTCCCGGATCTCCTCCTGAATCAGCGGGCAGGTTATATTCACGGATGTCCTGCACACCCGATCCAGGGGAGCCAAACATCACGAGATCGTCAACTACTCCTGTCCTCGTGTCCTTCACTGCCATACCGGAAGTAGTCGAGCCATACGAATGGCCGAGAACAGTCTGATGCGGGTCACCATATTCGCCTGCCTCACGCGAGGCCTGGATTCCTTCAACGAAAGAATTGAGCCTGTCGGCACCTGCGTGTGCTTTAGATGTGGAGGCAACATCTGACAAGTCCGGAGCATCGTAGCCGAGCCATGCAATAGTTGCGACATCGCCATTATTGTTCTTCAAAGCCTTGCTCTGCATGACGTCTGTCTTGGCCGTGTACGAGTCGAGACTATCGTGAACTGTAGTGTTCATACCGGGAACGAAAGTCGCAACGTGCTTAGCGCTGTCAATATCTCCATGAGCGACAGCGGCTTTCAATCGTTCTCCAGAATCATCTAAAACGAGTAAGGACAATTCCGGGTCGGAATTAAGTGTGGACTCGACAGCGCGAAGATCTTCCAGTTTCTCTTGAGCTCGCTGCCATTCACTATATTCGAGTGATGCAAAACCCGATGGCCCCAAGCGTTCTTGAGCATCAAGGTATTTCTTGCGAGCTTCCTTCTCGGCTTGCTCAGCTTCAGAGAGCATGGCAGGAAGACGAATCTTATTGGCTTCATCGCGTGCGGATCCAGGCAGGCCGTCCAGCCCTCCGATGAGGTCTGGATGATTTTTGATGAGGGCATCTTGTTCATCTTCAGATAGAGCATTCCACCACGTTGCGATTTCTGCTGGTGACCAGGTGGCAGGGTCAGGCAAATCTGATAAACCCGGACTCGTAGAGCTGCTACTCTCCGAATTTCGATAAGAGCCTTCTGCCACGGCGCGAGTGCGATGTGCATACTCGCTGTCCACTTCTGTTGCTCGCTGAACTGCACGGTTGATGTTTGCAATCGTAGCCTGACATTCCGCTTCGTTCCGCGCCGCCTCAATGGCGTAAACGTCTGGGGGGAGAGTGGACGGTGGCGGGGGATGAGATGCCGATCCATTTGCATGGATCGCCACACCATCGATCTGTGCCTGAGTGATGCATTCATGAACGAGAGTCATGACTTCATTGACGCCATCAGCAGCATCTGCCGTTGCCATCATGAGCTCGGCAGTGTCATTAATGACGCGGCTCAGATGTTCAATGATCGTGCCTAATTGATCGCGCGCTGAGTCTGCAGCCTCACCAACAGACTGGATCTCGTTTCGTGCTGCGGCTGCTTCATCCGCCTGAGCTCGGAACTTATGGTAGGAATCAGTCAGGTTGTTCGCCGCTTCAATGACCGGGCTGTCATTCCAATATTGAATATCGCTCCACGAGGGCATTGCGACCTCCTACTTCACTGTGTGAACAGCGGTGTCCCCACCTGTGCCGCCATCAGTGGCTCTAGCAGGTTCTGAGTACGCTGGCGGCTTTACAGTGTTGCCTGAAAATCCGTTAGTAATGCTGTTTTCTGTGGCGTTGAAGCTGTTTTGAGTACTCATAGCAGCATCGCTGAACCGAGACAGCAAATTGGCGGTAGCTTTTGAGCGTTCCTCGATATTCGCGCCGGCCTCCGCCGCGGCTGAAGGTGACGATGCGCCGGGCATTGCTGATGAAAGTCCTGAAAGTGCGTCCGCCACTGTGGCGGAGCAAAGATCGTCAGCGATAGATGCAGTTGAATTGGAGAGCTTGCCGAAATCTCCTGGCACGACATGTAAATCTGTCACGGTAGTCCTCTGTCTCCTTGTCAGCGGGCGTTTTCATGGTAAGAGATGCATGCCCTCGAGTAAAGAGGTTGGAATAAATCGCTTGTGATGTGGACAGTGCCCAGTTATCCACATGAGGCACTGCGCGCTGGAGTTATCCACACTCGCACTGCCGCTGTTCCGAGACAGTCCGCAGTATCCATACAGTGCCCACATGGACCTCCTTCAACGCCGTCGTCTCAAAAAGCTGACACACGCTGTGTACGCCCAGGCAGCGTCTGAACGCGGCGACGAAACACCCGAGCAGCGCATCCGTATTCTGCCATCGGCGCCGGCAGTCATTGTCCTGGTCCTCGTCATTGTCCTTGTCAGCGCAATCTCAGTATGGCGCTTTCGTTCAGCTCCAGATACCGCCCATAGCCTCGACGAATCATCGCCAAACGAAGCACCGGCTGCTCAGTCCGCTCAGTCCTCCTCGGCTGTTACGGGCGTTGACGAGGGCGATCTACTCACCCCATCTGACACTGCCAGCGTCACCGTCTACGTGACAGGGCAGGTCGGGCAGCCGCAAGTCGTGGAGCTTCCCGACGGCTCACGAGTCATCGATGCGGTCGATGCTGCGGGCGGTCCACTTGCTGATGCCGACCTTGAATCGCTCAACATGGCGCGCGTGCTGGTCGATGGTGAACACATAGCCGTGACCAAACCAGGTGAAAGCCCTCCACCCGGTGCTCAGACAGGCACTCCGTCACGCAATGACTCTGATGGCAACCCGGCAGGCAACACGGCACCATCCTGTATCAACATCAACACCGCTGAATCTGCCGAACTCGAAAATCTCGACGGCGTGGGACCAGCCATTGCGCAACGCATCATTGACTATCGCCAGACAGTTGGTCGCTTCGATTCAGTCGAACAGCTCGATGATGTCTCAGGCATTGGACCGGCAATGCTTCAGAAGATTTCGACAGGTGCGTGTGTGTAAGAGCGGCGTTGCCACCGACAGAAACGCCTGCTACTGGGCACTCGCATCGGACTGGGCTCCGTCAGTCCACTGTTCGGCTTGAGTTGTCGAACCATCCGTCGGGCGCATGCCTGAAATGTAATAAACAGTCATGGAACCATCGGGTAGAATCGTCAGTTCGACGAATCCACCGTTATCCGGATCAAACCAGTTGTACGAGACCTCGCCGGTGTCGTCATCATCGGGTGTGAGGTCACTGAATTGGGTCATTCCGAGCGGGGTCACAATGTCGCCTGTGATCCGGCGAGCCTCTTCAGGCGGAATTGCGTGGCCAGCGGCAATGGCAGTTGCAACTTCAAAAGCCGAGATCTTGCCCGTGTTACGATCAGTCGCACGACCCGTCAGCGAAGGGCCCTCGAGCTCTGAAAATTGTCCGGCTCCAGCTGCGGACAGGTTGGCGAGGATTTCCTGGAATGCGGGCAGGATGGTGCGCTGAACATCCTCGATTGTGGCGCGCTGCTCGAGGGATAAGGATCCATCCCAGAATTGATTATCCGTCGTCGGCTGCGAGGAATGACACGACGTCAGCGCAAACGCAACCATGAGTGTGACAAGTGGCAACATCAGGAACGATCGCACCCGCGTTCTCAGCGCATCAGTGCGGGACTTGGTGTGAGCGCGCTGTAAGCGTGCTGCACTCAGTGCGCGGACGATCCTCGTTGATGCGCGCAGGTGCAAGAGTTCTGGAGATGGTCCCGGAGGTGTCCGTATCGCAGCGTCGTGAGCATCAGGAGCAACGTATGGTGGGTTCAAACGGGTGTCCTTGTCATGAGCGCGGTTAGATGAGTCCTACTGTAAGCGCGCTGCGTCGCCCCTGTAAATCGAACGACAACTTAATCCGACCGGGGTTTTGTCGTGTGGAAAACCACCGCCGTCCACAGCCACCACACGTGTGCAGCGCTCACCCACAGGCGAAGGACACACGGTGGTAGGCGGTGAGACGAATGCATACCCTCGTCCTCATGCAGCACTTTTTCTTGATTGAATCATCGGCTCGCACTCGCCGTTGCCATGCCGGTCAGCCGTTTCCCGGGGCGCCACCGTCACTGAAGGCCATCCGATGAGATCACCGAGGATTTATCCGCGCATGCGTGATATGCGTGTCACGCCGGTTGCCGCCAGCATCTGGATCACCCTGCTCATCTGTCTGCGCATCTCGATCCACCTGAAGGATGCGGTGGTAGTGACCGGTGTCCTTGTGGCACTCGCAGCAACACTGGCCGCGTGGCGGGTTCGTGATCGGCACAATGAACGAGGGAGGCCTCGCCCTCGCCGGATGCGCACTCCTGTCGGATCGTTACGGTTGGGATGGGCGGCAATACTTATCGCATCGGGTGCGGCTGCAATAGTTGCCGGCAGTGCCTGCGATGCTCATGCGCGGGATCCGACCGTGCGCCTCATCGACTCTGGACGCACCTACGTGACGCTCCGCGTGCGCCTGATCGATGACCCAGCTGCGATGGCAAGCCGGTGGAACCGGACACGCTTCTACGCAGACGCGCGCGTCGAACAGGTTGAAGTGTCTCACGGTCAATGGCAGCCCTCGAACGTGAATGTCATGTTGATGGGTGCAGGGATTGGAGAGTATGTGCGCGATGATCGCGTACTCGTGCGCGGCAGTATTGACTCGCAATTTCGCTCCGACCCGCCGTTTGTGGGCGCGATGGAGGCTGAGAACATTGAGCTGACTGAACGCCCGGGCGGATGGGTCTCGATTGTCCGTCATGTCAGATCATCGATGCGTCAGGTGTGCTCGACGCTCACTGTGCAAGGCCAGGCGCTGGTTCCCGGCGTCGCCATTGGTGATGATCGCGCCATGAACGAGGAGCTTTCGGACGCAATGAAGACGTCGTCGCTGACGCATCTCACGGCCGTGTCCGGAACTCACATCGCGATCATGTTGTCACTGATCGTCAGCGCAGTGCCAGGGCGAGGATTGATCCGCGCTGGCGCGACCCTTGCGGCGATGAGTCTTCTTGTGGCAGTTGTCGGACCGCAGCCCTCGGTCATACGCGCGGTGTTGACCGCGAGCGTCGGAGTCGCAGGCTTGTTGCTCAAACGGCCTGGGGGAGCGCAGGCAGCGCTGTCCACCGTGGTCGTACTGGTTTTGCTGATTGACCCGTTTTCTGCCCGGGCAGTGGGGTTTGCGCTGTCCGTCCTTGCCACGTGGGGCGTTGTCGGCCCTGCTCAACAGTGGAACGAAGCTGTCAAGCACGCGGTGCGCAGCGATGCCTGGTATGCGCGCTGTGTCAGACGCCTGCTGCAGGCGTGCTGTGTTCCACTTGCCGCTCAAATCCTGGTGGCGCCTGTCCTCGTACTGATGTCGCCGCTTCTACCAGTGTGGGGTGTGATTGCGAACGTTTTGGTCAGCCCTGTCATCGCGCCAGCGTGCGTCTGCGCCCTGATGACAGCGGTGTGTGCGCCGTGGTGGCCCGCTGCAGCAACCCTGATGGCGCACGTTGCACAAATATTCACGGGATGGATCGCGTGGGTCGCTACATGGGTGTCGTCATGGCCGATGGCGAACGTGTCATGGCCACAGGGGATCGAGGGAACTATCGTCCTGGCCAGCGCAGCAATCGGAATGCTGAGTGTGTCCACAGTGGTACGCAGATGCCGTCGACGCATGTCACACTAGTGGCATACCCTGAATCTAAAAAACGACACGGTGAGGAAGCGGAGGAGGATGGCAGATGGCGCGTCGATCCCAGTCACGCTCAAGTGACCCGATCGAACTGGCACCTCTTGTGCTGGTTAAAGGATCCGAAGCCTTCCTGGCAGACCGTGCCGTCAGTGAGCTTCGACGCCAGGCCACTGAACGCGACGCTTCAGTTGAACGCGTGGAGATTTCGGCCGCCACGTATCCGGCTGGACAACTCGATGTTGTCACCTCACCGTCCCTGTTCGGTGAACCCCGCCTGATCGTGATCCCTAATTTTGAAGTCACCAATGACGAACTGATGGTGGATCTGCTGGCCTACATTGACAACCCGGCAGACGACGTGTGGATGATTGTCCGACACAACGGCGGTAACCGTGGCAAGAAAGTGCTCGATGCGCTCAAGAAAGCACATGTGCCCACGATCGCGGCAGATCCGCTCAAATACGACAACGAAAAAATCGACCTCGTCATGTCCGAGGCGCGCCGCCTGCACCGACGCATCGAAGCTGAAGCTGCGCACATGCTCGTCGGCGCTCTGGGATCTGACCTGGCGGAAATGATGAGCGCACTGTCCCAACTCATGAGTGACGTCGAAGGGACGATCACGACGCAAGCCGTCCACCGTTACCATTCAGGCCGAGTGGAAGCCTCCGGCTTTGACGTTGCTGACGCTGCACTCGCAGGTCGGACAGCTCAGGCGCTCACACTGCTACGCCACGCTCTGGCAACAGGTGTCGCGCCGCTGATGATCGTCGGCGCACTGGCATCGAAGTTTCGGTCGATGGCGTACGCAACCGCTCCGCGTGGCGCTCTGCAGTCTGTGTCGATGAATCAGTGGCAGTTCAACCGTGCACGGCGGGACGTGCAAGGGTGGACTGACACGGCTTTGGCCGGTGCCATTGAAGCCATCGCGCTCGCAGACGAAGAGGCCAAAGGCCTGTCACGTGACCCTGAACGCGCAGTCGAAAAATGTGTCCTCACGATCTGTCGACTGCGCGGGTCGGCCCGCGCCTAAGAGCCTAGGAGCCGCTTCTAGTCCACTTCGACTTCGTCGGGGTGAGACGAGACACGGTTGCCTCGCTCCAGCGCGGTGATCGCGCTCATTTCGTCACTGGTCAGCGTGAAATCAAAGATCTCCATGTTCTCGCGCATGCGCTCAACATGTACTGACTTCGGGAAAATGATGTTCTTCATCTGCAAATGCCACCGCAATACCACCTGAGCAGGAGTCTTTCCATGAGCTTCAGCAGCCTCCTTGATCGGCTTCTCACCGAACAGGTCGTACTTGCCCTGTCCCAGCGGTCCCCAGGCTTCAATCGCAATATCGTGCGAGCGTGAATACTGCGTCACCGAGCTTTGCTGGTAGGTCGGATGCAACTCAATCTGGTTCACAACCGGAACAGTCTCGGACTCACCGAGCAAACGCTCCAGGTGTTTCGGCAGGAAATTACACACACCGATCGAGCGAATCAGCCCTTCCTCTCGGCACTTTTCCATTTCATGCCATGCATCGAGGTACGCATCCTGCCGGGCGCACGGCCAGTGAATGAGGTAAAGGTCAACGTAGTCAAGTCCCAGGCGTTCCAGGGACTGCTCAAGTGCCTGGCGTGCTTTCGGCTGGTCATCGTTCCACAGCTTCGTGGTGATGTACAGGTCTTTACGGGCAATTCCCGATTCAGCGATCGCGCGTCCGACGCCTTCCTCGTTCCCGTAGATCTTCGCCGTGTCGATGTGGCGATAGCCAGTTTCGAGGGCGTCCATCACTACCCGCTGTGCCTCATCTTCTTCAACGAGGAATACCCCAAAGCCCAGCTGAGGGATCTCGTAGCCGTCATTCAGTTTCATCACAGGAATATCGCTCATGACTCCAGTGTGCCATTGACCACACTCGCGTGCAGAACGAGAACGAGGATGGTCGAACGCGGAACACCTGCGATAACGCGAGCAGAAAATGCCGGCGAATGCGTGATGGCGCGCGAAGCGGACGAAGGAGACTGGCGCGGCCGAACCAAAAAGCGAGGGAGCAGGCGCCATGCCTGCTCCCTGTGAAAGTGTGTGCCCGCTCGGGGCGCAGAATCACTCCGCTTTTTCAGCCGTCATCTTGTTCAGACGGTGCGACAGCTTCGACTTACGCTGGCTGGCCTGATTACGGTGAATCACGCCCTTGGAAGCAGCCTTGTCAAGCTTGCGGGAAGCAACCTGCACTGCTTTTTCTGCAGCGTCCTCGTCGCCTTCTTCAATGAGTTCGCGAGCCTTACGTACCAAGGTCTTCAGCTCGGACTTCACTGACTGGTTACGCAGACGACGCTTCTCGTTGGTGCGGTTGCGTTTGATCTGAGACTTAATATTCGCCACTGTCCGGAAATCTCCTTACTTCATGAACGTCCAGGTCGGTGAGGGTTCTGTCGCTACCGGGACTGGGACGAGGGGACATCCCGCAAACGGTAAACAACCAGACCCCCTGCTCGACCAAGCCGGGAGCCCGACCGTTAACATTACCAGCATCAAGCGCGTCCGTGCCAGTAGCTGAACGAAAAAACGGGGTGAATACGCTCACCTTCGGCCGGTTCGGGCGCCGGCTCCAGAACAAGTGAGCCGGCGGTGGCCCTCTCAGAGGCGCAACTTGACGATAGTGAGCAGTCGCGCGACTCAACGAAAATCTTCAGCGGTGGGAGTTGGCGGCAGTCCTTACCTGTTCGAGTCGACGGTGCGCATGCCGTTGATGACGCGTTCGAAGATCTGACGTTTCAGTGTTGCGCCTTCTCGACGCACTTCATCATGAGCTACCCATAAAACCCGATCGAGTCGAACCTCGGATGGGCGCCCTCGTGAATCCCACTTGCCGGTACCGACGTCCATCCAGTGACGGCCCTGCGAGGCTTCCCAGCGGGCATCTCGATCGTGGTCCTTCGAGGTCAGCTGCGCAACATACACGCCGTGGGTGCCTGACTTTGTCGAGCGGCCAATGACCACGACCGGGCGATCTTTTCCGCGGGAGACATCCTCTTCATAGGGAACCCACGTCCACACCACTTCACCTGGATCCGCATCCCCATCCGGATCAGGATCGTAGGAGGTATGCGCAAGACCCTCGGACAAGTCAACCTCGCGAATGGAATGCGCGCCGAGGGGGCGCGGCTGGGAACCGTCAGAAGGCATGGAGTTGCGCCGTGATTTGCGTGTCTGCGTGGGCGCCTGCGAGCCGGAGGTGCGCATCTGAGACACCACAGTGGACAGCGCTTTGCGGGCAATGTTGCGTGCGAGTCGGGACCACGATGGCATGAGGAAATCCTAATGAGAAGCTAGAACGATGATGGAAACAAGGCAGGTGACTGCACAGATCGCACCACCCGCTGTCATGGCGAAGAAGGCAATCACGCTGGTGCGCAAATCGCGTTCGAGCCAGGGCGCATTTTCCACCCCGCCCAGGTATTCCGTTGCGGCACGTTGAGCTGCCTCGACACGAGGAAGAGTGGTCTTGCGCCGCAGGTCATATTCCTTACGTGCGTTGAGCCAGCGCACTTCTTCGCGGTCAAGAATTGTCGAGGGAGAAAGTGCCGACTCCTGAGGCGATGAGAGGGAAGCATTGTGGACGGTGATTGAGTTGCCTCCACTCGAATGGCGATGTGCCCGGGAGTCTTCCCGAATGGCCTTGACCCACAGGCGTCGTTCGTACCAGAAGACACCGGTGACAAGCAATGTGACCACCGCGATGATCAGGGGGAGCCATGAGCCGAAACCGTCGCGCTGGCGCACCACGAAAATGCCGAGCAATGCGCAGATGGCTGCTGTCGTTGCGGCTGTGATCAGAACGAGCAGGCCGATAAAACCTGTCACGCGTGCAATCCACCGGGAAACCCGCTGAGTGGTGGCCGGGATGGGTGTATGTGTGCGCGGCGGCAGCGGGGTTGCTTCAGACGTCATGGAACCTTCCTTCAGTACGCTTCGTCATCATTGTCACCCAAAAGTGGCCGGTGTGCGTGGCATCACGGACAGAATGCGAGGCTAGTTCATGTACCACCCGCACAATTGTGGGCATCTGCAGTACTGTTAGTGTCTGAAAATACTTTCAGGTCGGTACGTGACACGTTAGGAATTCTCAGTGGACAACGATCACACGTATGGTGCCAGCCGGTGGCCGGAACAGGATGTTCCTTCATCGTCTGATTCCAGCCAGGACTACGACAACTCAGCATCAACTGGATCCGCATTGGAACAGTCCGGATATAACTCGTCGCAATATTACGGGTCGTACGGCAGTTCCCCTTATGGTTCGGCCAACGGTGCTCCCAACGGTGCTGCCAATGGCGCTCCCGATGGGTCCTCTTACCCGGGCCAGTCCTATGGCGGCTATTCCAACCAGGGTGTGTACGAGGCGCACGGCGCAACCCCGTACCCAAACCAGGGCGGGTATGGCAACCAGGGAGGCTACCAGTCTCAGGGCGCCTACCAGAATCCCGCCGGATATCAGGCGAATCCAACCTATTCGGCACCGAAGTCGCGAATCGTCGCAGGAATCCTGGGCTTGTTCTTCGGCACGCTCGGTGTCCATAACTTCTATGCCGGTAGGACGACGCTGGGCATTATTCAGCTCTTGGTGACGCTCGTGTCGTTCCCGCTGTGCTTCATCATCATCGGGTTCTTCACGCTCACCGGTGTCGCGATCTGGGCGTTTATCGAATCGATCATGTACTTCATCGGATCGGGATCTTACGCATATGATGGGCACGGGGTGCCGATGCAGGCTTGAGGACTTCTCTGGAAGGCTCCTTTTATCCACAGGGATAGAAGGAGTCTTCGTTTATCCACAGATGTACTCGGCCATACAGGTGTGTGCCATGAACTCATGTCAGTATGAGTGAACCGAAAGGAACTGACATGAAATGAGGTAATGGTGTGGGACAATCTACGACAGGCTCGCAGCATCGAAGCAGTGCCGGGGGGATGCCAGCCCCTGTCAATATGAAAAGCGGCGCCGGTGATATCACCACTGAAGGGCGCGCCTTGGAACGTATGCGGCAGCTGGCAGACGGAGGCAACCTTGAAGAAGCGATTCACGTCGCCAAACAGGTGATCACGTGCAATAACGTCGATACTGCGACGCAAGTCATCATCATGAAACAGGTCGTCGATTGGCATGGGCACCTCGGACAGGCCGATTACGCGCGCAGATCAGCTTCCAAAGCGGTCACCCTGGCGCGCCGCGATCTGGGAGCGTGCCACCCACTGTCCCTGCTTGTCCGTCACTCGGAGCTGTACTGGATGTGCATGAGCGGATACGACGAGGCTGCACAGCCGCAGTTCGAACCGCTCATCAAGGATATCTGCCGTACCCTGGGGCACACCGATTCACTGGCATGGGCCGCGCGCACAAACTCCGCAATGCCGTATAAAAAACGCCGAGATTACGCGGGAGCTGCCCTGATATACCGACAACTTGCTGATGACATGGGTGCCGAATTGGATCCTGATGACCCGATGCTCCTGACGATTCGTGACAATCTTGCCGAAGTGCTCGCCCTCGACGAACAGTGGGATGCAGCGATTGCACTCTACGAAGAGCTCGTGAAAGACGTGATACCGGTGTGGGGGCAAGGCAGTGAATTGACGCTGAGTATTCGCGATTCCCTTGCAGCATGCCTGTTTGCCTCAGGAGACGTGGAAAAGGCGCGACAATTATGGTCTGTCCTGGCACAAGATTGCCGGCGGTTCCTGGGTGAGCGCGCTGACATGACAGCCCGGCAGCGGATCTTACAGGTCGCCCTCGCCCTCGATGAGGACGATTATTCGGCCGCGCAGCACTGGTGCACCGAACTGCTGGAGAATCTGCCCGCCGGATTCACTGAAGAGGATGTGCAGATCTACATGCACATCCAGGGCTCCTGCCAGGAAGCTGTCGACACGCAGGAGGGCATTCGGCAACGGTAGACGAGCGGAAGCGGCGCGACGTGCGGCGGTGGTCCCTGACCCGGGATGTGCGCAACTGGTCAAGGCGACAGTTGGCGCGTGACCCGTCTTCAATGGGACGATAGGGGGTATACATCGTGATGTTCGGAGGTTGTTCCTTGTCTGCTAGTTTGACTGATGCAGTACGCCAGTCGATTCTTCCGGCGCATACCCCGCAGAATCGGATTCGAAACTTCTGCATTATCGCCCACATCGACCACGGCAAATCCACCCTGGCTGACAGGATGCTGCAACTGACTGGCGTCGTCGAGCAGCGCGATATGCGCGACCAGTACCTGGACCGCATGGACATCGAACGCGAACGCGGCATCACCATCAAGTCTCAGGCTGTGCGCATGCCGTGGGTTGTTGACGGCACCGGCTACGCGCTTAACATGATCGACACCCCTGGCCACGTCGATTTTTCGTACGAGGTTTCCCGATCCCTCGCTGCCTGCGAAGGCGCAGTTCTGCTGATCGACGCAGCTCAGGGTATTGAAGCGCAGACCCTGGCGAACCTGTACCTCGCAATGGAAAACGACCTGACGATCATCCCTGTACTCAACAAGATCGACCTGCCCAGCGCCCAACCCGATAAGTACGCCGACGAAATTGCCCAGCTCATTGGTGTGAACGCCAGTGAAGTTCTGCGCGTTTCCGGCAAGACAGGCGAAGGCGTCGAAGAACTGCTCAACGCGATCGTGAACCTGGTGGCACCGCCAAGTGGCGACCCGGATGCTCCCACACGAGCCATGATTTTTGACTCCGTGTACGACGTGTACCGCGGTGTCGTGACGTATGTGCGCGTCGTGGATGGCTCATTGTCCTCGCGTACAAAAGTGAAAATGATGGCCACAGGCTCCACCCACGAACTGCTCGAAATTGGTGTCATCTCACCAGACCCCACGCCTACCGACGGAATTGGAGCTGGCGAAGTCGGATACCTGATCACAGGCGTGAAGGATGTGCGCCAATCTAAAGTCGGCGACACAGTAACCGAATCGGTGCGCGGAGCCGACCAGCCGCTATCGGGTTACCAGGATCCTCGTCCGATGGTGTTCTCCGGCATCTACCCGGTGGACGGAACAGACTTTCCGAACCTGCGTGAAGCACTCGAACGCCTCCAGCTCAACGATGCAGCACTGACATTCGAACCGGAAAGCTCAGCGGCGCTGGGCTTCGGTTTCCGCTGTGGCTTCCTCGGGCTGCTGCACCTGGAAATTGTGCGTGAACGCCTCGAACGCGAATTCGACCTGTCGTTGATCGCGACCGCACCCAACGTGGTCTACGAAGCGGTCGCAGAAGATGGTACCCGCATTCGTGTCGACAACCCTTCGACTTTCCCGGACGGTAAAGTGGCAGAAGTGCGTGAGCCGATCGTGGACGCTACCGTGCTCACCCCGTCAGACTTCATCGGCGCGGTCATGGAGCTGTGTCAGGAGCGGCGCGGAACCCTCGAAGGGATGGAGTACCTGTCGCCTGAGCGCGTCGAAATTCGCTACAAGCTTCCACTGGCTGAAATCGTGTTCGACTTCTTCGACCAGCTCAAGTCCCGCACCCGAGGGTACGCCTCGCTGGACTACCACGATGCCGGGCAGCAAAGCGCTGACCTCGTCAAAGTCGATGTGTTACTCAACGGTGAAAAGGTCGATGCGTTCAGCGCCATCGTCCACCGAGATGCGGCCTACGCCTATGGGCTGAAGATGACGAAGCGCCTCAAGGAACTCATTCCACGCCAGCAATTTGAAATCCCCGTGCAGGCTGCTATCGGTGCGCGCATCATCGCGCGTGAAACGATCCGAGCCCTGCGCAAGGACATGCTGGCCAAGTGCTACGGCGGTGACATCACCCGTAAGCGCAAGCTGCTGGAGAAGCAAAAAGCCGGTAAGAAGCGCATGAAGTCCATCGGGCGTGTCGACGTGCCGCAGGAGGCATTCATTGCGGCTTTGACGTCAGATGTGCCCACAGGAAAGAAGCAGTGACCGGCCGATGAACCGTGTACATCGAACCCGCAAGTCAGTGCTGGATTCATCTGACCGTCACGACGAGGAAAACGGTGTGTACCGTGCCCGCACGAAGTCCTTCACGCGTCGCTCGCGTCGCCTGACC
Organism: Pauljensenia sp. C0254C2; assembly: GCF_056583835.1. Taxonomy (NCBI): domain Bacteria; kingdom Bacillati; phylum Actinomycetota; class Actinomycetes; order Actinomycetales; family Actinomycetaceae; genus Pauljensenia; species Pauljensenia sp. C0254C2. Next base: position 186,198 of record NZ_JBWPJO010000001.1, read on the forward strand.
GAATCGCTGCAGCGCACGATGGACAAGCATGGTGAACGTTTCGTTGTGCCCGTTAAGCGCTCACAGGGATACACCACTGTCGCATCCGACTTCCACCTGGCGCCCACTGAACTGTTCGGGCGCGAGGCGCCACTGGTTGTCGAGATCGGACCGGGCGTCGGCGAGCAGATCGTCTCGGCGGCAGATCGCTGGCCCGACCACAACTTTCTGGCATTTGAAGTCTGGCAACCGGGTATTGCCAAACTCGTTTCACGAGCAGTCAGCGCCGGAGTTGAGAACATTCGCGTCGTCGAAGCTGACGCCGCCCAGGCGATCCCGATCACCCTGGACAGTGCGATTGCCGACGAGGTGTGGACATTCTTCCCAGACCCGTGGCGCAAGGCGCGTCACCGCAAGCGCCGCATCGTCAACGACCAGTTCGCCCTGGAGATCGCCAGAATCCTCAAAGACGGGGGAGTGTGGCGCCTGGCAACGGATTGGGATGATTACGCATGGCAAATGCGTGATGTCGTCGAGGCGTGCGACGTCCTCGTCAATCCGTATGAAGGCGAACGGGCGGACCCCAATGACCCCGAGGGGGAGCGCGGGGGATTCGCACCGCGGTGGGAAGGGCGCGTGCTCACCCACTTCGAATCCCGCGGCATCCACGACGAACGCCATGCGCACGACATCGAAGCGATCCGGGAGCCTCGACTGCCACGCACACAGCCCGCGAGCGAAAACCCCCAGCAGTGAGCCCGCAGCTGCCCGACGGAATGCGCTGGCCACAATCTGGCGCTATCAGCTCTGAAAACGCGCAGCCCGAGCTTCACCGACCCCTCAGCATTTACGTCCACGTACCTTTTTGCCGCGTGAGGTGCGGGTACTGTGACTTCAACACCTACACTGTTGGGTTCGGTCCGGGGGCCGACCGCGATACGTACGCGGACAGTGTCAGCAGTGAAATCTCTTTGGCGGCACGCGTGCTGGACGAGGCGGGGCTGGGACAGACACCTGCACGCACCGTCTTCTTCGGCGGCGGCACGCCCACCATGCTGGACACCAGTGCCCACGCGCGTATGCTGCAGGACCTCGCAGACCGAATCGGAATTGCCCAAGGTGCAGAGGTTACCTGCGAGGCAAACCCGGAAACCGTTGACGAGCAGTCTGTCAAGAGGCTTGCAGATGCCGGGGTGACACGACTGTCGGTGGGTATGCAAAGCGCAGTTCCGCGAATCTTGCACACCCTGGATCGTCAGCACCGCCCCGAACGTGTCGGCCAGGTGATCGAGTGGGCGCGCGCAGCAGGACTGGACGTATCCGTTGACATCATCTACGGTACGCCGGGTGAATCACTCGATGACTGGGCCACAACAGTGCAGGCAGCGTGCGACCTGCAGCCCGACCACATCAGTGCCTACGCACTGGTCATTGAGGACGGCACCAAGATGGCGGCGCAGGTTGCTCACGGGCAGCTGCCCATGCCTGATCCGGATGACGAAGCCGACAAGTATGAACTGCTCGACCAGATGATACGCAGCGCCGGATACCGCTGGTACGAGATCTCGAACTTTGCTCGCGAAGAAGCAGATGAAGCAGGGCTTCCAGCCACCGAACTGCGGCACGCGTCCCGTCACAACCTGGCCTACTGGCGCGACTGGAACTGGTGGGGCTTCGGCCCCGGTGCCCATTCGCATATCGGGCGCGCCCGCTGGTGGAACGTCAAACACCCGCGTGCCTGGGCTGGTCGCCTTCGATCCGCGCAGTCACCGGCCGCCGCCGGTGAAATCCTCGATGACCAGACGCGTTACCTGGAGCGCGTCCTGTTGAGAGTGCGCACGTCAGATGGCATCGCGCTAGGCGATGTTGCCGCTCACGCGGGCAGGGAGAACGCATCGCAAACCTGTCACCGTCTGCGTGACGAAGGCCTGCTGGACTCAGAGGCGCTGGAGCGTGGCCACATCGCACTGACCCTGCGTGGCAGGCTTCTGGCTGATTACGTGACGCGCGAGCTCACTGACTAGGCGCATCTTTTTCGCCCGTACAATAGCCGGGTGATGGATGACCCGTATGGCACAAATATCTTCGAGTTTGACCCGCATCGCGATGGTCCCGACGCGCATCGCCCGCGCTCGCGAGAGGTCCACGTCGAGCCTGGCATGGTCCTCGAAGATGTCACCACCGGATTCGTGGGCGCGGTCATCCGGACTGAAAAATCCGCAGGCATCTACGTGATCGAGTTGGAAGACCGACGAGGGAGACGCCGCAGTTTTCCCATGGGCGGTGGATTCTGGCTCGATGGCCGACCGATTATTGCCCTGCCGCCATTGCCTCGCGCGCAGGCGACGCCTCGGAACGCAGGATCAGTGTCCGCCAGTGGGCGGGCGGTGACCAATTCTGGGTCGCGACGCGCCCGCCCGGAAGAATCGGCGCGCACGCATCCGCGTGTGGCTCGCCAGTCACGAATCTGGGTCGAAGGGCGCCACGATGCTGACCTGGTCCAATACGTGTGGGGTGATGACCTGGCAGATGTAGGGGTTGTGGTCGAACTGCTCGAAGGGGTCGATAACCTGGAAGCCGTTCTGGAAGAGTTTTCGCCCACGCCTCACGCACGTGCAGGAATACTGGTCGATCACATGGTGTCCGGTTCGAAGGAATCCCGTATCGCTCACAGCGTGCAGCAGCGGTGGGGGGACAGCGTCCTCATTGTTGGGCACCCGTTCGTTGATATCTGGCAGGCGGTCAAGCCGGCGCGTGTTGGATTCGACACGTGGCCGGCGATCCCGCGATCCGTTGACATCAAAATGGGAACCCTTCAGGCGCTGGGCTGGCCTCATGCCTCGCAGGCTGATATTGCGCAGGGGTGGCGACGAATCTTGCGCACTGTGCGCGACTATCGTGACCTCGAGCCGGCACTGCTTGGCAGGGTTGAAGAGCTCATTGATTTTGTGACCGCGCAGGGAACGCTCTAGCCGACAATGCGCCGTGGGAACGCATGTACGCCCTGAGCAATAGACGCGGATTTTCCACCGCAGCCGGTGAGAGGAAATCACCTGAACGGAGTAGGATTGGCACTCAGACAGGGTGAGTGCCAAATGTGGCGTTTGTGTCGCAGACATGGACGTGCCACAGCACCACCACAGAACGGATCGTGGAAAGGACACAACATGGCCACTGATCGCAGGCTCGACGTCTTGCGTGCGATCGTGTCCCAGTACGTCCACACCCGCGAACCCGTCGGCTCGAAAATGATCGCCGCAACGCAGGATTTAGGCGTCTCGCCGGCAACCATTCGCAACGACATGGCTGTGCTGGAAGAAAATGATCTGATCTACCAGCCTCACACCTCTGCCGGGCGAGTTCCCACTGAAAAGGGCTACCGCCTCTTCGTCGACACGCTCTCTGAGATCAAACCGATGAGCGCACCCGAGAAGCGGGCGATTGAGACTTTCCTCGGCCAGTGCGTTGACCTCGAAGACGTCGTGAACAGGACTGTTCGACTGCTTGCGCAAGTCACCAGGCAGGTCGCGGTCGTCCAGTACCCTTCGCTGTCCACGTCCACACTGCTCCGAGTCGAACTGGTTGACCTCGCACCGCATCGAGTCTTGCTGATCGTCATTACGAACGAAGGACGCGTGGAAGAACGCATGCTGGAATTCCCCCAGCAGGTTCCCCCACATGTCATCTCATTTCTGCGCGAAAAGCTCAACGACGAATGCGAGAACCACACTGCCGACAAGGTGCGTACCATCGTTGATGAGATCAGGAATCAGGCTCCAAGCGGGCATCAGAACTTCGTCGAGGCGGTGTGCAGTGCACTGACGGAACTGCTGCATCCCACAGCAGCTGAATCGCGCGTCGTCATCGCGGGGATGTCCCACCTGACGCGTTCACATGTGGATTTCACCGATATCGGCGCGCTGTTGGACGCCCTCGAAGAACATGTGGTGCTGTTGCGATTGCTGTCAGAATTGGACGAGGAACATTCCAGCGGTGACGTGCATGTGTCGATCGGGACGGAAAACCCTGACGGAGCGTTCGCGGAAACATCCGTCATATCGGGAACGTACGGGACGTCCAGCGGAGCGGTCGCGCACCTCGGTGTCATCGGTCCGACGCGCATGGACTACGGGCGCACGATGTCAACCGTCAGGGCAGTTGCGTCCTACTTGTCGAAATACCTAGCGTCATGAGTGCACACATCTGCCACACTGGCATGTCCGGCGCGAGCTGCTTGTCGGAACAACGCTTGTCGAAACAACGAGGGAATTGAATCGAGTGAACGACTACTACGAGATCCTGGGCGTCTCGAGGGATGCCTCACCGGAAGAGATCAAGAAGGCCTATCGCAGGAAGGCTCGACAACTGCATCCTGACTACGCCGGGCCTGATTCCGAAGAAGCCTTCAAGGAACTTTCAGTTGCCTACGAAACACTGTCAAACCCTGACAAGCGCCAAATGTATGACCTCGGTGGACCTGAAGCTGTGCACGGGGGCGGAGCAGGCGGCTACGGGTTTGGCGGTGGCGGTATGCCATTCGACTTCTCCGACATCTTCGACACTATGTTCGGCGGGGGAGGATTCGCCTCATCAGGCGGGCCGGCCTCGCGTGCCACACATGGCTCAGACCAGCTGTTGACCATTGACGTTACCCTGGAAGAAGCTACCTTCGGTGTCACCAAGAACATCGAAGTGGATACCTATGTGCTGTGTGCGCGATGTGAAGGTTCGTGCTGCGAGCCGGGCACTCAGCCGCGCGCCTGCTCAGGGTGCCACGGGTCGGGCAGCGTGACCCGGATGCAGCGTTCACTGCTGGGCGTCATCCGCACGCAAAGCCCGTGCCCGGACTGTGGCGGACACGGTTCCATAATCGACCAGCCCTGCTCGGAATGTTCCGGTGACGGCAGGGTGCGCACGCGCCGCTCGATGAAGGTGGATATTCCTGTGGGTGTGACAACGGGAACCCGTATCCGCATGAGTGGCCGTGGCGATGTCGGCATGGGAGGTGGTCCCGCAGGAGACCTCTACCTTGAGGTGCGTGAAAAGAAGCACCCGATTTTCACGCGCCGAGGCGATGACCTTCACACGTGGGTCACCATTCCGATGACCACGGCGGCGCTGGGCACCGTGTTCGAGCTGGACACGCTCGATGGCGCGAAGGAAGTCACCATTAAACCCGGTACGCAGCCGCAGGAAACAGTGACACTGTCGGGTCTGGGAGTGGGGCGCTTGTCGCGTTCGGGCCGGGACGCCGGCCGAGGTGACCTGCAGGTCCATATTGATGTGGAGATTCCACGTAAATTGGATCAGCGCTCACGCGAAATCCTGGAAGAACTGGCTGCCAATCGTGGAGAGGACCGCGTGGAGCCGCGACGGGCCGATCAGTCAGTTTTTGACCGTATCCGCGAAAAGTTCACGAACTAGGAGCACCCATGACCGCTCCAGTCTTCTTCGCTGACGACCTCAATTCCGGCTTATCCACCATTGCCGAGGGGGACCACGTCCACCTGGGCGGAGCCGAAGGCAAACATGCTGCCACGGTGCGCCGCATGCAGGTTGGAGAAGAGCTTGATCTTGTGAATGGGGAAGGGGGTCGAGCACGCTGTCGCGTGCGAGCCGTGAACGGTCAGGAACTGGATCTGGTGGTGGAGCACGTCATGTGTGAACCTGCCTCTGATCCGCACCTGATCCTCGTGCAGGCCCTGGCGAAAGGTGGACGCGATGAGCAGGCCATCGAAACGTCGACGGAGATCGGTATCGACAGCGTGATCCCGTGGCAGGCGCACCGCTCCATCGTCAGGTGGACCGGGTCGAAAGCAGAGCGTGCACGCAGCAAATGGATCAACATTGTGCGCGCAGCAGCTAAGCAGTCACGGCGCGCGTGGATCCCACAGGTTCTGGAATCGGTGGATTCGCGCGCTCTTGCCCGATGGACTCAGGATCGCTGCTCGCATGGTGATGTCGTCTTCATGTGTCACGAACAGGCCACTGTGTCGATCCTGGAGGCTATGAGCCAACTGGGGCTGACGGTCGCTGGGTCTGCATTTCCTCGAGAGGTCGGAACTGTCAAAGCGGTTGGCGCGTCACCGCGCAGCATTGCCATCATCGTCGGGCCTGAAGGAGGCATCGATGATGAGGAATATGCGACCCTGACCGAGGCAGGTGCCATCCCGGTTCTTCTGGGCCCGACCGTCCTGCGCTCCTCAACTGCCGGCCCCGTTGCCACCACGCTGATACGCGCGCTGACGACATGGCGTCACGAGGCGCCTACTGACAGGCAGGATGCCCATGTTGCAGGCTCTCCCATACGATAAAGTAGAGACACGATGGATGCAGATGCAAAGGAGTGTGTGGCCCACCGCATGACACGCGTATGAGTGAGCAAAACACGACGCATAACGACCCGACACTGGCGATGTCAACCCGCCGCGTCGAGATCCCATCGCATGTCGAACCCATTCAGCTGCTGGGAACATCGGATCAGATTCTGCGCGCACTGGAACGCGGCTTTCCAACCGTCCGTTTCTTCGTCGCCGGACGCACCATCACGATGACGGGTTCGTCAGGAACCATTGACGTCGCCGCTCAACTGGTAAGTGAACTGGTTGACCTCACGGCATCCGGCACGATGCTTGATGTGCCCGGCGTTGAACACGCCATCCGGCTGCTGACCGCTCCTCAGCCGCGCGCCGGCCAGGACACTTCCGACGACATCGTCACTGCTGACGGCCACACCATTCACCCGCAATCCCCAGGGCAGAGCAGCTACATCAAGGCCATTGAACGCTCGGTTGTGGTCTTCGGGATCGGCCCGGCCGGCACCGGTAAGACATACCTGGCAATGGCTCAGGCCGTGCGCGCATTGCTCTCGGGCGAGGTGCGGCGCGTTGTGCTGACACGTCCCGCGGTGGAAGCGGGGGAGAACCTCGGCTTTCTGCCAGGATCTCTCACTGAAAAGATCGACCCGTATCTCAGGCCCCTGTACGACGCCCTGCATGACATGATCGATCCACAGGCACTGCCGCAACTGATGGCTGCCGGCACAATCGAAGTGGCGCCCCTGGCGTACATGCGCGGACGCACCCTGAACGACTCCTTCATAATCCTGGATGAGGCGCAGAACACGACGCCCTCGCAAATGAAAATGTTCCTGACACGTCTGGGCTTTAACTCGCACATGGTTGTCACGGGCGACGTGTCCCAAATCGACCTTCCCGGAGGAACCCGATCGGGGCTGAACGTCGTGCAGGATATTCTGACAGATATCGACAATGTCGAATTTTGCTACATGACCAGCGCGGACGTCGTCCGGCACCCCCTGGTCGGACAGATCATCGACGCGTATTCCCGGTGGGAAGAACGCGCCCACAGGCAGGCCGACACGCGCTCCGCGACGCGCAGCGGCCGCAGGTCACGAAGGAATGATCATGACTGAAGTGATAAACGAAACGGAATGTGAGATTGACGAGTCTGAATTCGCCGCACTCGCAGACTACGTTCTGATGCAGATGCATGTGGCAACGACAGCTGAACTTAACATCTTGTTCATCGATCCCGAACCGATGGCAGATCTGCACGTCAAGTGGCTCGGCCTGGAAGGACCGACTGACGTGATGAGCTTCCCGATGGATGAGCTGCGGCCGGGAACCGACGACAAACCCACCGAGGGTGTGCTGGGGGATATCTGTATCTGCCCGCAGGTTGCGCACAAACAGGCCAAAGAAGCGGGGCACTCTGCCGCTGAAGAGATGCTGCTGCTGGCGACGCACGGCATGCTGCACCTGATGGGATACGACCATGCTGCGGAGGAGGAAAAGGAAGAAATGTTTGCCCTGCAACGCAAACTCCTGCTGACATTCCTCGCAACACGATCATGATCCCTTTCGCTCACCAGCCATCCCCGTCAGGTCTGTCGGATACTGCTCCTGTTGCAGTGCTGATCGCCGTATCGGTGATCTGCCTGCTGCTGGCGGGATTCCTCGCCACCATCGAAACCGCGTTTTCCCGACTGTCGAGGGCGGCCGCGGAAGACCTTGTCGAAGAAGGCCGCAAACGTGCTCCTCAACTGGTTGACTTGCTCGCGCAGCGCAGGCGCACCGCGTTGACCCTGCGCACAGTGCGCATGTTTGTGCAGGTCATCGCCGCCGTCGGTATCACCCTGGCGTTGGTGCACCCGTCGCTGAGGTGGTGGCTCATCGGCATCATTGCAGTCGCTGCGGTGGGTTTGATCGAACTGTTCGCCGTGGTGATGCTGCCGGTACCGTTGGGTACGCGTAACCCTGAACGCATGGCGTTGGTTGGAACGCCTCTGGCGTCGTGGCTGGTTGCCATCTCTCACATTGCCGACCCCATTGTCCGTTTCGTACGCAAGCGCCTGCCTCAGTCGGACCAAACCGATGCGGAAGCGCGGCAGGAAATGGCTGACGACCTGCGCGAAATGGTCGACCAGGTTGGTGAAACAGAAGGCTTTGAAGAAGAAGATCGCGAGATGCTGCGATCCGTGTTTGAACTGGGGCACACGGTGGTGCGCGAGGTGATGGTGCCGCGCACCGAGATGATCACCGCGACCGTGGATCTGCCAGCTTCCAAAGCACTGCGACTGTTCATCCGATCAGGGTTTTCCCGCTTGCCTGTCATTGGTGAGGATATCGACGACGTGCGCGGCATCCTGTACTTCAAGGACGTCATTTCGCGCATGGTGCATGATGCGGGCAGTAAGGATCTGACCGCTTCCCACATGATGCGACAGGCAGTTTTTACTGTGGAGACCAAACCGGCTGACGATCTGCTGCACCAGATGCAGGCTGAGCACTTCCACATGGCGCTGGTCGTCGACGAGTACGGTGGGATCTCTGGCCTGGTCACCCTGGAAGACCTGATCGAGGAAGTCGTGGGCGAAGTGACCGATGAGCATGACCGTCGCGAAATCGAGCCGGAAGAGGTCGCCGAAGGGGTATGGCGAGTCCCGTCCCGATTCCCGATCGACGAGCTGGGCGAGCTTTTCGGCATGGAGCTCGAGGACGATGATGTGGACTCGGTCGGCGGTTTGCTGACCAAGGCGATTGACCGTGTGCCGCTGCCCGGCGCTCGCGGTGAAATGGACGGCATCTACATGCTGGCCGAGGAGGCACGAGGGCGACGCCGTCAGGTCGGCACCGTTGTCTGCGCACTGTCACCACTGCCGACCACGTTCGAGGACGGTTTCCGCATCCTCGACGAATCACAACTGCTTGAACTGAGCTGCACGCCGGAGAGCGAGGACACCGATGAATGACCGTGATGACCAGTGGGATGACTCCACTGACGAGTGGGATGACGCCTCTGAAGAACAGGTGCGTGACGAGGTCGCCAGCATTCGCGACGCACGTCAGGAAGCCGAGCAGGCTGCCGATGCGCACGGACTGATGTCGCTGACCTACCCGGAGGGTTTTCGTGCCGGATTCGTTTCGGTTGTCGGGCGCCCCAACGTCGGAAAATCCACGTTGACCAACGCAATGGTCGGCCAGAAAGTGGCGATCACGTCAGGTAGGCCTGAAACGACGCGCCATAACATACGCGGGATTGTCCATAGGGACACCTCGCAGCTCGTCATCGTCGATACGCCCGGATACCATCGCCCTCGAACCTTATTGGGTAAACGCCTCAATGACATGGTCCGAGAAGCACTGGCTGAGGTGGACTGCGTGGTGTTCTGCCTGCCGGCCGATCAGAAGATCGGGCCGGGGGACCGCTTTATTGCCCGCGAACTGGTTGATGTGCGCCGCCCCGTCATCGCAGTTGCCACGAAAATCGATCTGGTGCCGAAAGACCGTCTGATGAAACACCTGCTGGCGATTGACCGGCTGGGATCGTGGGAAGCAATCGTCCCGGTCAGCGCTCAGACAGGTGAGCAGGTGGAGGAACTGATTTCCGTGCTCTCGCGCACTGTCCCTGAATCCGCGCCGCTGTATCCGCGAGATGACGTGACGGATGAATCCCGCGACACCCTCATTGCTGAATACATTCGCGAAGCAGCGCTTGAAGGCATTCGCGAGGAGCTGCCGCACTCCCTGGCGGTGCAGGTCGAAGAAATTATCGAGCGCCCGGCCAAGGAGGGCGATTTGCGCCCACCTCTGCTGGATATCCACGTCAATGTCTATGTGGAACGTGACTCCCAAAAGGCGATCATCATTGGACGAGGCGGGTCGCGCCTGCGTGACATCGGCACGAAGTCCCGCAAGCAAATCGAGGAGCTGCTGGGACGCAGAGTCTTCCTGGATCTGCATGTGCGCACCGCCAAAGATTGGCAGTCAGATCCGAAAATGTTGGGCCGCCTCGGTTTTTGAGTAAATGACTATTCGGTAAACAGCAGGTGACTGTGCATTAACTGATGCTGATGGAATGGGGGTGACCTGCAACGTTGTCACATAATGGAAGGAGTGTGACAAGCGGCACCCGCAAGAGGCTAGAATCACATACAGTGGATGGGTCGATGGTGCCCCATCCACGCCAGGAGAGGAGAACGAGTGTGACGCAACCTCCCGACCTCACCGCCCCTGAGTCTACCGCGCCCGAATCGACCGGCTCTGACACTCGCGATACCTCGCTGACCGTCCGCGCCCCCGCAGTCGCCGGATTCTTCTACCCAGATAGTCCAACCGATATTGACTCAACTGCCAGTGCGCTGATTGATCGTGCCCGCCAGCACACCGCCCCGTCAGACAGTGAGGCACACCCGGCACGCGCAATCATCGTGCCCCACGCCGGTTGGCGATACTCGGGCGATCTTGCTGCGCTGGGCTGGGCGTACGCGGCGCGCAGTCGCCCCCGAACCACACGAATCGTCCTGCTTGGCCCGACCCACCGTGTCGCCATCCGGGGAATCGCGCTGCCCGGTGCGGACCGGTTCGGAACACCGGCTGCAATGCTCAATATCCCCACCCGTGACATCCTCGAATCCACGCGCACGTGCGTCGAACCTGTCCACTGCGACGAAGACACCCACCGGGATGAACACGCGCTGGAAGTCCAGGTCCCTTTCATCACGGCACTGTTCGGAGACGACGTCGAACTCGTGCCCCTCAACGTCGGAGAAGCCTCTCCCACAGCAGTTGCCGACGTGATCGACGCGCTCACCTCGCCCACCACGCTGATCGCAGTCAGCTCAGACCTCTCGCACTACCACACATACGACGAGGCGCGCCGCATCGACCAACGCACCATCGACATGATCGAACGAGGACAGTACCCCGTTGAACCCGAGCAGGCCTGCGGCGCCCGCCCCATGAACGGCCTGCTCGAATATGCCCAGAGACACTCTCTGACGGTGACCGCGCTCGGCTCACACAACTCCGGAGACGTCCTGGGAGCTGACACCGCACGTGTCGTCGGATACGCAGCGTTTGCACTGACTGACGAAAAGGACTGACCCAGATGCCAACATCACTGCCAGACAATGCGGGACGCATCCTGGTTCCACTGGCGCGAGGAGCCATACGGCTCAGGCTGCAGGGAACACGTACCGACCAGATTGTCATGAACTCCCTACCGGCACCGCACGACCGGCCCGAATGGCTGCAGGAGCCAGGAGCAAGCTTTGTGACGCTGACGATCAACTCTCATTTGCGAGGATGCATTGGGTCGCTTTCACCGCGCGGATCTTTGTACGACGACGTAATCCATAATGCCCTCGCAGCCGCCTTCCACGACCCGCGTTTCGATCCCCTTGACGCAACTGAATATCCGAGCATCAGCGTGGAGGTGTCGGTGCTGTCGGCCCCGGTGGCCCTGCCGGCGTTGAGTGAGAAAGCGGTGCTTGAATCGTTGCGTCCCGGAATTGACGGGGTCGTCCTGATCGCCGGCCCGACTCGGCGCGCCACGTTCCTGCCGCAGGTATGGGACGACCTTGCGGATCCAGCTGACTTCTTCGCCCACCTCAAACGCAAGGCAGGCCTTCCCACTACCTGGTGGTCGCCGGACGCCCGAGTGGAAACCTACACGGTGCGAGCCTTCACCGACCAGGACGCGGATGGTGACGGTGATGTGCCGGCCAGTGCGTCAGACATGACCGATCGGTAAAGCCACGCATCGCCATGTCCACACCTGCACACACGATCACCGGACGCTGGCAAACACGCCTCGATGACGGTCGAGTGCGCTGTGACTTGTGCCCGCGTGCATGTAAACTGCGCGATGGGCAGCGTGGATACTGCTTTGTACGGGAGCGTCGCGGCGATGACATTGTGCTGTCAACCTGGGGACGCTCCAGCGGCTTTTGCGTGGACCCCATTGAAAAGAAACCACTCGCGCACTTCTACCCTGGTACCGCTGTGCTCTCATTTGGTACCGCTGGATGCAACCTGGGATGCAGGTTCTGCCAAAACCACGAGATCTCAGCGGCTCGACAATGGGACCTCCTGGCCGAACGCGCAACGCCTCATATGGTCGCAGACGCGGCAGTGAGACATCATATTCCTGCGGTCGCATTCACGTACAACGATCCCGTGATCTACGCCGAGTATGCTATCGATACGGCTCTGGCATGCCACGAGGCGGGCGTGCGCACCGTAGCTGTGACTGCCGGCTACATTTCTCCGAAAGTTCGATCTGAGTTCTTCGCGCCTATGGACGCGGCAAATATTGACCTCAAAGGCTTCACCGAGGACATGTACTGGCATCTGACAGGCGCTCACCTGCGCGACGTCCTGGAGACGATCGCATGGGTCGCTGAGCGGGACAGCACCTGGCTGGAGCTCACAACCTTGCTGATTCCCGGCCACAACGATTCATCTGAGGAAATCCGCAGTCAGTGCCAGTGGATCCTGCGTGAGTGCGGCCCTGATGTGCCTGTGCATTTTTCAGCATTCCATCCTGACCACAAAATGCGCACCACTGCACCGACTCCACCTGAAACTTTGCGCCGAGCCCGCTCCATTGCACTCGACGAAGGGCTGCATTACGTGTACTGCGGCAATGTTCACGACATCGAAGCGGATACCACCACATGCGCCTCCTGCGGGCACGAACTCATCGTGCGCGACTGGTACCGCCTCATCAGCTACGACGTGACAGCTAACGGGACGTGTCCGGCGTGCGGGGTCAGAATTCCCGGTCGCTTCGACGAGGGCGGCCCCGGCGAAGCCTCTGCGCATTCCTTCCAGGTTGCCTTGTCATGAAACAGCTCAGGAACCGGCGCCACTACGTCCCTCGACCTATCATGTTCGAGTGAATAAGGAAGACACAAACCGCCCGGGGAGCTGCCGCATTCCTCGGAGCCAGATGATCCCAGTGGGTCCGCACGAGGGTCGCTACGTGATGTATGAGCCTGTCACGCATCACGCATATCTCACGGTAGACAACGATGACCGTGGAGCAGCCGCACAGGGCGGGGGACTGATCGGAGCATTCCTTCTTGCGCCGCTGACGATGTGGCTGGTAACCAAGCTCCCCGCTGATTTGAGCGGCGGCGCCTACATGGCACTCTTCTGTGCCGCGACGCTGCTGGGCGGAGCGGTTGCCGCCTGGCTGTATCATGCAGGCATCCGTCAGAAGATGAACCTGCACAGATGGAATGCGGGAGGCAACGACCTGGTGGCTGCTCGTTCACGCAACAGAGTGCGTGAGGTTTGTGCGTTCATCATCATGGTCATATTCGTGTTGCTTATTCCAGTCATGGCTTGGGCATACTTTGCGGTACCAACAGCCGCAGCGTTGACTCTGTATATCCCGGCGCTCGTCCTGTCGCCCATCTCGGTATATGCAGTGATCAGCACCCTGCGTCTGCAGGCATGTGCTCGCAGATGGCGTGCACAGGCCGCACGCGCTGATAACAGTTCTAACAGCGCCGGCTGACGCATGAACTGACGCAGGCGCGGTGCGCATCAACAGGTTTGGCATCGTCGATTCAAACGTCAACTGCACGGGAACTGGCGTCCGACCAGCGGCGCGTAGTGTCCACTTTGTGAAACGCGTGCGGCGCGGTGGTCCCAATCTCATTACGGTGGAGATCATGATGCAGCGCACACTCCTGCTTATGTGCCGCGACGAGGCCTGAAAAGGCCGGAACCTCGTCGCGGCGTTTGTCGACCCCGGTCAAGCCGGTTCGCCACCGGAATCGACACCAGCAGGAAAGAAGAAAGCAGATGCGCACAACAGCCAACGTTCCCACACCTCAAGCCAGCTCCATGCCGGTTGACAAGTACATTCCATTCCTGGAATCCAACCCCATCGACCTGCCCACGCGCACATGGCCTACCAAGCGTATGACACGCGCTCCGCGCTGGCTGTCCACCGACCTGCGTGACGGCAACCAGGCACTGATCGAGCCGATGGATCCCACGCGCAAGTGTGCCATGTTCGATTTGCTGGTCTCACTGGGGTACAAGGAAATCGAGATTGGATTCCCAGCGGCATCGCAAACCGACTACGACTTTGTTCGCTCTCTGATTGACGATGAGGCGATCCCTGAAGACGTGACAGTGTCTGTGCTGACACAATCACGCACCGAACTCATTGAGCGCACCATCGACGCCCTCGTCGGCATTCCCCGGGCAACGGTTCACCTGTACAACGCAACCTCGCCACTGTTCCGCGAGCTCGTCTTCCGTATGGACAAGGCACAAACCGTTGACCTGGCACAAAGCGGCACCCGGGAAATCATGGCGCGGGCAGAAAAAGTCCTCTCAGATGACACGATCTTCGGCTTCGAATACTCACCGGAAATCTTCGTGGACACGGAGCTGGACTTCGCAGCCGAAATCTGCGAAGCAGTCATGGATATCTGGCAGCCTGACGACGACCGTGAAATTGTGCTGAATCTGCCGGCAACGGTGGAGCGCGCAACGCCTAATGTGTTTGCCGACCAGATCGAATGGATGTCAACGAACCTGTCGAGGCGTGGCCACATCGCACTGTCCGTCCACCCGCATAATGACCGCGGAACGGGTGTTGCAGCAGCGGAACTGGCGTTGCTGGCCGGCGCTGACCGCGTAGAGGGATGCCTGCTTGGACAGGGGGAACGAACCGGCAACGTGGACCTGGTCAACCTCGGCCTGAACATGATGAGCCAGGGTATCGATCCGGGTATTGACTTTTCCGACGTGGATCGCATCCGGCACACGGTGGAACACTGCACCATGATGGAAACCCCGCCGCGTATGCCCTACGTGGGGGACCTGGTTTACACGTCCTTCTCCGGATCGCACCAGGACGCCATCAAGAAGGGCTTCGAAGCCCGCAAGAAGAAAGTTGCGGAAGTCGGCGGAGATGAAAACGCTGTGCCGTGGGGCATTCCGTACCTGCCGATCGACCCGCACGACGTGGGACGCTCCTACGAGGCGATCGTGCGCGTCAACTCCCAGTCCGGCAAAGGGGGCGTCGCCTACCTCATGTCGACCGCACACCACATGGAACTGCCGCGACGCCTGCAAATCGAATTCTCACGCATCGTTCAGCGTCACACAGATTCCTTTGGCGGAGAGATCAACTCCGAAAACCTGTGGAAAATCTTCACCGACGAATACCTGCCCGCCGACAGGGCAAGTGGCCTGGCCCCGTGGGGACGCTTCGAAATGGGAGACTTCCACCTGTACACGCGCGGCAAAGAGCAGGAAGTGGAACTGCGCGGGGAAATCCTGGATCAGGGACAGCCCGTTGCCATCAGCGTCGTGGGAACCGGCCCGATCGACGCATTCGTCGCAGCTATGCACGATTTCGACCTGGATGTGCGCATCCTCGACTACTCTGAGCACGCCATGAGCCAGGGACGTGACGCCACGGCAGCCGCATATGTGGAAGCAGCGGTCGACGGTCAGATCGTCTGGGGCGTCGGCATCGATTCGTCGATCACGACTGCCACCTACAAGGCAGTTATTTCCGCCATGAACCGCGCTTTGCGCTAAAAGCGCATTGACGGTGCCGGTCGACGTGTCCGGTGGCGCCTCGACCAGCCTGTGAGACAATGCGAGCGTGATCAGAAGCTACCGGGACCAGGCGATCGTCCTGCGCACCCACAAACTGGGGGAAGCTGACCGTATCGTCTGCCTGCTCACCAAGGAAAACGGGCAGGTACGCACGGTAGCCAAAGGGGTACGCCGCACCACCTCGAAATTCGGTGCGCGCCTGGAACCGTTCTCACTGATCGACGTACAGCTGCATCGTGGCCGCACATTCGACATTGTGACGCAGGTGGAAATGCTGCGTCCCTACGGCACTCAACTGGCTTCGGACTTCGATTTGTTCGCCGCCGGAACCGTCATGGTGGAAACAGCCGAACGCCTCACGGGCGATTCAGCTGACGGCGCACACGCTCAATACTCACTCCTGCTCGGAGCACTCCACGCGTTGGCCAACCTGCGTCACGACCCGGTCCTCATCGTCGATTCGTATCTTCTACGCGCCCTGTCAGTGGCGGGGTGGGCACCCTCGTGCTTCGCATGCGCCAGTTGCGGCAAGCCCGGCCCGCACACGTCCTTCTCCATTTCCGAGGGTGGCGCGCTGTGCGACGAGTGCCAAAGCGAAGGGGGAGTGGCCGTCTCGGAGAACACGATGGAACTGATGGGGCACCTCCTGGCCGGAAACTGGGATCAGGCTGACCGCACCGAAGCGTATGACCGGCAACGCGTCGCACACCTGACATCGGCGTATACGCAGTGGCATTTGGAACGTAAGCTGCGCGCACTCCAGCTCTTCGAAAGGAAACGGGCATGACATCTGCCCAGGCTCCGGTTGATCGGGCACCATCAGATCCCACTGCTCCTGTGCTCGGTCCGGGTCAGTGGTCCCAACCGGTTCCCGTTTTTGACCGCGTGCCTCGCCACGTCGCCCTCGTGATGGATGGAAATGGTCGATGGGCCAATGCTCGCGGATTGAATCGCACGGCAGGGCATCACGCCGGAGAATACTCCCTGATGGACACGATCGCCGGTGCCATTGACGCGGGCGTGCGCTATCTGAGCGTCTACACCTTTTCGACGGAAAACTGGAAACGTTCCCCGGCTGAAGTGCGTTTCATCATGAACTACGCGCCCGATGTGCTCACGCGCAGGACGGGCCAACTTGATGAATGGGGTGTGCGCGTGCGATGGAGTGGACGGCGACCCAAACTGTGGAAGTCCGTTATTCACGCCCTGGAAAAAGCTGAGCGCGCCACCGAATCGAACCGGACGCTCGATCTGATTTTGTGTGTCAACTACGGTGGGCGCGCCGAAATTGTGGACGCTGCACGCACGATTGCCATGGAGATTGCTGACGGGACGATGAAGCCGGCTGGCGTGACTGAACGGACGTTTGCGCGCCACTTGTATCTGCCCGATGTGCCAGATGTCGACCTGATGATTCGCACCTCAGGCGAGCAACGTATTTCGAACTACCTGCTCTGGCAGCTGGCGTACGCGGAGATGATGTTCGTGGATACGCCGTGGCCGCAATTTGACCGCAGTGAACTGTGGAAATGTCTGGCGTCCTACGGGAAACGTGATCGCCGTTTCGGTGGCGCCGTCAATTCACCGCACGCGCCGCTTCGGTGAGCGTCCTACTGTGCTGATACCGGGGATTCCTCGCACGTCAGGACTTCCTGAGGTGCCGCTTTGGGGTGCGAGCGACGATAAATGAGCCAGCTGGCCAGAATAATCACCGCCAGAGCGATCCCGATCCATGCAATCGGAGAGCCTGCGATTGCGCCGATGGCAGCGACCCACACAGCCAGCAGTCCCAGCCCGTACATGATCGACCACGCTACGCACCCGGGAAGCATCGCGAGGGTATAGGTGCGCCACTTCAACCGGACAACTCCGGCACCGGCATTGACCGCTGTCTGAACACCGACGGTGAGGAAGCACAGTGGGATGATCAAAAGTCCCCATTTTTCGAGCAGTTCTGCACCGCGGCGGGGAACAGGCCCGTTAAACCAGCGGGCGATCGCGCCGATGAGGCCGGAGTGTCCGTCACCTTTCAGGGCGCCCGCGGCGGCGCCTCGACCAAGCCAATAGGTGCCCTGGGCGCGCAAGAAGACGACAAAGAACAGGAAGATGAAAAGAGGCAGCCCGCTTGAGGCCCACTGGGGAACTGGCATCAGTCCTCGTCATCCTCAACAGCGCTGCACTCAGAGCACAGACCGAATACTTCGAGCGAATGGGCAACCTCAGTGAAGCCGTGCTGCGAGGCGATCTGAGAAATCCAGGATTCTGCTTCGCTGACTTCGATCTCTTCAGTGTGACCGCAGTTGCGGCACACCAGGTGGTGGTGGTGGCCTTCATCTTCGCACAGACGGAACATCGATTCGCCATCGTCCATGCGCAGGACATCGACGACATTCATCTCAGCCAGTGCCTGCAGATTGCGGTAGACCGTCGCTAGGCCGACGCGCTGCCCCTGATTTGTCAGGTCGTCGTAGATCCGCTGTGCGGAACGAAAGTCCTTGTCACGACGCAGCTCGTTAAAGACGGATTGACGTTGCCGAGTCATCCGCTGCACGATGTCCCCCTCTTGCCGACCCTGAAGTAAATCTTCTCGTTCTTGGAAGCATACAGGGTTGAGGCGAGAAATGGAGATTACAGTGTGTCATCTGCTGGTGGTGTGCCCATCCGATCGGGGGAGTCAGGATGCGCCGAATGAGCGTGAGGATCACCGGCAATCAGATGTGTATGTCCGCCGGTGACCTGGAGGCGTCGCCCTCGTCGAATACCGTCAATGGCAGCCTTGATGACGAATCCGAGGATGTATACGACGATAGCTGCCACCACGATGAGTGCGCCGGGGGAGACATCCACGAAGTAGGTCACCACAAGGCCGCCGACACATAGCACGGTTCCCAGAGCCATTGCGCAGGCCATTGTGGAGCGGAAGGAACGGGTGACGAGTTGCGCGATTGCGACCGGGACGATCATCAGGGCCGACACCAGGAGCGAGCCCACGACGCGCATCGCAACTGCGACAGTTAACGCCGACAGGATCGCGATGAGGATGGACAGGGCAGCCACCGGAAGGCCGGTTGAGTGCGCGAAGTCCTCATCATCGGTCACTGCGTACAGTGCAGGAGAGAATCCCAGGCCAATGAGCAATATGAGTGCACATAGCGCGCCGATCAGATAGACGTCACCCCATTGCACTGTTGAGATGGATCCGAATAGATACGAGTTCAACTGTGTGGACGTTCCACCTGCCAGACCGATCAGCAGGACGCCGGTGGCGATGCCTCCGTAGAACAACATGGCGAGGGCAACGTCGGCACTGGTGCGGCCACTGAGCCTGACGACTTCGATCGTCACCGCGCCCAGGATTGATACGACAAGGGCGCCCGGCAATGCCCATTGATCAGAAGGCGTCACGTTTGCAGCTGTCCCGGCGATCCAGCCCAGAGCCACACCCGTCAGCGAGACGTGCCCGATGCCGTCTCCCAGCATCGCCATGCGGCGATGTACCAGGTAGGTGCCGACGATGGGTGCGCACAGTCCGACCAGCAGCGCTGCCAGCAGGGAGCGGAGCATCAGTGGGGATGTGAAAAGGTCGGCGAGTGCCTCATCCATGATGGCTCGCCTCCTCGGTCGATGCCGGTTGTGGGGCGTCGTCGTAGGTGATGTGGCCGGCGGCAATGGTGATTTGACGATCCAGGAGGGGGCGTAGTTCCCCTAGCTCATGCAGGACCAACACAATGGTGGTGCCCCCGTCCTTGGCTGACTGCACGATCGACGCCAGGCGTTGGCGCGAAACCGAATCGATTCCAGTTAGCGGCTCATCCATGATGAGAAAATCCGGGTGGCGCACCAGGGCGCGCGCAATGTTGACGCGCTGACGCTGCCCACCCGACAGGATGGAGACCGGATCGTTTGCGCGATGTGCGAGCCCGACCAGTTCCAGAGCACCGAGCGCTTTGCGTCGATCGGAGCGTGACAGCCAGAATTTTCGAGGCCCCAGTAAACCTGAGGCGACAACTTCACGCGCATTGGAGGCGACGCCGCCGCCTGCGCGTGAATATTGCGGGACGTAGCCGATGCGCGACCATGGTCGCTTGCCGTGCGCACTGACCTGCATGCCGAACAGTGACATGCTGCCACGTGTCACCGGTGCGGTGCCAAGGATCGCGTGTACCAGCGTGGACTTGCCGGAACCGTTGGCACCCGTCACGGCGAGCGTTTGTCCGGCGGGTATATCCAGGTTAATGCCGTGCAGGATGAGGGTGTCATCCCACGCGACATGCAGGTCACGCATGCTGACGGCAAGAGTGGTCATGTCAGACGCATCGGGGCAGGTCATTGCGGGGGCTACTTGCAATCCAGTGCTGTGCGCAGAGCAGCCAGATTGTCTCTCATCACGTCCATGTAGTCCTTGGATGGATCGTTTTGGGATTCGAGGGGATCAAGGACTGCGGTCTTAATTCCCAGGTCCTCTGCCAGTGTCTGCGCAATCTTCGGGTCAATGAGAGTCTCAGTGAAAATTGTCGTCACGCCTTCTTTCTTGGCCAGCTCGGAGATCTCCTTCAGTTTGGCTGGCGAGGGCGATGTTTCCGGATCAATACCGGCAATGCCTTCCTGGTTCACGCTGGCGCGGTCGGCCAGGTAACCGAAGGCCTCGTGCGAGGTGATGAATGTCGTGTGAGCGCACTTGCGTGTGCCCTCGACAATTTCCGTCGACAATTCGTTGAGGGAAGTAGACACCTGGGCCGCCTGCGTGGTGTACAGCTGCGCGTTGGTTGGGTCGGCTTTTGCGAGCGCCTGTCCAATCATCGTGGCAGCTTGAGCCATACGCTGGGGATCCAGCCAGAAATGTGGATCCACGTCACCGTGGTCATGTTCGTGACCTGTGTCGTGATCGCCGTGTTCCTCATCCGCCGAGTCAGTGTCCTCGGCCTCACTGTGCCCCGACTGCGCGTCCTCGTCTACGTGCGTGGGGGACAGGAGCTGAACAGCACTGGCAACGTCAACAACGTGTTCGGGTGGATTGATCGCAACAGCGTCATCGACGGCAGTCTGGAAACCAGAAAGATAGACCACGATGTCTGAACGCCCCAATTCGTTCACCTTGGCCGGCGACAGCTCCAGGTCGTGCGGTTCGGCGCCCGGAGGTGTCAGTGACGACACGGCTACACGATCACCGCCGATCTGCTCCACCAGATATTGCAACGGGTAGAAGGATGCCGCGACGTTGAGTACCGTCGACCCGTCGGACTGGGAGGACTGGCCTGCGTCAGCGATGACCGACCGTTCAGACTGCGTGGATTGGGGTGCTGAAGGAGTGGAACACCCGGCGAGCACGGTGGCAGCGCAGACGAGGGTGAGGAGAGGACGCGAGATCTTCATACCTACAACTCCACCGTAAGTGAGAATGAATGTCAAGTGGACCTGGTGTGAGATGTGTAGTTTATCGCGATGTGGACGGCGCTCGGCCAGTCGAACCGCGGACAACCAGATCCGGTGTGTACAAAAATGCCCCGGACGTGGCGGGCATGTCAGGATTCTTAATCGCTTCGAACAGAGTGCGAACTGCAGCCGTGGTAATTGCATCGACAGGCTGGCGGATCGTCGTGAGGGGTGGATCGAGGTGAGCCATGAGTTGCGAATCGTCAAACCCGACAACCGACAGGTCATCCGGCACGCGCATGCCACGTGACTTTGCCGCGCGAATTGCGCCCAGTGCCTGCATATCTGATCCAGTGACGAGGGCAGTCATGCCTTCATCGAGCAGACCGTGAGTTGCAGCTGCGGCGGCCTCGTATGTGTAGAACGTTTCGACAATGCGCGGCTTGTCGATTCCGAACTCCTGAGCCATGACTGTCTTGAATGCGTCGACTTTCCTGCTGGCGGGCACGATGTGCGTATGCCCGGACAGCAGAGCGATCCGTGTGTGTCCCAGTTCGCGCAGGTGACGCACGGCGATCGAGATACCGATCTGGTCGGCGGCAGAAAAATCTGCGCTTTCAATCTCCTCGCGTGATCCATTGATGGTGACGAATGGGATGCGTCGTTCGCGCAGGTGATGGTAGCGGGACATATCTCCGCGAAAATCGGCGTGACGCCCCGACACAAAAATCAAGCCGGAGCATCCGTGGGACAGAAGGGTTTGAACGTAGTCACCCTCGGAGGTGGAGCCGGGAGTCTGACTGCAGATCAATGGGATTGCACCTGTGCGCGAAACCTCAGCCTGGATGGCGTGGGCGTATGCGGCGAAAATTGGATTGGTCAGTTCGGGGATGATGATCCCGACGCAGGGGGTGGAGGAGGAGCGTTCAGGAAGGGGGCGTTCATACCCCAGAGAATCAATCGCCGTCAGGACGCGGTGGCGCGTCTCGGCTGACACGGGGCCAGTTCCGTTAATGACGCGTGACACGGTAGCTGTTGACACCTGCGCGTGTTCAGCGATATCAGTCATCCGTGTGCGGTGCTTCGGCATTGAACCCTCCCCGTTATGTACGTCTTATCGATCGTAGTCGATCACGAGGGTGAGCCGTGCATGGCTCACCGAGTGGACGCTGTACTGAATGTAACAGTTCTCTATCTTTTCTGTAAATCCTTGCACAATTGTCGGAGATTATTTACAGTAAGAGCTACAACCGCACGGCAGCGGAGCGTGCGGATTCACGATCACCCGATCATAGGAGTTTGAATGCGCAGACGCATAACTGTACTTGGTGCCCTCGCCATCGTTGCCACACTGACAGCGTGCGGCGGAAATTCGCCGTCCGGCCAGTCCTCAGACGGTGTTGACGCGGAACAGTCCGCCATCGGACAGTCCGCTTCGGACGGTGCTGCAACCGTTGGATCCCTCACTATCTGGGCAGATGACACCCGAACCGGGCCGCTGAAAGAACTCGCGAAAGATTTCACTGCTCAAACGCAAATTGACGTCAATATCTTCTCCAAGTCCAACGACACCATGTCGAAAGACTTCATCGCGCAGGTACCTACCGGCAAAGGCCCCGACATGATGGTGACCGCTCACGATGGGCTGGGAGAACTGGTCAACAATGGTGTGGTCGCTCCGGTTGACATTGCCGATTCAGCTGACGCCTTTACCGAATCAGCAGTGCAGGCCGTGACCTATGACGGGCAGACCTACGGCGTGCCCTACGCCACCGAATCGCTGGCACTGGTGCGCAATAACGCGCTGACCACGGATGAGCCTGCCACATTCGACGAGATGATCGAATCGGGCAAAGCGACAGGAGCCGAGTATCCGTTCGTCCTCCAAACCGGAGATCAGGGAGACCCGTACCATTACTACCCATTCCAGACCTCCTTTGGTGCAACGGTTTTTGCTCAGGAAGCTGACGGTTCCTACACCTCAGAGCTGACGATGGGTGGCGAAAAGGGGGTGGCGTATGCTACATGGCTGAAGCAACAGGCAGACGCTGGAATCTTCGACATCAACATCACCGGCGAAATCGCCAAGCAGTCCTTCCTGGACGGCAAAGCGGCATACACCGTGACGGGTCCGTGGAACGTTGACGCTTTCCGCGATGCCGGCATGGACATCTCTGTGCTGCCCATCCCCTCAGCGGGAGGTGAAACAGCGGCGCCGTTCGTCGGCGTCCAAGTCTTCTACGCATCTGCAAAGAGCCAGAACCAGGTGCTTGTCTCGAAGTTCATGGACTTTATGAAGACCCCCGAAGCGCAGCAGAAAATGTACGACCTGGCTGGGCGCACACCGGCTCTGAAAGAAACAGCCGCCGCAATTGATGACCCTGACATTCAGGCTTTCTCCAAGATTGCCGAAACCGGTATGCCCATGCCGTCTATTCCTGAGATGAGCGCCGTGTGGCAGTTCTGGGGTCTGACCGAAGCGAACATCATCTCCGGCAAGGAAGCTCCCGAAGAAGGCTGGAACACGATGATCTCCAACATTCAAGGCGCTATTGAGTAGTGTCTGTCGCGTCGCGCTGCTCACTGCAGCGTGACAGACCAGTGGCACGGGGATGAGAAACGAGGTGCCTCGCATCTCTTTTCTCATCCACCGTGCCGCCCGCACTCTGTTCACCCAATCAGGAGTAGGCCATGTCGTCGCCTTCATCAGCAACGTCTTCTCACACAGAACAGTCCTCACAGTCAACGGATTCACCGCAGGCCCCCTCGTACCGCACTTCACATGCCCGCGACATAACGAGGCCCGGTTTTATCGCCAAATTGATCTTGATGATGCTCGTCAATGCACTCGGCGTCTACGGCATCATCACAGCGGCGTTCGTCCAGTCGTGGCTCATCGTGGCGCTACTGGTCCTTCTGCTGGTTGCCGTCGATTTCATCTATTTTTCCTCGCGGATGCTGCCCGCCAAATACCTGATCCCCGGCCTGGTGTTCCTCCTGATCTACCAGGTCTTCGTCATGGGGTATACCGGCTACGTGTCCTTCACAAACTACGGGCAAGGGCATAACTCGACCAAAGCTGACGCCATCAGCTCCATCATGATGGAGAACAAGAAAAGGGTGGATGGCGCGCCCACCGTCAATATGGCGGTCGTCGACGACGGCGGCACACTGGGGCTGGCGGTCGAAGATCCCGATACACATGCGGTGAGCGTCGGTTTTGAGGATGTGCCGCTTCATGAGGTCAACGCACAAGTCGGCTCCCTGGGTATCACCTCGGTGGAAGGCTACGACGTCCTCGCGTTTGCAGATGTTGCAGCCCGACAAAACGACGTGGTCAACCTGACTGTACCGGTCAGTGACAACCCTGACGACGGGTATTACGTCACCACCGACGGCTCCAAAGGTTATCTGGCTCAGCCCACATTCCACTACGACGAACAAGCCGACACCATGACAAACACGGCAACCGGCGTGGTGTACACGGCAGACAGTGACGGTTTCTTCACCTCACCAGACGGCGAGCACCTCACGCCCGGGTGGCGCGTCTTTGTCGGTTTCGACAACTACGCCTCAATGGTGGTCAGCCCTGACCTGGCCGTCCCGTTCTTTAAATCGCTGATCTGGTCGTTCGTCTTTGCATTCGGATCGGTGATCACCACCTTCGCCTTCGGCCTCTTCCTGGCATTGACATTCGCTGATCAGCGCATCAAAGGCCGGCGCGTCTTCCAGTCCCTGATGATTCTGCCCTACGCGTTCCCTGGCTTCCTCGCCACCCTGGTCTGGCGCGGCATGCTCAACGAGCGCTTCGGCTTCGTCAACGAGGCATTGCTGGGCTGGATGCCCGGAGCGAATATTCCGTGGCTGACCGATGGGACGTGGGCGAAGGTCTCCATCCTGGGGGTGAACTTGTGGCTCGGATTCCCATACATGTTCCTCGTCTGCCTGGGTGCACTGCAATCGTTGCCCTCTGACGTCATGGAGGCGGCGAAGATAGACGGAGCAGGGGCGCTGCGCACAGTGTGGTCAGTGAAGCTACCACTGGTGCTGCAATCGACGGTCCCACTGCTCATCTCATCGTTTGCCTTCAACTTCAACAACTTCTCACTGATCTACATGCTCACAGGTGGCGGCCCGTCCTATCCGGGATTGTCGGTGCCGGTGGGTGAGACTGACATTTTGATCTCGATGGTCTACAAGATCGCATTTGACCGGGGCGGGCAGAACTTCGGTCTGGCATCAGCCATGTCGATCGTCATCTTCATCGTCGTAGGAGTGATCTCCTGGCTGGGCTTCAGGAAGACGCGCGCATTGGAGGAACTGTGATGACTACTGCATCAACGTCTCAAGCTGCCACAACACGCGGCGCACACAACGATCAGGCGAACAATACACGCCACTCGATGTCGGCTGGCCGATGGATGCGAGAGCTGGGGTGGAGGTATGTGGTCGGTATCCTCGTCACCATCTACTGTCTGATTCCTCTGCTGTACGTCTTGTCTGTCTCCCTGTCGCCGGGCGCGACGCTGACCGGAGCCAACAAGTTATTCCAGCACTTCTCATTGGAGAACTTCCAAGCACTGGGGCAAACCACGTACTGGCAGTGGATCAAGAACTCGCTGATCGTTTCATCGATTACCGCGATTGGTACAGTGCTGATGGGCGCTGCGGCCGCTTACGCATTTTCCCGTTTTCGTTTCCGAGGGCGACGCGGCACACTCACCTTCCTGCTCCTGGTTCAGATGTTCCCGCAGATGCTGGCATTCGTGGCACTGTTCCTGCTGCTGCTCGCCCTCCAGGACGTTTTTCCGGTCCTGGGACTGGACTCTCGTCTGGCGCTGATCTGCGTGTATCTGGGCGGCGCATTGGGGTCGAACACCTTCCTGCTGTACGGGTTCTTTAACACCGTTCCCCGCGAACTTGACGAAGCGGCCGAAATCGACGGGGCAAGCCACGCTCAGACGTTCTGGACGATCATCATGCCGCTCGTGATCCCGATCCTGGCTGTTGTCGGTTTACTGTCCTTTATCGCCAGTTTCTCCGACTTCGTCATTGCGCGTGTTGTGCTGCAAAGCGAATCAAATTTCACACTGGCTGTCGGCATGTACAACTGGGCTGCCGATGAGCGCGTGGCACCGTGGGGCCTGTTCGCCGCAGGAGCCGTTGTCGCGGCAATTCCGGTGATTGTGCTGTTCCAGTATCTGCAAAAGTACATCGTGTCGGGTCTGACAGCGGGCGCAGTGAAGGGGTAACGCAGTAAAACCGGTAGACTCGAGCGCGTGAGCGTCGCACCAGCCAGGTGCGACGATGAAAATAAGGAGAATATCCAACATGGCACAAGGCCCTTCACGTCTCGACTCGGTCATCAGCCTGGCCAAGCGCCGCGGCTTCGTGTTTCCCTCCGGGGAAATCTACGGTGGTACCCGTTCAGCCTGGGATTACGGTCCGCTGGGTGTGGAGCTGAAAGAAAACATCAAGCGCCAATGGTGGAACACTGTTGTGCGCTCCCGTGACGATGTTGTGGGACTGGACTCAGCCGTTATTTTGCCCAAGCGCGTGTGGGAAGTGTCCGGTCATGTCACAGCATTCACTGACCCATTGACCGAATGCCTGTCCTGCCACAAGCGTCTGCGTGAGGACGAACTAATCGAGCAGTACGCTGAGAAGCATTCGAAAGATGAAGGCGACGTGTCGATGGAAGACGTGCCGTGTCCGAACTGTGGGACGCGCGGTCAGTGGACACAGCCCAAGGCTTTCTCCGGACTGCTCAAGACATTCCTTGGTCCCGTTGATGACGAGGCCGGACTGCACTACCTGCGCCCCGAAACAGCACAGGGTATCTTCACGCAGTTCGCCAACGTTATGTCGACCTCCCGCAAGAAACCACCGTTCGGAATCGCTCAGATCGGCAAGTCCTTCCGCAACGAAATCACGCCAGGTAACTTCATCTTCCGTACCCGCGAATTCGAGCAGATGGAGCTTGAGTTCTTCGTAGAACCTGGCACTGATGAGCAGTGGCATCAGCAGTGGATCGACCAGCGTTTCCAGTGGTACGTCGACCTGGGCATTGATCCCGAACACCTGCGCCTGTACGAACACCCGAAAGAGAAACTCTCGCACTACTCCAAGCGCACCGTTGATATCGAATACACGTTCGGTTTCCAAGGCTCCCAGTGGGGCGAGCTCGAAGGCATCGCGAACCGTACCGACTACGACCTATCGGTCCATGCCGAAGCTTCCGGCGCCAAGCTGGACTACTTCGATCAGCAGAAGAACGAACGCTGGACTCCGTATGTTATCGAACCGTCGGCTGGTCTGACCCGCTCTCTCATGGCATTCCTCGTGGAAGCTTACGACGAGGAAGAAGTACCCAACGCGAAGGGTGGTGCGGACAAGCGAACGGTGCTGCATATGGATCCTCGTCTGGCTCCCGTCAAGGCCGCCGTCTTGCCGCTGTCACGCAAGCCGGAACTGCAGGAGCCTGCACGCGAACTGGCGAAGAGCCTGCGCATGCGGTGGAACGTGGACTATGACGATGCTGGCGCGGTGGGCCGGCGCTACCGCCGTCAAGATGAGATCGGCACACCCTACTGCGTCACCATTGACTTCGACTCGCTCGACGATCACGCAGCGACAATCCGTGAGCGCGACTCGATGGAGCAGGTGCGCATCCCGATCGACGAGGTTCCTGCCTGGCTTGCCGATAAGCTCGGCGCCTGCTGAGGCATACCTGTCCATCCGATGACGTTACTTCCCGTTCAGTGTGCTCCCGCCTTCGCGCCTGTAGCTGTCGGCCCCATTCAATTGTGGTCACCGGTCATCCTGGCGCCGATGGCGGGAGTCACGAATGTGCCATTTCGGCGCCTGTGCCGCCGCTTCGGTGAGGAAGGCCTGCCCGAGCATTTGCGTCCAGCTCCTGACGGGCAGGCACATCCACGTCCCCGGATCGATGCGCCAGCGGGCCTGTATGTCACCGAAATGGTGACCTCGCGCGCTCTGGTTGAAGGCAACCAACGCACGTTGGATATGGTGCGCGTGGATCCTGAAGAACGGGTGCGCTCCATCCAGCTATATGGAGTCGATCCTGACGTGATGGCGGCTGCGACCCGACTGCTTGTCGAGCAGGATCTGGCCGATCATGTGGACCTGAATTTTGGTTGCCCGGTGCCGAAAGTCACGCGCAAGGGTGGGGGAGCTGCGCTTCCCTACAAGCGGGACCTGTTTGCCTCACTGGTCGGTGCTGTGGTTCGCGCGGCTGACGATGCCGGCCGCACTGTCGGCCGAGATATTCCCGTCACTATCAAGATGCGAATCGGCATCGATGACGGCCACGTGACCTACCTGGATGCCGCACGCATTGCGCAGCAGGCAGGCGTCGCCGGTATTGCTCTGCACGCACGCACACAGCACCAGTACTATTCGGGCGCCGCCCAGTGGCAGGCGATTGCGCGACTACGCGACGTCGTGCGTGAGGACATCCCCGTCTTCGGCAATGGAGACATTTTCAGCGGAGACGATGCCCGAGCCATGATGGACAGCACAGGATGTAATGCAGTGGTGATCGGTCGCGGCGCGCAGGGCCGCCCCTGGCTGTTCCGCGAACTCGTTGCAGCCTTGCACGGGCATCCGCTTCCACCACCGCCCACGCTCCGCCAGATCACACCCATCATTGAGCAGCATGCTCGCTGGCAGGTCGAAGAAATGGCCGACGAATATCGCGCGATGCGTCACCTGCGCGCTCACATCGGCTGGTACCTGCGCGGATTCGCGATCGGCGGGCCATCTCGCCAGGCTCTCAATCTGGTTTCCTCCCTGGAGGAGCTGCATGAGCGACTGATGGATCTTGACCTCGATCAGCCCTTCCCGTCGGCAGCGCAGGGCAGCAGAGGACGCGCAGGACACGAGAAGAAACCGCATCTTCCCGATGGGTGGCTCAACTCGCGCACACTAACTGACGATGAACGCCAGCACCTGCACCTGGCTGAAGATGATGCGTCAGGCGGGTGAGAACATGCAACGAGAAGTCCAGATCGGCCCCGTTTTCCTGGGGCCGGGGAATCCGACCAGAATTATCGCACCGCTGACCGGGAGCACATGGGACGCCCTCGTCGACGAGATCGACAACCTGCATGGCGAGCCGATTGATCTTGCCGAGTGGCGCGCAGATATGTGGCCAGATCCCGACGAGCTTGCCAGCGTGTGCAGCGCTGTTGTCCAACGGTGCACCATTCCCGTCCTCGCCACCATACGCACCATTGACGAGGGCGGCCGCAGCGCCCTGGATGAAAACGCATACGCTCACAGTGTCAGGAAACTGGCGGCGCTTGCGCCCTGTGTGGACGTGGAAGCCAGATGGCCGAGCAGCGCACAGATCGTGGACGATGCTCACAACGATGGCAGTACCGTCATTATTTCCGCACACAACTGGGAGCTGACACCGTCACCTGAAGAGATCACGCGCCAGCTTGAGCAGATGGCGGCACTGGATGGAGATATCGTCAAGGTCGCCTATCGCGCTCACTCACATGCTGATGCGGACGCGATTATGCAGGCTGGACGGTGGGCGATGTCGCACCTGGACGTGCCGACGATCTGTATCGGCATGGGCGAGGCTGGTGTGGCGACACGCCTGGCGGGGCCTGAGTTTGGACTGGCGGCCACATTTGCAACGGTCGGCGCGTCCAGTGCGCCTGGCCAGTTGCCGGCTCAACAGGTAGCACACACACTACGTGGACATGCGCACCGTGCGCACTGACATTGCGCACCGCGCACCGATCGAAGGAAGGCGCCTCATGGCGAGCGCTCAGCATACAACGTCACACCACCACGACCTGCGCCTGTGGTACAGGCAACCGGCGAGCCTGACCGAACTGATGTCCAGTGGAAAAGGGCCGCAAGCTGGCTCGCCCTCCATCGTGGACGCTGACTCTCGCATCTGGCAGGAAACAGTGATGCCGATCGGAAACGGTGACCTGGGCGGCGCGATATTTGGTGAGATCAGCCGCGATCGCATCGGTTTCAACGAGAAAACCCTGTGGACGGGCGGACCGGGAAGCACGCCGACCTATGACGGCGGCAACTCAGTCGAACACGGCAGAAACGGCCAGACGCTGCGCTCGGTGCAGCACCTATTCGAACAGGGACGCCGCGAAGAAGCAGCGCGCCTGGCGTCGAACACTCTCATAGGCGGCTTCAATGCCGCCGAACAAGGAGGCTACCAGGCGTGGGGAACCGTCTACCTCGACTACGGTTTCGCTGATGACCACTACTCGAATTATGAACGTGACCTGAATCTGTCGACCGGGATCGCGCACGTCGCATTCGATCATGACGGGACACACATCACCCGCGAATACTTTGCCTCCAACCCTGACAACGTTCTTGTCATGCATCTGACGTCCACCACCGCACAGACACTGGCCGTGTCGTTTCCAACGAAGCAGGACAGTCAGAAAAACGCTGAGCGCACCACCGTTGACGTGGCTGGAGGCCTCCTTGAAGTCAGCGGTGCACTGCATAACAACGGCCTGCGCTATGCCTCGGCAATTAAAGTGGCCAGCACTGACGGCGAGGTCAGCGACGGGGGAGACCACTTGAGTATTGCAGGGTGCACGCACGTGTCGCTGCTGGTGAGCGCGGCGACTGATTATGCGCTGACGTTTCCGGCATATCGAACTGGCGAGAGCCCGCGCGATGTGTCGAGACGTGTCAGGGCGGTGCTGGAAGAGGCTGCTGCACGCAGCATTGATGACCTGCGTGAACGCCACCAGCGTGACTACAGCGCGCTGTTTGACAGAGTGGAGCTGGACCTGGGCCAATGCGACGCGAAAAATGCGGGCCAATGTGACGGGGGCGAAGCGGATCAGTGCGCCCGGACCGTTCCGACTGACGTGCTACTCGACGCCTACCGCGCAGGAGATGCCTCGCCTGCGCAGCAACGCGAACTGGAAGTTGTGCTGTTTCAGTACGGACGCTACCTCGGCATCAGCTCCTCGCGGGAGAACTCACTGCTGCCAGCCAATTTGCAGGGCGTATGGGCGAACAGGTCTGACGATACCGTTGGGCCGAATGCATGGAACTCCGACTACCACCTCAACGTCAACATGCAGATGATCTACTGGGCGGCCTACAGTACGAACCTGGTCGAAACTGCCGATCCGATGATCCGCTTCATGAAGGCTCTGGTCGAACCGGGCAGACGCACGGCACGCATCTACCTGGGTACCGATGGCAGTGAAGGATCAGGTTTCAGCGCTCACACCGAGAACACTCCATTTGGCTGGACCACTCCGGGACGTGACTTTTTCTGGGGATGGTCGCCCGCCGTGGTTCCGTGGATGCTGCACAACGTCTACGAATGGTACGAGTTCACCGGGGACACGGAGCGCCTGCGAGAAGACATCTACCCGCTGCTCAAAGAACAGGCAGACCTGTACGTGCAGCGCCTGCTGCACCCGTCCACCGACTCGACGGGCACACGCCGCCTAGTCTCATCGCCTGCCTACTCGCCCGAACATGGGCCGGTCACTGACGGCAACGTGTACGAGCAGACCCTGATCTGGCAAATGCTGACTGACGCCATCGAAGCGGCAGAGGTGCTGCAGGTGGATGCCGATCGGCTGACGATGGATGAGAGCTGCTCCATCGACGATTGGGAGCGGGACTGGGAAAATGGCGGCGCGTTCACCTCGGACGCTTCACGTTCATGGGCGTGCGCCAGGCAGCTGCTCGACCCCATCGTCATTGGCGACTCAGGCCAGATCAAGGAATGGTACGACGAGGGCGCCCTCGGGCATCATACGGATGGCTCCGCGATCGCGGACTATCAGTGCTACCACCGCCACATGTCGCATGTGCTGGGCCTCTATCCTGGCGACCTGATCACTGTTGATCATGCAGAATTCCTCGACGCGGCAAAGGTGTCGATGAATGATCGATCTGACCGCGCGACCGGGTGGGGAATTGCTCAGCGACTGAATTCGTGGGCCCGCGCCGGTGATGGGGAGCGTGCGCACCGCATCATCCAGTCTTTTTTTGCCAACGGGATCTACCCCAACCTGTTCGATACACACCCGCCGTTCCAGATCGACGGGAACTTCGGCTACATCGCAGGTGTCAGCGAAATGCTGCTGCAGTCCAATTCGACCTGGGTGAGTCAGGATGGACGCGAGTACCGCAACTATATGTATCCAGCGCCCGCGTTGCCGCGCGTGTGGAGAAACGGTCGAGTCAGTGGGCTGCGCGCTCGCGGCAACTTCACGGTTGGCTATGAATGGGCCGATGGCGCCGTCACTTTGATGACGATTACCTCCGGAAGCGGCGGGCACGCAGTGGTACGTCTGTCGGGAGCCTCGAACGCGACCGTGACAAGCGCTGACGGCGCGTGCGTGAGATCGACGCTGCTGGACGCCACGCACCTCGCATTCGATACGCGTCCTGGCGAAACCTACACCATCACTCACCTGACCAAGGAAGCGTGAGCGTGTGGGCGCGAGGAGACCTACCGGCTCCGTGGCGAGCGAACCAGTTCGACAACCGTATCCAGGCGGCGCTGCGCGATGGGAGCGAACTCGTCGATAAGTGCCTGCTCTGACATGGATGCGAGAGGTTCGAGCTGGACAATGTAGCGCATCGTGGCCACACCGTACAGCGTGGACATGACGCACTCAATCTCCCGCGCAATCGCTGTGCGCGTGGCGGGTGACAGGGGAGGAGCGTCAGTTCCGCACACGTGCTGATGAATAAAGTCAGTAATGTCGGGGATGATGCTGGAGTGTACGTAGGAGCGGAAACGCTGCTTGGAGTCGAAATAATAGTTCACCATTGCCGGATCGCAGTTGGCGCGAGCCGCGATATGACGGGTTGTGATGCCGTCGTATCCATTCGCAATGAATTCTTCTTCTGCGATGCGTCTGATGATTTCGCGCATGTCGCCGCGCTTGCCATGCGCGACATGGCGCAAACCCCTGGTGGGACTGGTCGGGGAAATCCTGGTGAAGTTCCATCCCGAGGCAAACAACCACGCGGTGCGCGTTATTGAAGAGGAAGGGTGTGAGGCGGAACTGCCCACACTGATGCAGTTCTTCCACAACGCGATGGCATCAGCATCGTGGAACGCTCACAACCTGGGGATAGTTGACATGATTGAACATGGCTGCCCGAACATCATCTGTGCACAGTCTTTCGGCTGCCTGCCCAACCACATCATTGGTAAGGGAATGTTCCGCGCGCTGCGCAATCGCTACCCGCAGGCCAATGTGGTGTCAGTGGACTACGATCCGGGTGCCTCACAGGTCAACCAGCTCAACCGCATCAAGCTGATGATCTCAACGGCGATGGAACAGCATCGGCGCGAGAGCGCGGATGGCGTGCTGGATTTCGGCACAGTCGACATTGTGTGGGATGAGGAAGACAAGGGATTTGAGCCACGCCGACCGGCATGCGGAAGTTGCGCGATGGCCTCACTGGCCGCCCAGTCCGAATTCGCCGTCGATCGCGGCGATCGTCCCTCCCTGCCGATTGTGGCGGTGACCAGCAATTAGCGCGTTGGTCGGGCTGCTCCGCAGAACAGGCCGACCCAGGATCGAGATCGGCGCGATGTTGCCAATGCCCGGGCGCTGATGGTTCTCTGATTGAGCAGGCCCGTGTGGCTTACGAATAGCTGGAGACGGGAGGGGCCTGAACCAAGGCTGCTTCAAACCAGGCGCACTGGTCAGGGCCGACAACAGTGGGCTGATTCGGCTCACCACCGGAGCGCCCCGTTGAATCAAGCAGCAGCGCATGTTCGGGCGGAACCTCAACAGGAGTATCAGAAGCGTTGACCACCACCATGACGCCGGCGCACAGGTGCACACCCACACCCTCATGCGCCCAGGCCAGGTGGTTCACGTATGCCAAGGATCCTGACCCCATGGAGCGCTCAACACGGATCCTCAGGGCACGTGAGACCATTTCGCGCTCGCGGCGCGCATCCTCACTCGGCTCCCACTCCACGTGAGCCCCGTCGTGAGCATCAAAATTGCGGCGACCGGCCAGCCTGTCGAACGGTGTGTAGGCCGCGCCCGGAAGTGACAGCGCCACCAGTGCCATCGCGTTTCGTCTCCACTGATCGGCGCCTTCTTCCCACGAACCGGGTACCGGGCTCACCGGTCGGTTATCGGTCGGGCAATGCGACCACTGCCAGGCAGAAACGTGTCCGAGGTTCGAACGCTTCGACAACGTGCGCTCAATGCGTGCGCGCAGCTGGTTAATGTCCCACGGGCATGTCACCAAAGCGTCGTCACGCAGATGGTGGAACCAGTCTTCTTCGAGGTGACGGCTTAATGCATGTGGGGTGGTAATCGAGCTTTCTGCAGCCAGAATCGGCATGCGATCAAAATCGGCCAGCTCTGCCTGCAGAATGTGGATCAGTTGCGTGAAGCGCTGCGCCTGATCGTCACCTGACTGGTCATCCTCGCGAATGATTCCCAGGTCAATCCCGTCGGCACCGGCTTTCAGAGCCGCCCTCGTGCGCACGACCAGTGAGGACACGTCCTGTTCGAAGTTGACAAACGCTCCCTCGCTGCTGCCCGGCACGCGCGCGCCGGACAGTCGGACGATGACCTTGACGCCGGTGCGGTGAACACGCTCGATAAATGATGCCAGGCGCGACCCATCCACCGCGATGTCGGCATGTGCGGGCCGGACGGCAACAGCCGTGAAGCCGACGCGCGCAAAATCGAAGGAGAGTTTTTCGATAACTTCCAAATCCTCATCGGTCACACCGCCGCCGATATCGCAGATCACGGCGCGTCTCCACCAGGGGAAATGTCCCCGTTGGACGCGGTGAACCAGTCGCGTAGTCACGCTTGAATCGGATGCGACGTGAAAAGTCGACGTGTCAGACATAATGCTATTGTGGCCCATTCGCGTGCCGAAGGCACATATTGTCCAGGGAAGAGCATGTACGGGCGTTAGGCTGGAGCCGTGAACCAGCGCATGAACCACGCCCAGGTGCCCCATCGGATCGTCTACTCGGCAGGTGACCGTGAACGATTCGTCGCAGAATCACCCAAGAATCCTGAACGCACCGATTTCGAACGTGACCGCGCGCGAATTGTCCATTCATCAGCGCTGAGACGCTTGGGCGCCAAGACTCAGGTGCTGGGACCCATCAGCGATGACTTCGTGCGCACGCGCCTGACGCACTCACTGGAAGTGGCACAGGTGGGTCGCGAGCTTGGTAAAGAACTTGGCGCAGATCCAGACGTTGTGGAGGCAGCGTGCCTGTCTCACGATTTGGGCCACCCGCCGTTCGGTCACAACGGCGAACGCGTGCTCAACGACCTGGCGCAAGATGCCGGAGGCTTTGAGGGAAACGCTCAGACACTGCGCATTGTGGTGCGCCTCGAACCCAAAGTTGTCGCCCCGGACGGGGCACCCTCGGGACTGAATTTGACGAGGGCGACGCTGGACGCCATCGCGAAGTATCCGTGGAAGCGCGGCCAGGGCCCCGACCCTGACAAGTCGATGAAGAAGTTTGGCGTCTATGAAGACGACGCTGAGGTGTTCACCTGGATGCGTGGCGATGTGCCCGCCGGGAGGCGCTGCCTCGAAGCACAGATCATGGACCTGTCTGATGACATCGGATACTGCGTGCACGACGTGGAAGACGCGATCGCCACGCACGCGATGGATGTCAGCCACGTGGGTGACGACGAGCATGTGGCCGGAATCATCGACTCCACTTTGCAGTGGTACGGCGGGGGAGCGAGCGCCGATGAGCTGGAAGCGGCGATGGAGCGCCTGCTAACGCTTCCGGTGTGGCTGCACCGTTTCGATGGCACGTATGCGGACCTTGCGGCCTTGAAAAATCTGACCAGCCAGTTGATCGGCAGGTTTTGTCAAAGCGTTGTTGCGGCCACGCGCGAAGTGGCCGGTGATGGCCCACTGGGACGGCACCATGCGGACCTGGTGATTCCTCGGGACGTGCGGGCGGAGATTCAGCTGCTCAAGGGGATCGCTGTGCACTACGTGATGTCTCCGCGAGAAACCGAACCGGTCTACCTGCATCAGCGCACGATTCTTGCCGACCTGGTTGACGCGTTGCTCGAATCGCGCGGGCAGCACCTCGAAGAGCCGTTTGCGACTGCATGGCAACATGCCGACGGTGATGCCGAGCGGCTGCGTGTCGTCATCGATCAGGTGGCGACATTGACGGATATTTCAGCCTCACAGTGGCACGCCCGCCTGTGCGGACTGCTATCGACCCAGTGGACGTGAGGGCGCGGAACAGTACACTGAAGCCATGGCTGGCATGATCCGTCGAGAAGACATAGCGGCGGTGCGTGAAGCCTGCCGGATCGAAGAGGTGGTAGGCGAACACGTCACCTTGAAGAGTGCGGGCGTGGGTGCGTTGAAAGGACTGTGCCCCTTCCACGACGAGAAGACCCCGTCATTCCACGTGCGCCCCGTGGTCGGCCTGTGGCACTGCTTCGGATGTGGTGAAGGCGGAGACGTCATCAGCTTCATCCAGAAGATCAACCATATGAGCTTCGTTGAAGCCGTCGAGATGCTCGCCCAGCGTTACTCGATCACGCTGCACTATGAAGAAGGCGGCCGGCGGGTACGCGAGGAAGAACCGGGGAAGCGTCAGCGCCTCCTGGATGCCCACAATGTGGCAGAGGATTTCTACCGCGAACAGCTCCTGTCCCACGAGGCAAAGCCGGGCCGCACTTTCCTGGCCAACCGCGGTTTTTCGCAGTCCGACAGTGCGCAGTTCGGGATCGGGTATTCGCCGCAATCGTGGGATTCGCTCACACGTGTGCTGCGCTCGCGTGGATTCACGGATGCGGAAATTCTGGCAGCCGGACTTGCCAGTCAGGGTAACCGCGGCATCTACGATCGTTTTCGAGGGCGCCTGATGTGGCCAATCCGCGACATTACTGGCGCGACCGTCGGATTCGGTGCGAGGCGCCTGGACGATTCTGACACGAATTCTCCGAAGTATCTGAATACCCCCGAGACACCGATTTACCACAAGTCACAGGTTCTTTATGGCCTTGACCTGGCCAAGCGCGAAATTTCCAAGCGTCGACGCATCGTCATTGTGGAAGGCTACACCGATGTGATGGCCGCGCATGTGGCTGGTGAAGTCACTGCGGTGGCCACATGCGGCACGGCGTTCGGCTCCGAGCACGTCAAGATCGTGCGGCGTCTGCTTGGTGACAGTGCTGATCCTGCGGCCGGAGTGGTGCTCTCATCGGGACGTGCTCACGGTGGAGAAATCATTTTCACTTTTGATGGTGATGAGGCCGGTCGCAAGGCGGCGCTTCGTGCTTTTGGTGAGGATCAGAACTTTGCCGCCCAGACTTTCGTCGCCGTGGAGACATCTGGCCTGGATCCGTGTGACTTGCGGCTTCGCAGCGGTGATCAGGCGGTATTAAATCTGGTCAATTCGCGCACACCGCTGTTTGAGTTTGTTATCCGCTCGTTGCTGCACCTGCAGGATTTGAACACTGCTGAAGGTCGCGTTGCCGCGTTGCACGCTGCCTCTCCCGTGGTGGCCGGGATCAAGGACAGGGCGTTGCGTAACGAGTACACGCGTTCACTGGCAGGCTGGCTCGGCATGGATATGCGAGATGTGGCCAAGTCGGTGCGCACCGCGCCGCGGATGGCGTCCAATCAGGGTGGTCGTTATGCGCAGGCGCGCAGCTACACGTCGCCCTCGGCAATGGACATGGCGGGCGCGGGCGTGCCTGGACGAGTGCCGGCAGCAGTGATGGACGATCCGGTGGCGAACCTGGAGCGCCAGGCCCTTGAGGTGTTGATTCAACGCCCAGTCGACGTGGT
Source organism: Pauljensenia sp. C0254C2 (assembly GCF_056583835.1). Classification (NCBI taxonomy): domain Bacteria; kingdom Bacillati; phylum Actinomycetota; class Actinomycetes; order Actinomycetales; family Actinomycetaceae; genus Pauljensenia; species Pauljensenia sp. C0254C2. Next base: position 224,279 of record NZ_JBWPJO010000001.1, read on the forward strand.
GGATTCCGGTTTTGAGGAACTGGGCGGGGAAGCGTTCACGGTGCCTGCTCACAGGGCAGTTCACGACGCTGTGCGCGCTATCGGCGGGCTGCAGACCTTTACTGACATGCTGACCCGAGCAGAAGACTCGATGGGCAGGGGGGACGCGGCGGAAGCTGCTGCGACGAAGAAATTTGCCGAAGCGATTCGTGAAAGCGCCGGGCCGGTTGTCGATGCGGTTGTCACGCAGCTGGCTGTCGCACCCTTGCCGCAGGACCGTCCCGACCAAATGCGTTCGTTTTCGCGCGGCATTATTGCTGCGATGGTGCGGATGGATCTGACGCGTCGAAGTGCCGAGCTGCATGCGAAACTGCAGCGTATGAACTCTGATGATGAGCGCTATGCTGAGACCTTCACAGAGTTGATGAAATGTGAAGAGCGGCGGCGAGCGTTCGCTGAGCAGAATTAGGAGAAGAAATGGCGGAAGTGGAAAGTTTCCAGCTCGATCATACGGCTGTGCGCGCGCCTTACGTGCGGCTCATCAATCGTGAGAGCGGGCCTGCCGGTGACGTGATCTCGAATTTCGATCTTCGTTTTGTCCAGCCCAACGCGAACGCCATCCCCACCGGGGGGTTGCATACGATTGAGCACCTCTTGGCGTCACTCCTGCGTGACCGCATGGACGGAATCATTGACTGCTCACCGTTCGGTTGCCGTACCGGGTTCCATCTGATTACGTGGGGAGAACCGGCAGTGGAGGACATTGCGCGCGTAGTGACCGATTCTCTTCGCGCCATTGCCGAAGACGTCGCGTGGGACGATGTGCCGGGTACGGATGAAAAGTCGTGTGGCAACTACCGTGATCATTCGCTGTTCAGCGCTCGCGAGTGGGCTCGCTCCATCATCGATGCCGGCTTGAGCGTTGATCCTTACGAGCGCCAGCTTCTGGACGCGAACTAGATCACCGTTGCGGATATCCTCATTGCTATGACACCTTCGAAACCTTCTCACAGCCAGCTTCCCTCCACGGTTGCGCAGCATCTGCCCGCCTATGATGCGAGTGCTCCATGCGAGCGCCTCGAGGACGGGCGAGTAGTCATCGCCGGCAAGTACGCATTTTTCGTCGCCAGTGACGAGGGTGTCCACCTCGCTGCCATGTGGTACGAAGTTCAGCATGCGCGCTGGAACGCTGAGAAGCGGACGTTGAGCGTCACGTGGGTCGATCCCGACCGCGAACCGTTCACGGGCGTCACGATCAGTGAGGACCCAGAGCGTTTTATGGCGCTTATGAGTGAAGCTGTGTCGCAGTCGATCGTGACTCAACGTTCGGTGACGGTTGATTCGGGTGCGACAGTGACTGCTGCAATCCGTCGAACTGCTGATGGGCAGTTGTTCTCCACACTCGTGTCGGATGGGCCGCTAACCGGTGAGGAAGCGCATCAGGCGGACGCGCTTGAACGGGATGTGCGCGAAGGTGTCGGCCTCGACTAGCGAGACCGAGCAGCGGCCTCACATGAGCGTGCGAATGTGAGCCTGAGCCACTCACCCTGGCCGTTGGCGCGTGAGCAGTGCTGTACTGGCACGTGCAACAAAGTGAGGGATACACCACCTCTTTCAAGTTGCCCCTTTTGGTCATCAGTCGCTAGACTTCAATGCGTTGATCCCGCGTAGCTCAACGGCAGAGCATCCGACTGTTAATCGGACGGTTACTGGTTCGAATCCAGTCGCGGGAGCTTTTTATTGCCCTGACTTGGGCCAATCGGCGTGCTCCAATTGGCCGAACAGTGGCCCCTCGCCTTACTCTCGCGTAGACCACGTGCCCGAACGCTCCCCGGACAATCATTGCTTAAATGTTCGTGAGGCGATCTCCCAGCGTCAGCCTACTTTCGGTCAGGCATTCCTCGATGATGTCGTGAAGACTAGCAAACTCCGATGTGTCGAGATCATTCAGGTCCTCACCGGTTTCGCGGATCACTTTCATCAGTTGGCCATATGCCAGGCAGCTTGCGAACGTGAACTCTCGTAGTGCGTCTCGCAGCGCGATCGCTGCAAGTGTCTGTTCGACCTGGTCGTCAGCAGCCTTATGGCGCAGCATGCTCGCCAGCCACCCGGCTAAGGTTTGGTACAGCATCCACAATGTGGCCTCATCTTCGTCGGCGTTCTCACGGAACGCGCCGAGGGCATCGTAGAGCTTGACAGCTAGTGCGTGAACGTCAGTGAACTGGTTCATGAGTAGACTCCTCTGAATGATTGGGGTAAGGCAGCGACTGGTCCGTTTTGCGTTCCTGTCATCGTGGTGCACAGTATGACCCACACCACTGGCATTTGCGTTCAGGCGCGATTCGCTTTCGAAGCCTTAAAGCGGTTAGGCTAGATCTGCCCTGATAGCTCAGTCGGTTAGAGCAGCGGACTCATAATCCGTTTGTCCCGGGTTCGAGCCCCGGTCGGGGCACCGCAGAATCACAACGACAAGCGCCTGCCCCGACGGTGATGGGATACGCATACTAGGCCCCCAACTGGACGCCGCGCATGACAGGCGAAAAATGCGCGGGCAGGTATCACGCACACCGCAATACGTGAGGGACAGAAACGTTACTGCTTTAAGGCTGCATCGAGGGCGTCTGACATGTCAGCACTGCCCGATGCGGCTCCTGCCACAATGTCAGCGGCCAGGCTGCGCACCCCCAGAGCGCGCACATCCGCATCGGCGGAATCAACCAGAGTCAGATCCGTTGCCAGCATCAACGCATCCAGTGACTGAGGTGACGACTCTTCCAGATGGCACCGGAACTCGCGCGTATCGTCCACGCCAGCGTTGAGGACAACTCGCGTGCGTTCCAACAATCGATCCACCGTGGCAGATGCGTCAGCGATCCCCTCGCCCTCCACCTGGAGGGCAGGAAGAGTCTGACCGACACAGTCCCATACGCGCACCGCATTGGACACGTCAGCATCTTCAGTGAAGTCGCGTTGATCGCTGTGCATGCCCTGGTCAGCGGGTGCCAGGTGCGCAAAGAGGACGGTGCCTGTGTCGACAGGCGCAACCTCCTGGGCATCCAAAATTCCCTGAGCCGCGCGCATCACGCCATCACGAGCAGACCCGCCCGCAGAATCCCCGAAAGTCCGAGCCGCAATCCGTTTCGCCAGTACCAGCACACTTGATGCGCCCTCACCGTAATCAACGCCCACAACCGCACCGAGCGTGGTCGCATCCGCCAGGCGCGCCGCCGCGACCCTGGAAAGTATGCGCGCATCGGCATCACTGAGCAGGGCAGGATCAGCGACGGATGACAAGTCGCGTACAGCACAGGCCGCCATCCAGGCGACGAATGCATCCGCTGCAACGGGAGCCTCAGCGATCGGATCGGGCAAGTCAGCGCCCTCAGGGGCACCATCAGGCCACGGATCCCATACGCCTCCCAGTGACTCGACTCGCTGCGCGGCACGGTCGGCCACATCGCGCCACGCCTTCTGGCACGGCTCACACTGTCCGGCCAGATCAGCGAGCTCGTTGGCGCGAGCGGCAATTGCCCAATCCGCGCGAACAGCACGATCGCGCACCAGCTGGGGCGCTGTCAGCTCAGGCAGTGAGCCCTGCGCCGATTCCAGGTGAACCCCGCAGCCCGTGAGTGTCACGGCGATGGCAGCTATCGCGGCGCTTGCGCACGTCGCCCTCGCCAAATGGTAAAACGAGTGGCGGTGCAGGCTGGAGGAAAACTTCACGGTGTCATCATCGCATGCGCATGTGGCTAAACTAGTGAATATTGGCGTGTCGTTCGGAAGGAAGAAACTGTGGCACAACCCGCTCAGCCAGTAGATCAGGATCTGATCAGGCGCATACTGGAGCCCGTCGTCGCCACGTGCGGACTCATCATCGATCAGATCGAGGTCGTCGGCCCCCAGGCGCGTCCGATTGTGCGCATCAGCGTGGATTACGGTGAGGACACGTCTGCAGACTCCTACGAGTCAGTTGACTCCGACACACTCGCGCAGGTCTCACGAGCCATTTCCTTGGCGATGGATGAGGCCGACCCGATTGACAGTGAATACATTCTGGAAGTGTCCACACCGGGAGCCGAGCGTGAACTCACGCAGCCGCGGCACTGGCGCAGACAGATCGGACGGCTCATCCGCGTCAAGCTTCGCGACGGGACCACCGTTGAGGGGCGACTGTCCGAAGTGGCTGATCAGCAGGTCATTCTGGTGGTCGATGGTGAGCCGGTTACCATTGAATACGACACGATCAAGAAGGCGCGTCCGCGCGTCGAGCTTGGCACGGGTAAGTCAGACAAGTGAGGGATCATGGAAATTGACATGACAGCGCTCCGAATGGTGGAGCAGGAAAAAGGTGTAGATCTCAATACTCTTGTGGACGCGATCGAAGAGGCGCTGCTCAAGGCGTATCACAACATCCCGGGCGCTATCCGCAAAGCTCGCATTGAGATCGACAAGCGTTCAGGGCGGGTCACCGTCATGGCGACCGAGGAAGACGACGACGGCAACCCGATCGGTGAATTCGATGACACTCCCTCCAACTTTGGGCGCATCGCACAGGCAACTGCGCGCTCGGTGATCATGCAGCGGCTGCGAGACGCCGACGATCAGAAAGTTCTGGGCGACTTCGCATCCAAGACCGGGCAGATCGTCACCGGCCTTGTCCAGCAGGCACGTGAACGCCACCTGACGCTGGTGAAACTATCGGACGACTTCGAGGCCGTGCTGCCGGATTCAGAAAAGGTTCCGGGCGAGGAATACCACCACAATGAGCGGATCCGCGCCTACGTCGTGTCGGTTGAACGCACCGAGCGTGGCGCGCGAATCGTCCTGTCACGAACCCACCCCGGCTTGGTGCTCGGCCTGTTCGAACGCGAGGTTCCTGAGATCCAGCAGGGTCTGGTGGAGATCAAGGCCGTTGCGCGCGAAGCGGGCCACCGCACGAAGATCGCCGTTGCAGCAACACGTGAAGGTGTCAACGCCAAGGGAGCATGCATTGGGCCGATGGGGTCGCGTGTGCGCTCGGTGATGACTGAGCTGGGTGGTGAAAAGATCGACATCGTTGACTGGTCGGCAGATCCTGCTCGTTTCGTGTCCAACGCGCTGTCTCCGGCGCGCGTGAGCCGAGTGGTCGTGCATTCGGTTGAAAATCACACCGCCACCGCCGTTGTGCCTGACTTCCAGCTCTCACTGGCAATCGGCAAAGAGGGACAAAACGCTCGACTGGCTGCGCGTCTGACAGGTTTCCACATTGATATTCACTCCGACACGGATGCGGACGGAAAGATGGAGGCGTCACGCTCATCGATGCCTGACATGCCCTATGGAGGTGACGAGGCTGCTAGCGTGTCAGATGGTAGCGGCACCGACGCATTCGACATCACTGCCGAGGACGAGGACGAGGACGACGTGACCAGTCGCTCACATACAGATTCCAATACGGACGCCGACCTCAGTTAGACTGGTTGGGCTGGACTAGTATGTGTGCGGTGGAGACGCATGACCATTCAGGCCCGATTCGCACATGTATTGGCTGCCGGCAGCGAGGCGCCCCCTCGAGCATGGTTCGAATGGTGGCGACTCACGACGGATCCGCACAGGTGGATCCAAAAGGCATCCTGCCAGGTCGTGGTGCGTGGATTCACGCACATGCGACATGCATGGAGAAGGCCCGCCGACGGCGAGCCCTCGAACATGCATTACGCCTGCCTCACACCGTGGGGGAGGACCAGTGGGATCACCTGATCGACACGATCACATTGTCAGCAACGCACCGTGCGTTGGACATCGAGTAATGGAAGCGGGTTGGAAGCTGATGGGCACCCGATGAGTACCCAGCGATGAGCTGCCAGCAAGAACGATAAGTCCCGTCTCCAGTTCGGAGACGGATCCGGACAGGAGAATTGTGGCAAAGTTGCGTGTACACGAGCTCGCCAAAGAGCTCGGCATTGCCAGCAAAGAACTCTTGGCGTACCTGCGCGATAGCGGAGAGTTCGTCAAGGCATCAAGCTCGGCTCTGGAACCGCCAGTGGTTCGAGCCGTGCGTGAACACTACGCCTCCCTTGCGCCTCAGGACACAGAAGAATCCGAGAAGGCGAAGGCACCCAAGAAAACAAGGAAAACGGCTGCGAAGACAACTACTGCGTCTCGTAAGTCGACCAGGAAGTCGTCCACTGCGTCCACACCTGCCGACCTGGCACAGCCAGAAAGCAGTGCGGCCAGTGATGATGCGCCGACCGGAAAGTCAGAAAAGAAACCGGCCAAGGCGCGAGCACCGAAGCCAGGACCGGTAGCGCACGCAGCTGACAAGAAGGCAGCTGCAGCGGCGAAACCGGGACCTCGCGATACTCAGGAATCAGGCGATGCTCACGCATCGGCACCGGTGTCGTCGGGAGAATCTGGTCCCAAGCCCGGCCCCCAATCCGCCAAGAAAGCATCGGCTTCAGATTCCAAGGCTCATGGCCGCCAGTCGGCACCGCGCCCAGGACCTCGTCCCGGCCCGCGCCCTGCTGGGCCACGCCCAGGCAACAATCCCTTCGCATCCACGCAAGGTATGCCTCGACCTGGTGGAACACGCGGTGGCCAGCGCACCAACAGGCCCGGTGGCCGCGGCACACAAGGTGGCGCTGCGCACACGAACCGCTCCGGCGGTGGCGAGCACCGCGCTGAACGCCCGAACCGTTCACGCGGCGGCAACCATCCAAACCCGATGATGATGCCCGATCAGGCACGGTTCGCCAAGCCTGACCGCCCGTCACGTGGCGGACGTGGACGTTCCAACAATTCACGTCACAACAGCCCAGGAGTCGGCGCACACGCAGGTGCATTTGCGCCCCCGAGCGGTGGCCGTCCCCGTGGCGGTCGCGGTGGTCGCGGCTCCACACCGGGCGCATTCGGCCGTGGAAGCGGCTCGCGTCGCGGACGCAAGTCCAAGCGTGCAAGGCGGCAGGAATACGAAGAGCAGAGTGCACCGACAATCGGCGGCGTGAAGATTCCTCGCGGAAATGGCCAGGAGATTCGCATCCGTCAGGGCGCATCCCTGGCTGATCTTGCCGAAAAGATCGACGTCAATCCGGCAGCATTGGTGACTGTTCTGTTCCACCTCGGTGAAATGGCAACGGCCACGCAGTCACTGGATCAGGACACCTTTGAAACACTGGGCGACGAACTGGGCTACAACGTCAAGGTCGTTTCCCCAGAAGACGAGGATCGCGAACTGCTTGAGTCCTTCGATATCGACCTTGAGGCCGAAGAACTTGATGATGAAGAGCACCTCAAGCCGCGCCCACCGGTCGTCACCGTCATGGGTCACGTCGACCACGGTAAGACGAAGCTGCTGGACGCCATCCGGCACACCGACGTCGTCGACACCGAACACGGTGGCATCACCCAGCACATCGGCGCCTACCAGGTCACGGTGGATATGGAGGGCAAGGACCGCCCCATCACATTCATCGACACGCCTGGTCACGAAGCCTTCACCGCTATGCGTGCCCGTGGCGCCAAGGTGACGGACATTGCGATCCTGGTGGTCGCAGCCGATGACGGCGTCATGCCGCAGACCGTTGAAGCGATCAACCATGCGCAGGCAGCGGACGTGCCGATCGTTGTGGCCGTCAACAAGGTGGATAAGGAAGATGCCAATCCGGATAAGATCCGCTCCCAGCTCACCGAATACAACCTTGTGGCTGAAGAATATGGCGGCGACGTCATGTTCGTGGACGTGTCCGCCAAGCAGCGCACCGGCATCAGTGACCTGCTCGAAGCAGTCCTCCTGACAGCGGATGCCGCACTTGACCTGGAGGCAAACCCTGACACCGAGGCGCGAGGCGTCGCCATTGAAGCGAACCTTGACCGTGGTCGTGGTGCGGTTGCCACCATGCTGGTCCAGCGTGGAACGCTGCGCGTGGGAGACGCCCTCGTTGTGGGATCCGCCTCCGGACGCGTGCGCGCCATGTTCGACGAGTATGGCAAGGATGTGCAGGAAGCCGGTCCGTCACGACCGGTGCAGGTGATCGGCCTGACATCAGTTCCACGGGCAGGCGACTCCTTCCTTGTGGCATCCGATGACCGCACCGCCCGCCAGATCGCTGACAAGCGAGAAGCTGCCGAGCGCGCAGCACTGCTGGCCAAGCGTCGCAAGCGCGTCACCCTCGAAGACTTCGATAAGGTTCTCAAGGAAGGTGAAGTTGACACCCTCAACCTTGTCATCAAGGGTGACGTGTCCGGTGCCGTTGAGGCTCTGGAAGATTCCTTGCTGCGTATCGACGTGGGCGACGAAGTTGCCCTGCGGATCATCCACCGCGGCGTCGGAGCCATTACGCAAAACGATGTCAACCTGGCCACCGTCGATAACGCGGTCATCATCGGCTTTAACGTGCGTCCGGCTGAGCGCGTGGCTGAAATGGCCGACGCGGAAGGCGTGGAGATCAAGTACTACTCGGTCATCTACGCAGCCATCGACGATATCGAAGCGGCCCTGAAGGGCATGCTCAAGCCGATTTATGAAGAGGTCGCGCTGGGCACGGCTGAGATCCGCCAGGTCTTCCGCTCCGGCAAGTTCGGTAACATCGCAGGCTCCATTGTCCGTGACGGCATCATTCGCCGCGGCTCGAAGGCCCGCCTGGTTCGCGACGGTGTCGTGGTTGCTCCCGATTTGGAGATCGCGTCGCTGCGCCGCGAAAAGGACGATGTCACCGAGGTTCGCGAAGGCTACGAATGCGGTATCACCCTGGGCTTCAAGGACATTGCCGAGGGCGACATCATCGAAACGTGGGAAATGAAGGAAAAGGCTCTCGACTAGTTCGCACTGTGTTTCCTGTCCCATTGACGAGGGTGACCCATCCACTATGTGAGGGTGGGGCACCCTCGTTTTACGTATGACGTGCAGCTGATGGTATGGTGAGGGGGCACGGGAGCCCGGACAGGCGGGCTGAGAGGGAAAATTCTCCGACCGTTATACCTGAACCAGATCATGCTGGCGTAGGAACGCGGTTTAGTCGTGCGCATTGGTGAGCACGAGGAGCCGCAAATGAATCGAGACGAACAACTCGACATCATTAACAATGTGTGGCCACTGATCTCAGATCAGGATGTGGCGGCGCTGGAAGAGCGCCTGGTGGATATGCCGCATCTGGCGGGTGCTTCCGCCCAGTGCCCGCAGGTCCTCACTCACTCGGCGCGTCCAATGGCCTCGGCGTGTATCGCCCAGCTGGCATGTGGAACACGCGTCTTCATCAAACGCTATGCGCCCCACCTGATCAGCGAATACGACCTGTGTGCCAAACATGACTACGTGAACCGGCTTGCCGCAGGCGCCTTCCCGACGCCGCGCTTCTTCACCTTCGATACCGGCAGAACATGTCTGACGATGGGCGGATGGGTCTGGGAAGTGAGCGAATGCGCGCCGGGTGAAGACCGTTACCGTGCGACGACCAGCTGGATGCCGCCGTACACACGCGAAGAGAGCGTGGAAATCGGCCGAGTGGCGGGGCAGCTTCGTCGCGCCTCTGAAAAGATTCCGGCAGTGGTCGCACCGCCCAATCCTTACCAGTCGCGCATGGACCTCATGCTGGGTGATCCGTTTGACCGTCTTGAAGCCTGGTGCGAAGCGCACCCCATCGTTGCCAACTATGTGTCCAGAACCGGCCGTGACCTGGCTGGTGACCTGGCAGTTGTCGCTCCTTTTGCGCGGGCCCTTGAGCCGCTGCGGGAGCGCCCTCGTTACTGGACACACGGGGACCTGCACGTGTCCAACACGATGTGGAAGGACACCAGGCAGGGTCCCGTCATCACCAGTGTCTTTGATTTTGGGCTGGCATACGCCAACCCGTCGCTGTTCGATCTGGCACAGCTCATTGAACGTCACGCGATCGACTGGCTGACCATCACTGAAGGTATCGAAAATGCGTGGCGTCCCCAGGTGGTGCGCGACCTTCTGGACGGGTATGTCAGTCAGTACCCACTGATGCGCGAGGAGGCTCGCATGCTCGCGCCGATGGTGGCAGTGTCGAACACCGAGTTCGAACTCGCTGTTATCGAGTATGACCAGCGTGCCCCGATACCGGGGCGTACGTCGGATTGGGCGTACACGATCGGGATGGATGCTCATCACCGGTGGTTCACCACTGAATCCGGCACTCAATTTATCCGCACAGTTACCCAACTAGCAATCGAGAGATCATGAAAACAACCAGGCTTTTGCCCCTCCTCCTCAGCGTCGCCATGCTGGGCGCATGCTCATCAGGCGGATCGTCGGATATGTCCTCAGCTGACCAGTCAGGCGCCGACGCCACCGGCCAGTCGGCTTCGCAGGCCTCTGGACAGATGCGTGATGTGTCCGTCATCTTGGACTGGACACCGAACACGAATCACACTGGACTGTTCGTCGCCCAGGAAAAAGGCTACTTCGCGGACGCCGGATTGAATGTGGACATCATGGGCTTCTCCAAGTCAGGTGTTGACGCTGTCCTCAGCGCGAAGGGCGCTGATTTTGGAATCTCGGGAGCAGATGCACTGGCATCGGCTCACGCCGCCAACCTTGGGCTGACGATGGTGCTGAATATTCAGCAAAAGTCCTCCTATGGCGTGGGAGTTCTGGAAGATTCGGGGATCACCCGTCCAAAAGATCTGGACGGCAAGACAATTGCAGACTACTCGGGCGATTCGGCCCATATCTCCACCCAGATGATGATTCAGCACGATGGCGGAACAGGCGAATTTGACCGCGTCATTGTGGGCGCGCAGGCGATGGCGGCTCTGGAATCAGGCCAGGCGGATTTTGCTGAGGTTCTCAGCACGTGGGAGGCAATTGAGGCAGAACTGTCGGGCACCAAGCTGCACATGTTCCAGCCCGCCGACTATGACGTTCCCACCACTCCGGCAATGATCGGCATTTCGACGCGCAACGACTTGATCGAATCGGATCCCGACCTTGTCCGCGCCTTCGTGCAGGCAGCACAAAAGGGCTACGAGTTCGCCAAGGATAACCCCGATGAAGCGGCGAAAACTCTGGTCGATGCCAACCCACAGGCCAAACTTGATCCCGAACTGGTCACCCGCAGCCAGGAAATACTCTCCACACAGTATTGGCCTGATTCAAAGGGTGGTGTGGGCTTTGCCGACATTGATCGCTGGAACACCTACCTGGCATTCATTGTCGAGCAGGGCCTCGTGTATGACGAGAAGGGGACTGCGGTCACCGAACCGATCGCAGCTGACGACATCGTCACCAATGAGTTCGTGAAGTAACAGATGCCCGCGAGGTACCGCACCGCCGTCTCTGCACGTGAGCGCGACCAACACCACCGGGGCAGTTTCATGCCCGCACTGATGTTTGTGGTGTTGCTCCTGTGCGCGTGGGAGGTGGCGGTGCGCGCGTTCAACGTCAACGAACGCCTTATGCCGGCGCCCTCGACGATTATCCACGCCGGCTTTGATGATGCGCCCAATGTCTGGGAAGCCACCAGGATCACCGCCCTTGAAGTTGGCCTGGGAACGGTGCTTGCACTCGTGTGCGGTGTGAGCCTGGCTTTCATCATCTTTGCGATTCGCCCGATCGGTCGTGTCGCCATCCCTGTTCTCATCATCTCGCAGACCATTCCGGTCGTCGCTATTGCGCCGCTGCTCATTATCTGGTTCGGCTTCGGTATCACGTCGAAAGTACTGCTGGTCGGATTGTTCGGGCTTTTCCCGATCGTGGTGCCGCTGGCGCGCGGACTGGCATCGCCCAGCAGAGACCAGATTGACGTGGCCACGACCTTGGGCGCATCGAAATGGTGGATACTCACGCATGTGCGCATGCCCGCTGCGGCCGCAGTGTTCATGTCCGGGCTACGTATCACCGTCACCTACGGGCCGGCTACGGCAGCGACTGCTGAGTTTGTCGGAGCGCGCAATGGCTTGGGAATCTACCTGCTGACCGCGCAATCCTCGTTTCGCACCGAGCTGGTCTTTGTCGGCGCAGCAGTGTTGACGGCGATGACACTGGTGCTGTACGGCGTTGTTGCTCTGGCCGAACGCATTGCGTTTCCCTGGAAAGCGGTGACACATGCTTCACATCAATGACGTCAGTAAACAATTCCAGGTCCCGCCCACTCTGGCCCTCGATCGCATTTCAGCCACTCTGTACCCACATCAGACTGTGGCAATCGTCGGGCCATCAGGATGTGGCAAGTCCACGCTGCTGCGTATCGTGTCCGGCCTGGATCACGCCACGAGCGGCCAGCTCGAATGGCAGGTGGATAACCCGCACGTCGCACTGATGCCGCAAAACGACGGTCTGTTTCAGTGGCGCACTGTTGTTGACAACGTCGCATTGCCGCTGTTCATCCACAAACTACCCCCGGCCACGGCACGGCAGGCCGCCCTCGACCTTCTCGCTCAGTTTGAGCTCGACGAATTCGCACACGCCTATCCGGACCAGCTCTCTGGTGGAATGCGCTCGCGTGTGGCATTTCTGCGGACGATGCTCGCTGAACCCACATTGATCGCACTGGATGAGCCGTTCGGCGCCCTTGATTCCATGACGCGCGCCGGCATTCAACGGTGGTTGGTCAGCGCCGCCCGGCAGCGCGCACTGTCGATCCTGCTGGTCACGCACGATGTGGAAGAGGCCATTACCCTTGCTGACAGGGTTCTTGTCATGTCCGCTCGGCCGGGTCGCATTGTCGCAGATTACCCCATTGATCTGCCTAACCGCACCGATCCCAATCTGCGCACAGATCCCCGGTTCTTACACGCACTCACCAGTATCAGAGTCGCCCTCGAACAAGGGGCAGAAAGAAGGTAGCAATGAACCTCGTCAGAATTCGTCTGGAATACGTCGTGACGTGGCCCAACCACGCCGGCCTGTTCGTGGCACGCAAGAAAGGCTTGTATGCCGACCAGGATCTGGACGTCGACATCTCCTGGGACGGTTTTGACCGTGGCACGCCCGCTGAACTGACCGCCCGCGGCGAATTCCAGTTCGCCTCGATCCGCTTGGGCGAGCTGCTCGAAACCCGGAAGACTGATCACCCCTTTGTTGCGGTCGCCACATTCAACCAGAACCAGCTTGGCGGCGTCATTACGTTGAAGTCCAAGGGCATCACCCGCTTCCGTGACCTGGAAGGCAAGCATGTGTCGATCCCACCGGTGGGACGCCTGACTGAAATGGTCAAGGAAGCTGTCGAAAAGGACGGGGGAGACTACTCGAAGGTCATCGTGGAAGATCCTGGCGTGTTCGAGCCGGACATCCGCGCAGTCGAAAAAGGTCATTATGACGCGATCTTCAACGTGCTTGGCTGGGAAGCCTACCAGGGGTCGGAAGACTTTGGTCAGGTCGTTCAGATCTCCTTCGACGACATTGAGGTCACGCCACACCATGCCTACTTCCTATGCGTCGAAGAGTCCTACCTGCGTGAGCATGGCGACACGGTGCGCAGCTTCCTGCAGGCCACCGGCAAGGGATACGACTTTGCGCGCGACAATCAGGATGAGACGATCCAGCTGATTGCCAGCACCATGTGCGCCAGCGAAGAAGACACCCTCAAAGCTTCCCTGGCCTTTATGGCGCCCACGTGGCACGCGCCCAGTGGACAGTGGGGGCAGATGGACGAGGGGGTCATCCGCTCCTACACCCAGTGGATGGTTGATAACGGGTTCACCACCGCGACGATGGATGACATTGATGGCGCGTGGACGAACGACTACCTGCAGTAAGACAACTGCCCGCAGTACGTGAACGCTGGGGTGAGGCCGGGAGAATCTGCCCGACCTCACCCCAGATCGTGTAAGAGAAGAAAACCCCGCCGAATCTCACTGCGCTGACGGGTGAGATGACAAAGAGGAACGAGACAAAACGGACAGCGGCGAAAACAGAAAGCCCTTCAAAGCGACGAAAGTGGAACCCACGAGGACGAACAGAAGATTGTATGAATGTGAATTTCGTTTGTGACAAGAGGGGGAGTGCGATCCGGCACGTTCGTCGCTTCAATGCCGTACAGTAGCGGTAAGTGTGAAACGAGTGGGCACTCACTGGCAATGGTGAAGCGTGATCCCTCGTCCGAACGACACATGAAAGGCCAGCAATGAAGCGAACAGAATTCGATGTCGTTGTCGTCGGGTCGGGTGCAGCCGGCCTGAGCGCGTCACTGACGGCGGCAAAAAACGGGCTACGCACACTGATGATCGAAAAAGGCGACAAATGGGGCGGGTCCACCGCTAAGTCGGCCGGCATGGTGTGGGTGCCGGGTAACAAACAGCTTCAACGTGTCGGCGGCAACGACAATATGGAAATGGGTCGCACCTACATGAAGGCGACGGTTGGAGACTGCACCAGTGACGAAATGATTGATTCGTTCCTGACCAACGGTACGCGCGCGATGGATTTCCTGACTGCAAACTGCCCCGGACTGGTGTGGCGCAACATGGAAGGCTACCCCGATTACTGGCTCGACGCTCCGGGAGCTCAGCCGCAAGGACGCGGCGTGGAGGCCGGTGCCTTCGACTCGAACAAACTGGGCAAATGGAAAAAGAACCAGATGGAGGCCTATTTCAAACCGGCTGTTCCGCTGGATCTGAATTCGTTCGACTCCGCCGACATCCTGCTCTTTGCGTCAAGCTGGAAGCCGTGGGCGCGACTGGCCCGACTGACTGCACGCAACATCAAGCATCTCTTTGCCCGGCGCACACCGCGCACAATGGGAATGGGACTGACCGGCGCCCTCATGGAAGGATGCCTGCGCGCAGGTGTCGAAATTGCCATGAACACCGCGTTGAAGGACCTCATTGTGGAGGATGACGCGGTGCGCGGCATCGTCGTGACGCACGAAGGCAAGGAGTCACGTATCCGCGCTGCCAAGGGCGTCATCCTGGCGTGCGGCGGGTTCGAGCGAAACGCGCAGATGCGTCAGAAATACCAGCGCCACCCGATTAATGGCACGTGGACTGTCGGCGCGGAAACGAACACGGGCGACGGTATTCAGGTCGGCCTGCAACACGGTGCTGCGATCGACAATATGGCTGATGCGATCTGGTCACCTGTTATCCAGTTGCCGCGTTCATCCGCGTGGACGCCGATCGTCATTGAAGATGAGGAACGCTTTATCGTCCCGGACCGGTCCCTGCCACACACCGTGATTGTCAACGGCCAGGGCAAGCGCTTCATGAACGAAGCGCTGCCATACTGCACCGCTGGCCAGGGCCTGTATGGTGGGCATTTCGGCAAGGGCGAGGGAGACGCTGAAAACCTTCCCGCCTGGCTGATCTTCGATCATCAGTTCCGCTCGAAATACGTGTTCGGCTACGGACACATGCCGGTCGTGCCCCTGCCCAGGGAATACTTCGAATCAGGGGCGATGGTACAGGCAGACAGCGTGGACGAGCTGGCGCAGAAGATCGACGTGCCGGTCGAGCAGCTGCGCCTCACCCTCGAGCGGTTCAACGATTTTGCGCGCACAGGCATCGACGAGGATTTCCACCGCGGCGAAAACGAACACGATCGTTTCTACGGTGACCGCTACCATGAGCCGAACCCGTCGCTCGGCACAGTGGAGAAAGGCCCGTTCTACGCCACGCAGGTCTACCCCGGTGACATTGGAACGTCGGGCGGCCTGGTGATTAATCCGCAGGCGCAGGTCACGCGCGAGGACGGCAGTGTCATTGACGGTCTGTATGCGGCCGGCAATACCACCAAATCCATTGTTGGACACACCTACACTGCCGGCGGCACGTCGATTGGGGCCGCTCTGGTCTTCGGGTATGTTGCCGCGCGTACGATCGCAGAAAAGGCCGGCCGCAATATGGTTGCTCACTAAGAACAGCGAGGGTGCCTGGCCACGCACGCACACCCGAGCGCGGCCAGTATGAGTGCGCCTGCGACCATTCCTCCATGGGCGCCACTGCTGGCAAGGCGCTGCGTGCCCAGTGGCGTAACTGATGCCAACGGGGCACCTGAAGCCGAGGCGGAGGCATGCTGCTCGCCCGTGCTCTGCGCGCCAGCCGCGTCCTGCGGTGTGGTACCTGCATCTGCACCGTCAGTCTTCGTCTTGCCAGAGTCTGTCGGCTGAGATTCGCTGGAGGGAGCCCCGCCAGCGGGAGTATCTGGCGTGGGAGTGCCTGCGGTGGGCGTGTCAGCGCACGAGGGCGTCTTTCCTGACCTGTGATCAAGGATTGCCTGGTGACCGACAAGTACGGTCAGGCACTGCTTGCCTGATGATGCGGGCGCGCCATCGATCGTCCCGCTGTAGGACGCATCGAGCAGATACACGCCAGGCTGGGTGAATGCCCACGCCGCATGTGCGTGAATGTTCGCCGGCATGGTGATGCTTGTCATTTCGCGGGTCGAATTTATCAATTCGGTGGTCTCACCGAAGGTTCCCAGGGTAAAGACGTGGTATGAGGCGCCTTTGGGAATGGAGCGCGGCTCAAGGTGTAAAGTCAGTGACTCGGCACGCTCAGCGTCAACCTCGGTCGTCGACCAGCCTGGCCACAACGCGCCCTGGCGCTGTTCCTGGTCCAGCAGGTAGTACTTGGCTGGAGGTGTGGGAAGGAAATTGGGTCCGTTCGCCGCGCCTGACGGAGTGCGCGGAGTGGACCGACGCGTATTGTCATCCAGTGCGAACGCGACTGACGATAGTTCGCGAACCTGCGATGAATGTGCATGCTGCCTGGTGTCATCCTTCAATGCGATCCCCAGACGACCATTTGCCTCCAAGCGGGCCTGAATATCCACGTGGCCATCGTTCAGGATCAGACGCGGGTCAGCCTGTGTGTGCGGCGAGTCGCTATCGGTTCCGGGAGCGGTGCCTGGTTTCGCACCGGGATTTGAGCCAGGATCAGTCCCCGTCTCGGATCCGCCCGGCTTTCCATCCGTACCGGCTGCGTCGGACGGATCGGAATCTGGATCGGCAGGTGCTGCGGGAGAAGCAGCTCTCAGCGTGCCTGAATACGTCAGCGGCTGAGCAGTATTGACAGGCGTGGGGATCGTGACCTCGGTCGGCAGCGCTCCGATCAGAGCGTGAGGGAGCACCGTGAATTTCAGTGACATCCCATCGCAGTCAGACTGCATATAGGTGATGGAAGCGGTGGCTGCGCCCTTCGACCCCGACACCATCTCCGAGGGCTCAAGACCGCAGGTGGGATTATTCGCGCCAGCCTCGTAATATCCGCCACGGAGCGTCGCACGGATCTTCGGGTCATTGAACCTTATAGTCGTGCTGAATGTCTCCCCGTCTTCCGGGGTGAGCGTGAGAGCGAATCCCAAGTCAGTGGGCGTATACGCGTCGGTCGAAAATGCAGGCGCCGGATCGTGTGAAGCGGGCTGCGGCAGCCCCTGAGCGCTTGCGGGAGACGATACCGTTGCCGCAGCATCGCCTGTCGAGTAAGACACTTCGGGTGAGACCCACCTGGCGTGTGTGCCATCTGCGGGAATAAAAACGGCTTGGAGGGAGCTGGTGGTGTTCCCCAGCATTTCAGGCCACGTTGCACGCCCGTCTTTAACAGGTACTTCCGCCAGGAAATAGCCGTCGATCAAGAAGGTCACTGTTCCGCTGGCACCTTCAGGCACGCTCGCCACCAGATCCGTCAGCTGATCATCACCATCATTGTCTCGCCCGTGGTGGGGGCGAACGGTCAAGGAGTAGGTACCGGCCTGCGGTGGAGCATCAGATGCCGCGGCAAACTGATCGGACAGCGAAGCAGAGGGTGTGCTTCCGGGTTGGCTGCCGCCGACCTGCCACACGTGCGGGTACTTTCTTGACGCGATCAGGGTGCCGTCAGCTGAGCGTGCGGTGACGCGATATGTCGCCGTGTAGCGTCCGGGTTTGGAAAACAGCGTCATATTGTGCGTGTGAGATCCTGCAGTCAACCATGTTGAGCGCAGATCCGGATTATGGCTGGAGATTAAGCGCGTCAGAATCTTCAATGGCCCCAACGTCGTGTAATTCATCAGTTCCATGCGACCAGGTCCATCAAAATCAACCAGGTCGAGGGTGAAAGTGCGACCAGCAAACTGTTCAATCGGAATATCTGCATCGGCACCAAATCCTGCCCAGATCGGAGCCTGATTCCACCCCGGAAGCTGCGGAGCCATGTACCACGTGGCACTGGTGTCTCGCAGGAATCTCACCTCAGGATCGTCAGGAACGTGGTAGATAAACTGCTGAGCCTGGGTTGTGTCGTTGTACCCCTTGCCGACCCAGTTTACGGTCTGCTCAAGCGGATAGACCTTCCCATGCGCCTCGTTCTTGAGGACGAAGGTTCCGCCTTCCCAATACGTTTTCGGCGCATCGATATGTCCGAGCGTTGCCACGGTTTTCCCGTCATCGGGAGCGGCATGGGTGGGCGGAGTTGTCGACAGTGCGGCGCCGATGGTCATGATTGCAGTGACGAGGGTGGCGCCGGCATATCGGAAGAATCGTTGGCGGGAGATGGCGGGCACGGTGTGCACCTTTCGTAGGCGGTGAAGTTACCACCACACTAGTGCAAGTGAGAATACTTATCAATAAGATGAGAGCTGCCCATTGTGACTCCTTGTCGTCAACGGGTAGCGATCACGCCCAGTGCTGTCCCCACCGCGACGCCCGCCGCATCGGCCACCACATCTACCGAATCGGCACCGCGACCCGGAATATGAGCCTGAAGTTTTTCGGAGATCCATCCGTGCGCGCATTGGCCCGCAGCGGCCACATACCACGGCACTCCCACAGCAACGAGGCTGGCAGTGCCTGCGGCAAACAACACAGCGTGCACAAGTTTGTCGGCATCACGCGGCATCGATTTCAACACGGCGTCCGCGATGCTGTCGTGATCGTCACTGTCGATGGCGCTGGTATCGTCGGTGGCACAGGTTCCGCCAGTGGAGCAGGCCGCGCTGGTGCCGGTATCGCTGGTGCCGGTATCGCTGAGGTAATTGGTGCCATTGCCGTCGGTGTCATCAGCGTCAGTGACGCCGATTCCGCTGGCGCCGCAATCCGACCGTGTCACAGCTCGCGGATCAGGGGCATAGAGTGCTGCAAGCTGCGCGCCCCACGCGAGACCAGCTAACACCCATGTGACAGGTGAAGGCTGACGCGAGCGTCGTGCCATCAGTGCGTCTTCTCCCAACGGCCAGGTGTCAAAGGCAGTGCACGCTTGTGAGCGGTGCGCGAGTGCCACCTGACGATGGTCTGCTCATCTTCTTCGCTCACCTCGCGGCCCTCAAGGTAGTCGTCAATGGCCTCATACGTGACGCCCAGAGCAACTTCATCAGGACGCAGCGGCTTATCAGATTCCAGATCCGCGGTAGGAACCTTGTCAGTCAGTGTCGCCGGAGCGCCCAGATAGCGGCCCAGCTCCCGCACGCGGCGCTTGGGCAGTCCAGTCAGCGGTGTCACGTCAGCAGCACCATCACCAAACTTCGTGTAGAACCCGACGAGGGCTTCCGCAGCCTGATCAGTGCCGACGACGAGCATTCCGCGAGCACCGGCAACTGTGAACTGCGCGATCATGCGTTCGCGAGCCTTCACGTTGCCCTTGACAAACTCCGTGTAGGAATCGACATGATCATCATCTGCTTCACTCACTGCCTGCCACATGGCATCGGTCGACGCTCCGATGTTGACTGTCAGAACCTGATCAGCATCGATAAACGACAGGGCATCTTGCGCGTCGTCCTCGTCAGCCTGGACCTGGTATGGAAGGCGCATCGCGACGAATGTGGCGTCACCACCATCCTCGCGCACTTTTTCGCACGCCAGCTGAGACAGGCGACCGGCAACGGTAGAATCTACTCCGCCCGAAATGCCCAGGACATAGCCCTTCAGGCCAGTTTCCTTGAGATATTCGGCCAGGAACGTGATTCGACGCTCGACCTCGTGAGCCGCATCGAAATCTTCGACAACTTCCAGTTCTTCCATAATCGCGCGTTGGCGTTCATGATCAGTCATATCTGAATCGTAGCGAACTGAGGGCGCTCGCAGTACTGCCAACATCGGCGTATCTCACGCTTGCTCGGGTGGGGCGATAAGTTTCGCCAGCGTAGAGTAGAAGCATGCAGGTAAAGAACCTCTTGGATCGCGGACTGATCCCGTACATGGAAGGTGACCGAATCCAGCGTGAGACCTTCGATGACGTGAAGGTGAGCCATTGCGATGACACGCTCATTGTTGCTCAGTTCGAACCGACCTACACGGCTGGGAGGCGCACGAAGCCTGAAGATATCGTCGATGCTGACCTGCCGGTCATTTCGGTTGACCGTGGAGGATCGGTAACGTGGCACGGGCCCGGGCAGCTGGTGATTTACCCGATTATTCGCCTGGCAGATCCAACGGAAACGATTGGATACATTCGCGCCGTCGAAGCGGCAGTCATCGAGGCTGTCCGCACTACATGGCACCTGCCGGTTGTTCGCATTGAGGGCAAAGCCGGTGTGTGGTTGCGTGACCCTGATCGCAAACTCTGCGCCATCGGACTCAAAGTGGCTCAGGGCGCAACGATGCATGGTCTTGCTTTGAACGTCAATCCTGACTTTTCGCGCGCCTTCACAGGTATCATTCCCTGTGGGTTGCACGACTGCGGTGTCGCCTCCCTCGTTGGGGAAGGCGTCGATGGTGTCAGCGTTGCCGATGCGGCTGACCCGCTCATCGCGTCCCTGACAGCCCACCTGGAGCCACTGACATACTCTGCACACGAATCTGAACTAGCTGCAACGAAGTGAGGACCAGCGTTGTCGACACTGCCAGAACCTGAAGGCCGCAAGCTCCGACGCGTCGAAGAGCGCAACTCGCACACGCCTATCGAAAAGCAACGTCCCACATGGCTGAAGACGCGCGTTTCCAATGGGCCGGGATATCAGGATATGCAGCAGCTGGTTCATCGCGGCGGACTGCACACCGTCTGCGCAGAAGCTAACTGCCCGAATATCTATGAATGTTGGGAGGACCGTGAGGCTTCCTTCCTGATTGGTGGAGCGCTGTGTACGCGTCGATGCGACTTCTGCGATATTGCCACCGGACGGCCAACTGAATACGACCGGGATGAGCCCAAGCGCCTGGCTGAGTCGGTTAAAGAACTCGGACTGCGCTATGTGACGATCACAGGCGTCAGTAGAGACGACCTTGAAGACGGAGCCTCGTGGCTCTACGCAGAATCGTGCCGACAGATCCATGTCATGCAGCCTGGTACCGGTGTCGAATTGCTGGTCGATGACTTCAAAGGCGATCCACATGCCCTTGCACAGATATTCGAATCCGAGCCTCAGGTGTTCGCTCATAATCTGGAAACGGTTCCGCGCCTGATGAAGACAATCCGGCCGGCGTTTCGTTACGACCGTTCGCTGAGTGTCATCAACGCAGCGAAGGAGGCTGGCCTCGTCACAAAATCGAACCTGATTTTGGGCATGGGGGAGACGACCGAAGAAATCGAATCCACCATGCGTGACCTGCTGGACGCGGGGTGTGACATCTTGACCATTACGCAATACCTTCGCCCCTCGGCATTGCACCATCCCATTGACCGATGGGTCAAACCTCAGGAATTCGTGCGACTGCGTGACGTGGCGTATGCGATGGGATTCCCCGCCTGTATGTCAGGGCCGCTCGTGCGTTCCTCCTACCGTTCAGGCAAACTGTGGGGCGAAGCGATGAAGAACCTGGGTCGGGAAATCCCGTCCCAATATGCTGACCTCGTTGAACTGGCCTCCGCTGGTGCGGCGCGTCAGGAAGCCTCAGCTGTTGTGGGACGGATGTCTCCGGCAGAGTGTGCTCACTCAACGTCGGCCGAACCTGCGATCCCTGCCAGCGGGTCGCTGGTAGGACGTCCGCTTCCGGTTTCGGCCCTCTAGGAACCTCATACATTACACAACGCGCGCCTTGAAGCTGGCTGATGAGCCAGTCAAGGCGCGCGTTGTGCGTCGGCAACCAGAAGTTATGACCTCGGCGAGAAGGCGTGTTCAGTGTGATGGCTACCAGTGATGACTGGCACGTTCGAAGCAGGAGCTTCTGGCTCCGTGTCGAACAATGACTGAAAATTCTCCTCGTTGATAATCTGCCGGGACGCATGCGCTCCCCTGAAACCAGATCCGGACGAGGCTGCTGCCGCCATCGAACCACCGGCGCCTGCCATCGCCATCGGCGGAACCATGAAGCCGCGCCCAGTCGCCGCGGCGCCACCACGAGCTGCCAAGGAGGCAGAGGACGCGGCTGACGATTCAGCGGCGTGGAAGCCCAGACGGCCCGCCTGCGTGGGAGCAGATGAAGACGCGTGGACAGCTTCTGCACCTGCCGGAGCCACCGGGATGCGTGAGTCAGGAGTGATATCACCGTTGTGCCGGATACCCGCGAAGGCAGCAGAGTGGCTCATTCTCACATCAGACGCGCTATGAGCGCCCGACACGTCATAGGAGCCTGGCATGCCGTAGGAGCCTGCGTGATACGAACTCGGCAAAGCTGAGGCGTAGTGGGTGCCATAGTAGTCTGAGTAACCCAAGCCGCCATATGCTCCGCCACCGTAATATCCTGAACCTCGGTTCAACGAGGTGCCTCGACCGTACGCCGCAGGATCCATCATCTGACGCTGAGAACCAAAGAGGCCGCCACCCTGTGAGCCACCCGTGATCTTGTTGAGCAGCGCGTTTCCACCAGTGGTGAGAAGCTTGGTGCCGACATCTTTCAGAATCTGACCACCGGGGGTGGCCAGGAACTGATTCAGCAGGCCGCTTACCTTGTCGAACAGGCCCGCAAGCTGACCCAGGAGGCCTTTGAGGTTGCCGATCGACTCGATCACCTTGTTGATCGTTTCGCTGATGCGAGTGGCCAGGCTGGATACTTTGGCGGTGACTTGCTGGATGATCGCCGGCAGTGCCAAACCAGCGGTCGCGACTGCTTCGATTAATGCTGAAGCAAAAGCACCGATGATCTGTGAGAGCGCGTCGCGGACCAGGTCATGAACGACCTGGACGAGGGACGCAGCTACTTCCAGTGCCGTGCCCATTGCATCTGCCCAACGTCCGGCTTTCTCAACGGTCTTGGCGATGTCGCCTTCGAGGGCATTCAGCGCCTGAATGGTCTCACCGCGCATATCGGACAGGTCGACGCGGGTGTGGTTCTGCAGAAGCGTACCGGCTTCAGCGAGCTGAGCGTGAATGTTTTTCCACGTCGCGCTGTAGGCGGCCACCTGGTCGGCATCACCGGTGAACGCATCGAGCCATTCGTCCAGAGGGTGAACATGCTCGATGAGCCACCCCAGACCCATCGCAATCAGTGTGCCCAGCGGGTCGAGGACCGCGGCACCGATATCCAGCGCGGTTGAAAAGAGCGCGACGCCGCCACTGACCCAGTCCTTCGATTCAAAGGCCTTGACGAGGGCCTCACCATCTTCGATCAGCAGCGTACCGGCCAGCTGCCCTGTGGATTCCTGGCGTTCAGCAACCAAAGAATTACTCATGGCGACCCCGCTTACCCCATACGTTTACCTCAGCTTTGAACCCGCGCGTCAGGTCCGCTTCCTGAGAGTTGAAGTCTTCAGTGGTCAATCCGAGCTGCCTGGACGTCCTCTCCAAGGCGTCGGTCGCGCTTTGCATGGTTCGGCGCGCTGCGCTTTCCATGATCAACAACGGAGGCAGCAAGATCGGGGTGCAGAGAAGCCCAAAAGCGGTGCCGCCTATACCCGCTTCATATGAGGCCTGCTTAGCCAGGTCAACAGCGCTGGCCACCTGTGCTACGTGTGCTTTGTGCTGGGACAGTTCGTCTGTTCTGATCTCGAGGTCGCTCACATTTCACCTATCAATCTTGAGACAATCGGAGAATCCTCACCAAACAGTTCGCCCGCGATCGTGTGCACCTGACCGCGAAGGTCCGTGCGCGCCGCGTTGTAAGCCTCCATCACGTCGTAGGCGATGTGATCGGCTGGCACGCCCTGGGCATGACTATCGATATCTGTACTTCTGAGATGACCTTGAAAATTCACCGTGATTCGCACGAGACGGTCGCGACTGGTGCCCTGTCCGGTCACCTTCTCTGCTCGGCGACGAAATTCTGTTGCGGTTTCTGCGTGCTGTTGAGCTTGGGCCACTTGACGCTTGACCCGCTCTTGTGCTTGTGCAATTTCGTCCACACCTAGGAATGTAAACGGAAAACAGGACCTTTGTCCATACCTGACAGCAAATTTCCGCACATTTACATTTGCTCCGTACACCGGCCGCTGCACCGTCATGCAATGTTCTTTTACCGATACGCGTCCACATTGCGACAGAACGTGACGCGTGCGTATGCGCGCACATTCACCCGTTCATTGGATTCAATGCCAATGTGCCTCGTACACGCACATGTCTGGTACACACGCTTCCGGTACACACACCGCCCTGCTAGTCGCCTGGTGCGAACACTGCGCGAAGCGCGGAGACGGTGACCTTGCCGTTGGACGATACCGGCAGTGACTCAACTACCGCCAGGCGCTGAGGCACCTTGAAGCGCGCAAGATATCGACCGGCAAACTCACGTACATCGTGAAGCGATGGCGCTTCGCACCCCTCATTCATGACCAGTACCGCGCTGACAGCTTCGCCCCACTTCACATCGGGCACACCCACCACATGCGCGGATCGGACTCCGTCCATGCGCGTGAGCACCTGTTCAACCTCGTGAGGGAGCACCTTTTCGCCGCCTGTGTTCACCGTGGCCACTTTGCGCCCCACGATGTGAACGAAGCCGTCCTCGTCAATGAAACCCAAGTCGCCGGTGCGCAGCCACGGGCCCCTCAACGATGCCGCGTTGAGTTCCTCGTCATTCCAGTACCCGTTGGTAACGGATGGGCCGGTGCAGATGAGTTCACCAATAGTGTTCGCACGGATGTCTCCCCCGCGCGAGCTGGGCGGCAGAACGCTCGCAACTAACGAGGGGGACTCGCCCGCCCGGGTACCTTCAACTGGGACAGCGTGTGCGTCCAGCCCATCCACCATCTCGATACCGATACGTGTGTGCGGGAAAGGAAAACCGCTGGTTGTGGAGCGGTCGGCTGGAAGACCGGGAACCAGGCACGTACCTGACGCTGCCTGCTCAGTCATCCCCCATACGCTGAACGGTTCAAGGCCTCGTTCGCGCAACATGGCGGCAAGGTCAGCCGGTACGGGTGCGCCGCCGATCAAAGGGCGCGTGAATGAGGGCAACCCATCCGAGGTGAAAGTGGGAACCTGACACATCATGCGGTACATCGTGGGAACGGCGAACATCATCTCCACCTGGTAGCTGCCCAGGGCTTCGACCAGTGCAGCTGGATGGAACGCATCCACGATGATCACCGTTCCGCCCGAGACCGCCAGGTCCAGCGTGGTGCCGTTGAAACCACCGATATGGGACAGGGGAACGCTGACGGCTTCGACGGTGCGTGGACCATATTCGAAGACGTCGCGGAAATTGCGCGTGCCCCACCACAGGTTCTCATGGGTGAGTGTGACGCCCTTGGGATGAGCGGCCGTTCCCGAGGTGTACAAAATTGCGCCGACCGTGTCCGCAGGCAGTGCCGCCACATCAGCAAGCGGCAGGGGAGAGGTCTCAGCAACCGCGCGACTCCACTGGTCAACTGTCACGACGCGTGGCTGGCGGGCCGGGTGGGAAGCGTTGTCGGCGTCGATATTCAAGGTGGTCGCGCGCTCAACGCGGTCAATCTGAGCATCCCCGCAGATGACGACATCCGGCTCGCAGTTGACCAGGATGGCGGCTAATTCCCCGGCCTGCAGGTGCTGATCGAGCGGCACAGTGATGGCTCCTATTGCGGAGCAGGCCACGTGCACGAGCATATGCCAGGCGCAGTTCGGCGCCATGATAATGACGCGGCAGGTGGGCCCGACATTCCAGTCCAATAAGACCTGAGCAGCGCGCAGCGCGTTGTCGAGGCTGTGAGCCAGGGTGCGGCGCGAGGCTTCCGAGTAGGTGTGCGCTGCAGGATCCAGATGCAGCTCGATGAGATTGTCGCGCCCGGCATGGCGCGCAGCGGACAGCGCGAGGAAATGGATGGCGGAAAAATCTGCGTGCGGCTCAGTGATCACGGCTCCTATTATGCAGCCGCCGATGTGCTGACGGTGAACATGAGGTGATGGACACGATCACTAGGAACACGACGGCGCAGACACGTACGATAGAGGGTCGCAACGTTTGTTTACCAGCACAGGAGGCATCACCATGGCAGATGAATCGCGAGTACATAAGGTGGAGGACCGGATTCATCAGACGGTCGCACGCTTGCTGGGCCGACGCATCAAGGATCCGCGCCTGGGGTTCGTGACCATTACAGATGTGCGCGTCACAGGAGACTTGCAGCACGCCTCCGTGTTCTACACCGTCCTGGGTGATGACGAGGAACGCGCAGCAACGGCGCGCGCTTTCGAATCCGCCAAGGGGCTGATTCGCTCCGAAGTGGGCAAGGCATTGGGCATTCGATTGACCCCGACGCTCGAATTCATCCTCGACGCGCTTCCAGAGACGGCCGCCTCCATTGAAGATGCATTGGGCAAGGCTCGTGCGCGTGATGAGGAGATCGCGCGCGGTGCTCAAGGTGCCAGCTATGCCGGCGAGGCAGACCCCTACCGTCATCCCGAAGAAGACGACGAGGAATACGCCGACGAGGGAGGCGCTGACGACACATACGTCGATCAATCAGACATCGACGAGGCCGACGCCGACACCGACGAAATCTAGGCCCGCCCAGATCCATGACACCTACCGATTCGAAGCAGAAGCCACAGCCACCCTCGGGAATTCTGATCGTTGACAAGCCCCAAGGGATGACCAGTCATGACGTGGTGAGCCGTGTGCGACGACTGGCGCACACCCGTAAAGTCGGGCACGCCGGCACGCTCGACCCGATGGCGACCGGTGTGTTGGTGATCGGTATCGGCAAAGCGACGCGGCTGCTCACCTACCTGAGCGCCAGTACGAAGACCTATGACGCCACCATGCGTCTGGGAATCGGGACAACCAGCGAGGACGCAGATGGGCAGGTCACGGAGTGCCCAGGAGCCAGCGATGTGACAGCCGATCAGGTGGCCGACGCTGCCCGTGTGGTGCGTGAACGTGGGTGGCAGGTGCCCTCTGCCGTCTCTGCCATCAAGATCGGTGGGAAGCGTGCGCACGCTCTGGTGCGCGAAGGAGAAGACGTCCACATCCCTCCGCGCGAGGTTCATATCAGCGCGATTGACCTGACTGGGCCGCTCCGCCCGACCGCAGCGGAGGCAGGCGTGCCGGTGGTGGACTGTGATATTCACGTTGAATGTTCGGCCGGCACCTACGTGCGAGCCATTGCCCGCGACATTGCCGAACAGCTCGGCACAGCTGCACACCTGACTGCTTTGCGCCGGCTGCAGGCCGGGGCATTCACCCTGCACGATGCTGCGCCACTGGATCGGCTTGAAGCGCTGTGCGCTGAAGGAGCCGACGTGCCGATCATTCCCATTGGTGAGGCCGTCAGCAGACTCTTTGACACCCTTGAGATTTCTCAGGAGGAGGCCGCGCGCTTTGCTCACGGGAATCCGCCTGAACGCAGCGGCGCGCAGCTGGCTGATATGAGTGTGGACCAGCCGATCGGCGTGTATTGTGAAGGCCGGTGTTTAGGCCTGGTGAAGGTACAAAACGGTGCTCTGCGCACGATAAGGGTGTGGTAAGACATGCAGGTGTGGACGTCAATTGACCAAGTGCCACGAGATTTCGCCTCCGTGGTGACCATCGGCAACTTCGATGGTATGCACCGCGGTCATCGGCGTGTGATCTCCGCCTGCGTGGACCGTGCGCGCAAACGTGGGGTGGCGGCAGTGGCCTGCACCTTTGACCCGCACCCCCGGCAAGTCCACCAGCCCGACTCGCATATGCAGCTGATCAGCCCACTGGAAGATCGCCTGAGCGCGATGGATGCTGCCGGCCTCGATCACACGCTTGTCATCCACTATGACCGCTCCTTCTATTCGCTGACGGCGCGCGAGTTCGTCCAGCTCACGCTCGTTGAGGTACTGGGTGCTGTGGAAGTTGTGGTTGGTGAGGATTTCCGCTTCGGCAAAGACAACGCCGGCACGGTCGAAACCCTGCGTGAACTGGGCAGAGAATACGGCTTTGATGTGGTGATGGTCGCTGACATCATCAGCCCGCAAGGTCGGCGCTGGTCGTCGTCCTGGGTTCGTGAACTACTTGACGAGGGTGACGTTGCTCAGGCGGCATATGTTTTGGGCCGACAGCACCGAGTGCGTGGCGTTGTTCAGCACGGATTCAAACGCGGACGCAAACTCGGTTTTCCGACTGCCAATCTGTCCGAGGGGATCGACGGTGTGGTGCCTGCGGACGGTGTGTATGCCGGATGGGTCGTGCGCTCGGTGCCGAATACGACGGCGCGTGAGTTCTATCCGGCAGCGATTTCAGTGGGCACCAACCCGCAGTTCGGTGGAGATAAGCGCACCGTTGAAGCGCACGTGCTGGGGCGCGCCGACCTGAACCTGTATGGCGAGCGCATCGCGGTGCACTTCGTGGAACGCATCCGTGCGATGCAGGCGTTCGACTCGGTCGATGCTCTGACGGCTCAGATGGATGATGATCTGCGGCAAACAGCATTGGTGCTGGGGATCGGCGTGTCAGGACGTGTGGATCCTGATGCTGTGACGGCCAACTGACTGAGAGCAGACATCTGCTCGGCACCAGGCAAGCTGCTCACGCCACGTTCTTCACCCGATACATCACGAGTGCGCCGGTCAGTGCGAGCACTCCGGACAGGATATACAGGCCCGCATAGCCGCCCAGGAATGACAAGGCTCCCGCTGCCACGACCGGTGCCAGCGCATTTGGCGTGACAACCGCGATATTCATGATTCCGACATCGCGTCCGCGTTGCGCGGGGATTGGCAGTACCTCGTTGATCAGCGCCTGATCGACCGCCATGTACACGCCCCACGAAATGCCGAGTACCAGCGCGGCAATAATGACCACCCAGAACGCGTGCGCCCACGCCATGATCAAGCAGGCGGCCGCAACCCCAACGGATGATCCGGCCACGAAAATCAGGCGCCGATGCATCTTGTCAGAAATCGACCCGGCCACCACGGCGCACACCACCACGGCCAGCGCATAGATTCCGGTCAGGATCAGCACGCCCGTATCTGGATCGTCCAGCTTGATGCGATCTCTCAGGTAGTAGAACAGGTAGAACAGAGCCGTCACGTTCCCCAGGGTCACAGCCATGCGCGCAATGAACACCCAGATAAAGTCTGCATATGGACGGTCGGCATTCGCCTGAGCGCCGACGGGTTTCTTCACATCCTCATCACTGTCATCGGTCGCGGCAGGTGTGGTCGGTGAGATCGCGAAGACGCCCTCGCCAGTGGGGACCTCGCGGTAGAAAACCAGGAATTGTACGACCAGGACCACCACGACTGCAGCGGAAATCCAGTAGGCCGGTGCGACATCGAAGACCGTGCCGATTGCCGTGCCGAGGACCAGGGCGAGTGTGTACGTCAGACCCATGACGCCCGAAACCGTGCCGTACTGGTTGGTCGGAACACGGTCGGGTGCCATCGCCTGGCTCGCTCCCACGGCGCTTGCGATCATGATCTGGAACAGCGTCCACGCGATCAGCAAACTGACGAACGAGGATGCCCCGCCCATCCACACCAGCAAGGCAGCTGATGTTACCGCGCCAATCAGCACCCACGGGGATCGACGCCCAAAACGCGAACGCGTCCAGTCGGTGGCAAATCCCCACAATGCGGTGGCGATAATGGAGGCCGCACCGCCGACCGCCATGATCAGCGCAAGGTACTGCTCTTTGCCGTTGTCTCCGAAGAAGTCAAGGACCTGCTTGGCGATGAGGAGCTGGCTGGGGCCCGCCCACGCCAGGTTGATGCCCAGGTAAGCCAATCCGTAGCGACCGATCCAGCCTTTGGTGACGGGTGGTCGCGCATGAGGATCAACGAAGTGATCGTGGTGGTGGGTCTGGTCAGATGCGGTGCTCATTGCGGATCCTCCCGGTAACGCTGGCCGGCAACGTAGGTGTCGTAAAGATCCGGTGTCAGTGCGCCTTCGCGAATGATGTCGCGGTACATGAGGGCGGAGGGTTTGCACGTGCGCTGACCGGTGGCAGGATCCACACTGACCAGGCCGAAGCGCGCTGTCATTCCCTCGCTCCACTCCCAGTTGTCGGTAAAGCACCAGTGGTAGTAGCGCTCGACGGGCAGGCCGCTGTGCGCCAGTGCATTCAGGTGATCCCAGATGAAGCGGCAGCGGAATGATTCGTCGGCGTTTGCATCGCCGTTGTCGCACGTACCGTTTTCAGTGATCCATACGGGTGCGTTGTAGCGCTCAGCCAGTTCGCGTGTCACCTCCACGATGCCGTCAGAGTAGACCTCCCAGCCCAGGTCGTTGACAGGGGCACCGGGTATGGTGCCATCTTCGAGCTTGTCGATCGCGCTGCGCGAATAGTAGTTGATGCCCAGGAAGTCGTAGTAGCGCCCCGGTTTCACTCCGCCACTTGTGCCGAGAGCGACCGGAAACTCACCGACCAGCATTGCCTGTGCGATGGCGTCCTGGAACGCGTAGCGGGCAACGCGGGTGAGTACCCTGTGCGACGGGTTCGAGGCGACGCGCGGCACAAAAACACGCATGTGGTGCGCGAAACCGACCTTCGCTTCTGGTTGCAGCCGGTGGATCAGCATGTAGGCGCGGCAGTGAGCCTGAGCGAGGTGGCGCAGGCAGGCGCGCACGCTGCGCCACGATACATCTGCCGGGGGACCTTCCTGGAACAGGTGCGCCTGCGTGACATAGACATTGGGTTCGTTGATCGTCACCCAGTCGGTGACGAGGTCGCGAAATTCGCGTACTACCCGGTAGACGAAACGCATGAAGCAGTTGATGTTCTCGTGGCGGGTGAATTCACCTCGCTGGGCAAACCAGCACGGATTAGAGAAGTGGTGCAGCGTCACGAGGGGTCGAATCCCTGCTTCGACGAGTGCTTCGAGCTCGTGTCGGTAATGGGCAATGGCGTCAGTGTCGAAGACACCTTCTTCGGGTTCGATGCGCGCCCACTCCAGGGACATTCGGTAGTCGCGAATGCCAAGGTTGCGCATCAGTTCGATGTCCTCGCGCCAATGCTGCCAGTGGTCGACCGCAGTAGCGGGGTCGGAGTTGTCGCGGATAGTGCCGGGCTTTTGAGCCCAGTCATGCCAGTCGTTGTGGGTGTCGCCGCCTTCGATCTGAAGGGAGGACGTGGCGACGCCCAGATGCAGTCTGGTCGGTAAGGTCACGTCGTCGGGATCCATACCGTGATGCTAGCAGGGCGACAGCACGTATGTGAGTGGTCGCTCACAGCAGCATGGGATGTGAGCCTCGTCAGGCCTGTTCGCTGACCGGCTGTGCGAGTCCCTCGATCACCTCGGCACCGGGCAGGGCCGCCAGCAACTCGCCGGGCACCGCCAACTTGGAGCGACGCAGACCTGACCCGATGACACACATGTCGACTATCACGCGTGGATCAAGCAGCAGGCGCCACTGTGGCGGCACGCCCACAGGTGTGATGCCGCCATATTCCATGCCGGAGGCTTCCACTGCTTTGTCCTGCGGCCAAAACGAGCACTTGCGCACGTCCAGTGTCTTCTTGATGACATGGTTGACGTCGGCTCGCGTCGTTGCGCGCACGACAGCGGCAGCCACGCGTTCATCACCGTTGCGCTTGCCAGCAATGAGGACGCAGTTACACGACAAAGCCAGATTCATCTGGTAGTGCTCAGTCATCGCCTCGGTATCGGCGTAGTCTGGATCAATGTCGGCTACAAGGGCCTGCGCAGCCAGCTCCGGCTCGCGCTTGGCCAGTTCCTGAAGTGCCTTCGCGGTAGGATCCGCGAGAAGATCGAGATGCTCGAGGGCAGGGAGCCATGTCGCTGTTCCATCCAATTCAATACTCATATGGTTATTTCAGCCTGCCTGATCAACAGGCGCCACCTGAATTTCTTATGATGAGACATTAAAGCTGAACGTGCGCCATCTCACCGCGCTCGCAGCGTGATTTTCGCCCTGATCAGGCTGAAGTGAGGGCGGAGCGTGTTAGCCTGTATTCGCCGTTAGATCGGCCGCGGGATGGATTGCACGAAGACAAGCTTCGATGCTCCGCGCAGCGAGACATTTGAGGAGAACACGTGCCGCTGAGTAAAGATGTTAAAGACCAGATCATTGCTGAGTACGCAACTCATGAGGGCGACACAGGCTCTCCCGAGGTGCAGATTGCTCTGCTGAGCCAGCGAATCAAGGATCTGACGGAGCACTTCAAGTCGCACCCGCACGATCACCACTCACGTCGTGGATTGATGCTGCTGGTTGGTCGTCGCCGCAGGCTCCTCGGATACCTGTCGGACATCGATATTGAACGCTACCGTTCACTGATCGACCGCCTTGGCTTGCGTCGCTGAGTAAAGCTCGGCCCGGCTCCACCTGGAACCGGGCCGCTTTTGCTATCCCGACTCGACAATGCGCGCCTTGAACGAGCGGTTTTCGACAGTGGCTTACGGAACGCATGAACAGAAAATGCCGGTCCGTGGGCTTCGATCGAAGGCCGACGTCGGGCGCATGACCAGAACAAGAAATGGAGTATTACGCCCATGATGGAAGGCGAAGAAATCACCGCTGCCGAAGCCATTATCGACAATGGCAAATTCGGTAAGCGCACCGTCCGTTTTGAAACCGGACTGCTTGCGCAACAAGCTGCCGGCTCAACGCTGGCATACCTCGACGACGAAACAGTCGTCCTGTCCACCACGACCGCAGGGAAAAATCCCAAAGATCAGTTCGACTTCTTCCCGTTGACCGTCGACGTGGAAGAGCGTTCCTACGCTGCTGGCCGCATCCCCGGATCATTCTTCCGTCGCGAAGGCCGCGCCGGAACTGAAGCCATTCTGGCTGCACGTCTCATCGACCGCCCGCTGCGCCCCGGATTTGTCAAGGGCCTGCGCAACGAAGTCCAGATCATTGAGACCGTTCTTGCGGTTCACCCCGATGACGCATACGACGTCCTCGCCATTAACGCGGCGTCGATGTCCACCCAGATCGCGGGCCTGCCCTTCACTGGCCCGATCGGTGGTACGCGCCTGGCTCTGATCGATGACCAGTGGGTCGCATTCCCGCGTTGGTCCGAGCTGCAGCGCTCCGTGTTCAACATCGTGGTCGCCGGCCGCATCGTCACCAACGAGGACGGCACGGATGACGTGGCCATCATGATGGTGGAAGCCGGCGGCGGCGAGAACGAATGGGAACTCATTCAAAACGGTGCCACCGCGCCGACTGAAGATGTCGTTGCCGACGGCCTGGAAGCCGCTAAGCCATTCATTCGCGCGCTGTGCGAAGCACAGATGAAGGTGGCGGAGAAGGCCTCCAAGGAAACAGGCGAATTTGAGCTCTTCCTTGATTACACCGACGAAGAGTACGACGCCCTCGAAAAGCAGGTGGGTGACAAGCTGGCCGAGGCCCTCAAGACTGAAGGCAAGCTTGCCCGCGACGAGGCCGTTGACGCTGTGCGCGACGAGGCTCTGGCAGCACTTGAGGAACAGTTCCCTGAAGGCGAGAAGGACCTCAAGGCTGCATTCCGCGCCTTGGAGAAGAAGACGATTCGTGAGCGCACACTGCGTGAAGGCATCCGCATGGATGGCCGTAATCCGCGCGAGATCCGCTCCCTGTTCGCTGAGGTCGGTCTGCTGCCTCGCGTCCACGGTTCAGCACTCTTCCAGCGCGGCGAAACCCAGATCCTGGGTGTGACCACGCTGGCCATGCTGCGCATGGAGCAGCAGCTCGACAACCTGAGCCCGATTACCTCCAAGCGCTACATGCACCAGTACAACTTCCCGCCATTCTCCACCGGTGACACCGGCCGCGTCGGATCCCCGAAGCGCCGCGAAATCGGTCACGGTGACCTAGCTGAACGCGCACTCAAGCCGGTTCTGCCCACGCGCGAAGAATTCCCCTACGCCATCCGTCAGGTCTCCGAGGCATTGGGCTCGAACGGCTCCACCTCAATGGGATCGGTGTGTGCCTCAACGTTGTCACTGCTGCAGGCTGGCGTGCCGCTGCGCGCACCCGTTGCCGGTATCGCAATGGGCCTGATGACCGGCGAAATTGACGGTGAGCAGAAGGCCGTGACCCTGACCGACATCCTCGGCGCAGAAGACGGCTTCGGCGACATGGACTTCAAGGTCGCGGGCACCAGCGAATTCATCACCGCTCTGCAGCTGGACACCAAGCTGGACGGCATTGATTCACAGCTCCTGCGTTCCGCGCTCGCACAGGCTCGCGATGCCCGCCTGGCGATCCTCAAGCTGATCCACGACGCGATCGACGGCCCCGATGAGATGTCCGCCAACGCGCCTCGCATCATCACCGTCCAGGTTCCGGTCGACAAGATCGGTGAGGTCATTGGACCCAAGGGCAAGATGATCAACCAGATTCAGGACGAGACAGGCGCTGAAGTTGTCATCGAAGATGACGGCACAGTGTTCATCTCTTCCTCCGATGGTGCTTCTGCAGAAGCGGCACGCACCATGGTCAACCAGATCGCAAACCCGCAGATGCCTGAGGTGGGTGAGCGCTTCGTCGGCACCGTCGTCAAGACGACATCCTTCGGCGCATTCGTCTCCCTGACGCCAGGCAAGGACGGTTTGCTGCACATTTCGCAGGTTCGTCGCCTGGTCGGTGGCAAGCGCATCGAATCTGTCGATGATGTGCTGCAGGTGGGCCAGCAGATCGAGGTTGAGATCGCTGAAATCGGTGACCGTGGCAAGCTGTCTCTGCATGCCGTCGTTGACGGAGAGGCCGCTGAATTCGAGCCGGAACCGCGTAAGGACAAGTCCGGACAGTCCGACAAGGACCAGGATGATCGTTCAGAGCGCTCCGGACGCGGTCGCGGACGCGGCCGTGGAGAGCGTCGCCAGCGCACCCGCACCCGTCGTCATCACAACGACGAGGGCGGCTCTCACGACGCAGACTCGAAGGATCAGTCAGATTCCACTGACTCCTCCGACGATGCTGAGTAAGTGAGAACGCTGAATAAGTCTGAACGCTGAGTGATGCTGACTCGGCAAGGCGCGGCACCCGACTGAGGGTGCCGCGCCTTCTTCGTGGGCTGGCCGAAGGCCTGCCTCGAACAACGCCGGTATGGTCACAGGCAGGTGCGCCGCGGCTCAATGGCATAAGCTAAGTCTGACGCGTGCAACACAGCTGCGAACCAACGAAAGGACAGCTCATGAAGCGCTTCACGGATCCGGTCTTATTCGGCGCCCTTTTTGTCTTGGATACGCTGGCATGGCTGATACTGATGTCCACCGGCGGCATTGAAACCGCAGACCCCGGCTACGTCGCACCGATGACGGTCGGCAGCATCATTGTCATCGCCTGCCCAGCTCTGTTGGTTGCCACCGTTCTCGGCTTTGCGCGCGCTATCACCCGCCAGTCACCACGCAGCTTCTATATGTGGGCATTGTGCATGACGGTTGCCGCCGCCGTGATCGTCGGAATCGCAAGCGCCGCAACATCTGCATGGGGTATTGAAGTGGGATTCGGATGGATGACGTGGTTCTTCGCCATCATGGCTCTCGCACTTCTGATCGCTCTGATCATCGCACTCACCGGCGGCATCCCGTCGGAAAAGCACCTGGGCACCAGCGCCAAGGAGTCCAACGCTGACACCTCAGCCAGTCGCAACGACAAGACGGCAAGCGCCAAAACACGCACAACGGCTCCGCACAAATCCCGCTCGAGCCTGGAAAGCGATCCGCCACAAGACATCGCACCTGTCGGCGCCTCCACAACTGAAGGCTCCAAGATGACGTCGAAGCAGGCGCGCCAGGGTACCGACCCGCTTGACCTGCCCGACTCGTCAATTACGCCATCCGCGTCAAATGGCACATCAACGAATGCACCAAAGGAATCTCGTTAGTGACCGCACCAACCATAACTGGTATCGATCTTCCACTCGGCGGCGCGCAGGCAGCGGCCTCGTCAATGACCGTCAGCGATGATGAAACGACGGTGACGCGCACGATCCTGCCACGCGGCGTCAGAATCATCACTCAGCACGTCCCCGCCACGCGCTCAGCGGCAATCGGGCTGTGTGTGCCGGTCGGCTCGCGCGACGAAAGCCCTGTTCACGCTGGAGCCACACACTTCCTGGAGCACCTGCTGTTCAAAGGCACACCAACGATGACTGCGCTCGATATTGCGGTCGCATTCGACGCGGTCGGCGGTGAAACAAACGCGGAAACCGACAAGGAACACACGCAGTACTATGCGCGGGTGCGTGACGCGGATGTGGATATGGCGCTAAGTGTCCTCACCGACATGGTGACCTCCTCATCGCTGGTGCCCGACGCCTTCGACGTGGAAAAAGGCGTGATCCTTGACGAACTGGCGATGGCGAAGGACTCACCGCTCGATGCAGTCCACGAAGCATTCGCTGCCGCTGTTTTCGGTGACACAACGCTGGGCAAACCGGTCGGCGGAACTCCTGAAGCAATCCGAGCCGTCAGCCGTGACGACGTGTGGGAGCACTACCAGTCCCATTACGGTCCAGACCGCCTCATCGTCTCCGTTGCCGGAAACGTTGAACACGACCACATCGTCGACCTCGTTGCTGCTTCGCTCGACCGGGCAGGGTGGCGTGGGGACGAGGGAGGCCTCGGACCTGCTCCCAGGCGTGACACAACACCGGCACAGCTGGCACAACCCACTGTCCAGGAACGTCACCGCGACGTCGAACAGGCTCATGTGATCGTCGGATGCCCTGCGCTGCAGGTCGGTGATGACCGCATCCCTGCGATGTCAGTACTGCTGTCTATCCTGGGCGGATCGATGTCGTCACGCCTGTTCCAGGAGATCCGTGAAAAACGCGGCCTGGCTTACACGACATATGCCTTCAACATGCGCTACTCGAATGCCGGCGCATTCGGGATGTATGCCGGTACGTCGCCCGCACACGTGGAGCAGGTTGAACAGCTCATGAACGAACAACTGCAGGCTCTGGCTTCTGACGGGCCGACCGAGGAAGAGATCGTTCGGGTACGTGGACACGTGCGCGGCGCGATCGCCCTGGGGCTGGAAGATAACCTGTCACGGATGGGCCGGCTGAGTAACGCCGAGCTGACCGGCACGTATTTCACGGTCGATCAGGGCTTGGCCCGCATCAACGCAGTCACCCAGGAAGACGTGCGAGCGCTGGCAGCTGAGCTGGTCAACGCCGAGCAGGGCCGCGCGGTCGTGCTGCCGAACGCGCGCAGCTAAGACAGCCGCAGGCCACCGCGGCGAAGGAGGAGAGATGAACACACTGCGAGTTGCAGTCGTTGGTGCTCGAGGACGCATGGGTGCGACCGTCGTTGAGGCCGTCAGCGCAGCACCAGACATGGAGGTTGTCGCGCGCATCGATGTCGATGACCAGATCGCCACTGACACACTCAACCAGGCGACGGTCGCTGTTGATTTCACCGCTCCGGCCGTGACAGAAGATAATGTGCATGCGTTGCTGGACTGCGGCGTAAACGTCGTGGTGGGGACAACGGGCTGGACCGATGAGTCTCGCGGGCGCGTCGCGGAGCACGCCGAACGCGCAGGTAGATCCGTCATCATCGCGCCGAACTTTGCGATGTCAGCAATTCTGGCGATGAAATTTGCCGAAATGGCCGCGCCGTACTTCGAATCGGCTGAAGTGATCGAGATGCACCATCCGAACAAGCTGGACGCACCCTCGGGAACGGCTCGCGCCACAGCCGAACACATTGCCCGTGCCCGCCGCGAAGCAGGATGCGATCCGATGCCCGATGCGACCCGCACCGACCCTGAAGGAACTCGCGGCGGCGTCATTGACGGTGTCCCCGTGCACGCCGTGCGGCTGCGTGGACTGGTCGCACATGAAGAAATCCTGCTGGGAAACGAGGGCGAGCAGCTCGTCATCCGCACCGATTCCTTTGACCGCGCATCGTTCATGCCCGGCGTCCTGTTCGCTATCCGTCACGTGCACGAACAGCCTGGTTTGACCGTCGGTGTCGATCAGCTCATGACACTATGAGCAACGCTGATAGCCGCGTCTCAGTACGCCCCGCAACCGCCCCGGATGCAGCCGACATTGCTGCCATTCAGGTCGCATCCCTACGCAGCGTTGCCCGCGCCGTAGGGGGAGCATCCGTCGACGTTTCGCCTCTGGAGGTGCAGCGCGCCTGGAATGACACGCTCTCACGCATACCACCGCCGGGATGCTCCACAATGGTGGCGCTGCACGGCACCCGCGTTGTCGGGTTCGTGGTCGCACAGCCGGCACCGTCCCATCACAT
Organism: Pauljensenia sp. C0254C2; assembly: GCF_056583835.1. Classification (NCBI taxonomy): domain Bacteria; kingdom Bacillati; phylum Actinomycetota; class Actinomycetes; order Actinomycetales; family Actinomycetaceae; genus Pauljensenia; species Pauljensenia sp. C0254C2. The sequence goes on from NZ_JBWPJO010000001.1 coordinate 262,533, forward strand.
TGACCATGCGAAGGCACCTGATATTCCAGACGGCCTTGAGCTGGCCGCCCTCGACGTGGACGAGAGATTCAGGCGCTCTGGACACGCCTCCCGCATGCTGGCCGCGATTGTGGATACCGCGCGGGAAGCGGGGCTGTCTGCCCGCAGTCTCCAGGTGTGGATCAGCCCCAACGATGAAGCGCGCGTCAGATTCTTCCAGTCAGCAGGTTTTGCGCCGGCAGGGCTGCTCAGACGGCTCGATGTGGCAGGAACGCCGATGACGCAGCACCTGTGGTGGGCAGGACTCGACTCCGCGGGATCAGGTGACGGTGGCAGGCCGAATGCGCAAGCAGACAGTGCCGGTGCTCGCGGCCCTGAAGGGTGCGACCACCCTGCAGAATCCACCAACTGAAACAACGCGGCCCCTCGTGACGCCATCTCCTAGACTGTGAAACATGAAACATCTTCCGTCACGTACATTCGGATCCCTCGCGCCCGCACTGGTGACCCCTTTTCACCAGGATGGCTCACTTGATGCCGAGGCAGCAGCCAAGCTGGCCACCAAACTGGTCGACGACGGATGCGACACGATCCTTCTGTCGGGTACGACGGGTGAATCACCGACCACCCACCAACCTGAAAAGGACGAACTGACCAGAGCTGTCAAGGAAGCTGTGGGGCAGCGCGCTCACATCATGTGCGGCGCATGCTCGAACGACACTGCTCACGCCGTGCGCATCGCGGAAGGAGCGCAGGCATGCGGAGCTGACTGTCTGCTGGTCGTCTCCCCGTACTACAACCGTCCTTCCCAGGCTGGACTGATTGCGCACGTGCGCGCCATAATGGACGCGACCGACCTGCCGATCATGCTCTACGACATTCCGGGGCGCACCGGCCTGGCGTTCAGCGACGAGACGTTCGATGAGCTGGCCCAATACGACCGCATTAAAGGCGTGAAGGATGCGACCGGTCAGGTGGAACGAGGATCGGCACGTATGCATCGCACAGGGTTGGAATACTACTCAGGCGATGACGGTGAGAACTTCAACTGGCTGGTGGCCGGCGCATCAGGACTGATCTCAGTGGTTGCCCACGTTGCCGCCGCCCAGTACCGCCGGATGATTGATTTTCTGGATGACAGCCAGGTGTGGGAAGCGCGCGAAATCCACTTCGAACTACGCCCACTGGTCGACGCCATCATGGGAGGTGGACAAGGGACAGTGATGGCGAAGGCCGCACTGGCACTGCAGGGAATCATCGACACACCGGCCGTCCGCCTGCCGCTCGTGCCGGCATCTGATGAGGAGCTCACGCGCCTGCGTCAGGTCATGGAACGCATGAACCTGCTGTGAAATAGCGTGGGAAAACATCTGGACGCGCGCCGCCGCTTTCAGCGCGGTCCAATGCGTGAGACACTTGCCCCATGAAGTCCCTGTACGAAAACTTAACCGAACCGGCACCCCTACCCGCGGGCGCCCTGCGGATCGTGCCCCTCGGTGGTCTCGGTGAGGTCGGCCGCAACATGACCGTCCTCGAATATGACGGAAAGCTGCTCATCGTCGACTGCGGCGTTCTCTTCCCCGAAGAAAGTCAGCCAGGTGTTGACCTGATTCTGCCTGACTTCTCGTGGATTGAGGAGCGCCTCGACGATGTGGAGGCGATGGTACTGACCCACGGCCACGAAGATCACATCGGCGCCGTCCCCTACCTGCTCAAACTGCGCTCTGACATCCCGATCTATGGGTCGGACCTGACATTGTCGTTCGTTGAGCCCAAGTTGCGCGAGCACCGCCTGGAGAACCCACCCCTGAACGTCGTAGATGAACATGACACTGCCGAGGTCGGCCCGTTCAGCCTGGAATTTATTGCGGTGACGCACTCCATTCCGGATGCGCTCGCAGTGTTCGTGCGCACTCCCGCCGGCAAAGTTCTGATGACCGGCGACTTCAAGATGGACCAGTTGCCCCTCGACCACCGCCTGACCGACCTGCGTTCATTCGCCCGGTTCGGCGAAGAAGGCGTCGACCTGTTCATGGTGGACTCCACAAACGCCGAGGTGCCAGGATTCATCACTCCTGAACGCGAAATCGGCCCCGTCCTCAACCAGGTGTTCTCAGATGCGACCGGCCAGATCATTGTGGCCTCCTTCGCCTCACACGTGCACCGCGTCCAACAGGTCATCAATGCGGCGGCGCGCAGTGGACGCAGGGTTGCCCTCGTGGGACGGTCAATGGAACGCAATATGCGCATCGCGGAAGAAAAAGGCTACCTGTCAATTCCCGAGGGTGTCCTGATCGAACGCTCGATGATAGGGGAGCTGCCTCCAGAGCAGCGCGTCTACATGGCGACCGGCTCGCAGGGCGAACCGATGGCCGCGCTGTCACGCATGAGCGTAGGATCGCACCGATTCGTCACGATCGAACCGGGCGACACTGTGGTGTTCGCTTCCTCACTGATCCCGGGCAATGAAAACTCGGTCTATCGGGTCATCAACGACCTGACTCGACTGGGCGCAAAAGTCGTGCACCAGGCCAATGCGAAGGTTCACGTGTCCGGTCACGCCTCTGCCGGTGAACTCATCTACGCTTACAACCTCGTGCAGCCCGCCAACGTCATGCCGATTCACGGCGAGATCCGCCACCTGGTGGCCAACGGACAGCTGGCCGTCAAGACAGGTGTCTCCCCGGAAAATGTCGTGCTGGCTGAAGACGGCGTGGTCGTTGACCTGATCGATGGGAAAGCGCGCGTTGTGGGCGCGGTTCCATGTGAATACATCTACGTCGACGGACGCTCGATCGGTGAAATTTCGGACGACGAACTCGAGACGCGTCGCACGCTGGGAGCCGAAGGGTTCATCAGCGTGTACGCCGTGGTGGAACATGATTCAGGGATGGTGCTCGCACCGCCGACGATCCGCGCGATCGGCATGGCTGAGGACGATTCTGTTTTCGACGAGATCCTGCCTGATGTGGATGACGCACTGCGCCAGGCAGCAGCGCCAGGAGGACAGGATCCCTACAAACTGCAACAGGCCATGCGGCGCGTTCTGGGCAGGTGGGTGGCGCGCAAGCTGCGTCGCCGCCCGATGATTGTGCCTGTCGTGGTCGAGCAGTGAACGTAACACCGTCCACATCGAAACGCAGTCCGCTTCCACCAGCCAGCGAGCAGGCCACCGCCCGCGCGCTGAGAATACCGACCATCGTCTCGGACATTTACGCCATTACGATGATCTGGTCCCTTCTGTCGGTGCTGATCCACCTGATCGCTCCGCGCGTCGTTGAAATCGGCATGTTGATCACGAGCGCGTTGAACTTGCCGTCGGGTGCCGGCCTGTTCGAAGCAGTAGTGTGTGGGTCAATCGCGCTGGCCGCATCGCGACGAAAACGCGTCGTACTATGGGCCATCGCCTTTTTCCAGATCATTGGCGCCCTCACGTCCGTGTTGTTCATCATCCTTTTCGTTGCGGACGGTAGCGCTGTGTGGCTAGATATGCCGTCCTTACTGATCTCGCCGCTCGTGGCGCTCATCGTGATGGTGGCGCTGTTGCACTATCGGGCCTCGTTTCCCTCGCACATTGTGCGCGGGTCCCTCGTCGGTGCCTTGGTCATTCTGGTCACAGGGATCAGCACTTCGATCGTGTGGGGAATTGTGCTGGTGACGTGGGGACCGTGGTCGCATACCACTGCTGGACCCGGATGGGTGATTTCGCGTTCTCTGGGCTTCGTGTCGCTGACACTGACCGACGGTAGCGAGCCGATAGGGCCGCGCCCCCTTGCACTGGCGTTGTCTTTATGGTCAGCGCTGATCTATCTGTTGGCACTGGCCTACTTCCTGCGCGGGCAGAAAACGCCGGGACGCACTTGCGGAGATGACCTGAAAACGCGCGAACTGCTGGCCCGTTGGGGAACAGATTCGCTCGGGTACTTCGCAACCCGTGGTGACCGGTCCCTGGTGCTGTCAACAGATCAACGTGCCGGCGTATCCTATTCGGTTCTGTTTGGTGTCTGCATGGCTGCCGGCGACCCGCTGGGTGATCCCCAATCATGGCAGAACGCGATCGCGCAGTGGCGTCTGCGTTGCGCCCGCTTCGGATGGATTCCGGCCGTTCTTTCTGCCTCCGAATCAGGAGCGCGTGCCTACCGACAGCAGGGGTTTGCCGTGCGAGCCATGGGGGATGAAGCAATCGTCCACGTCCGCGACTTCGAATTGCGTGATCCCTACATGAAAGATCTTGCCCATGCGGTTCGCCGAGTGGCACGCGCCGGTATCGATATTTCGATCCGCCAACTCGGAGAGATCGACGCCGAGGAACGCTGCTGCCTGGAACGGGTCGCCAACGAGTATCGCAGAGGCGACGAACGCGGCTTTTCCATGGCGCTGGACCGCATGTTCGACCCGGTGGATTCACGCACACGAGTAGTCGTTGCCCGCGCAGGTGACGGCACTATCGAAGCAATTCTGACATTCGTGCCGTGGGGCAATACGGGGCTGTCACTGAACCTGATGCGTCGATCAGCTACAGCGACAAACGGCATCATTGAAGCCATGATTGTCGCCCTGATAACGGACTGCGCTGACGGGCCGATCAACGCGATCTCATTGAACTTTGCGATGTTCCGTCGTATTTTTCGCGAGGGCGAGGCGGTTGATGCCACGTGGCGTGCCCGGCTGCTCCGGCGCATCATGCGCGCCGCATCCAAATGGTGGCAGCTCGAGTCCCTGTATGAATCCAATTCCCGCTACCGCCCCGAGTGGTTTCCTCGTTATATGTGCTATCGCACGTTCGCAGAAATCACACATGTTCTGGCTGCAGCCGGTGGACTAGAGGGTTTCCTGCCCGTATGGGCTGACATTGACCATGGACAGTCATGGGGCATTGATGACGAACACCGCAGGGCAGTGCACGCCATCGAGCAGGAAGCCCATCAGGCTGTTGTGCCGCAGCGTGCACTCACGGAGCAAGAACGCGTCCGCCGCTCCAAGGCTGAGCGTCTGCGCCAAAGCGGCATGGAACCGTGGCCTCCGTCACTGTCGCTGGGGCTTCTCCCTGATCAGGTGCGCGCTCAAGCGCGGCAGTGTGCCGATGATACCTGGTCCCCTGACGAGGTCACTACCGGTGGGCGCATCCGTGCCATCCGAGATCATGGCGGCATCATCTTCGCCGACCTTGACCGAGGCGGGCAGACGATTCAGATCATGCTGGAACAATCCACGACGGAACCGGCAGTGTTCGAACTGTGGGGCCTGTGTGACATCGGAGACTCGGTGGCAGTAACAGGGCACCCAGGTCGTACACGCTTTGGCGAGCCGACGGTGCGGGTGGCAACGTGGACGATGGCGGCAAAATCGCTGCGTCCTCTGCCTGCCCACGGCACGACGCTGGATGCTCAGACCCGCTCCCGCCAGCGTGTGACACATCTGTTGACAGACTCCACTGCGGTGGATCTTCTGCGCAAACGCTCGCGCGTGATGGCCACTACGCGCGCTGTGCTGGCGCACAACGGATTTACCGAAGTGGAAACGCCAATCCTGCATCCGATTAAGGGCGGGGCGAACGCTCGGCCATTTATTACACACCTGAATGCCTATGGTTCCAACGTATTCTTGCGGATAGCTCCCGAACTGTACTTGAAGCGACTGGCTGTGGCGGGTATGGACGCCATTTTCGAAATGGGACGCTCCTTCAGGAACGAGGGGGCGGACATGACCCATAATCCCGAGTTCACCTCCCTGGAGGCCTACCGAGCGGGCGGCGACTACACAACGATGCGTCATCTGGCCCAGGAACTCATCCAACGCTGCGCCCTGGAAGTCAACGGACAATGCGTATGTCTGCGGCCGGCAGGGTCATTCGGTACCGAGGGATTGCAGACGGTGTGCCGCTACGACGGTGTAGACATGGTCGAATACGACCTGTCAGGTGAGTGGCCTGTGATTGGTGTCCATGAGGCGATCAGTGCTGCCACGAACACCACAGTGACACCGGATTCGGACGATGATGAGCTGATCGGCCTCTGTCACGCGCACGGCATTGACGTACCACCCGTTGTCGACCACGGAGCACTGATCGCGGTACTCTACGATGACCTAGTTGAAGCGCAAACGGTTCAGCCGACGTTCTACCGCGACTTCCCAGCATCCTCTTCGCCACTGACCCGCAAACATCGCGACGACCCCCGTCTTGCCGAACGGTGGGACCTGGTGGCTTTTGGCATGGAGTTAGGCACGGCCTACACAGAGCTGACAGACCCTATTGACCAGCGCGAACGTTTCGTTGAACAGTCGCTGGCGGCAGCAGCGGGAGACCCTGAGGCAATGAGCATCGACACGGCATTTCTCGATGACCTCGACCTGGGATTGGTGCCGACCGGAGGTGTGGGAATCGGAATGGATCGGTTGGTCATGTTGTTGACCGGCAGCACGATTCGTCAGATTCTGGCGTTCCCATATGTGCGTCCTATGACTCACGCAGGAACAGAAGGTACGGTAATGGCATGACCGGTCGTTTCATCTCGACAGATTCCATCGTGCTGTCGCTCCCGCTGCACGTTGATCACATCCCCGAGCGGGGAACATCCGTGCGGGCAGACAGCGCCATGTCACGACCGGGAGGTGGTTTCACCACGCTGTCAGCCGTGGCAGCCTACGGGATCCCCGCGCTGCTGGCCTCACCACTGGGAACCGGACCGAACTCCTTCACCGTGCGCCGCCAGCTTGCCCACGCTGGCGTCCAGATCGTGACTGATGAACTGGTGGGCGACATCGGCGCTGCCATCATGCTGGTGGAAAACGACGGCTCGACCACGTCCGTCGCTACGTCAGGCGTTGAATCTGAGCCATCGCGCGCCGCCCTCGACCGTATTGAGCTGCACGAGGGGGACCTTGTCCATATCGGTGGCGCTGACCTGGTCAACGAGTCCAGTGCGCGCGTCCTGTCCGGATGGGGAGCAGACCTGCCCGATGATGTCACGCTGGTTGTCTCCGTGTCACCGGCTGTGGAGCAGGTTCCGGTGTGGGCGTGGCGGCGACTGCTGAAACGCGTGGACGTTCTGACCATGAATATCCGCCAGGCCTCCACGTTGAGCCGGATTCTGGCAACTACTGAGCCGGGAACTGCGATTCGACATGTCATACGCCCCGACGCCGCAATTGTGCGTCGCCTGGGCGTGATGGGGTGCGAAGTGCAGGTCGATGAGAACTCGCCGCGCGTACAGATTCCCGCATTCGACTCCATTACCGTTGACACGGTCGGTGTGGGCGATACGCATATCGCGATCATGTCGGCCGCACTGCTGGAGGGGCACGACCTGATCGAAGCATGCCGCATTGCCAACGCCGCGGCAGCGGTGACCATTTCACATGAATCGGCACTGCCGGTGCCCACGCGCAGCCAGATCGAGGAAGTCCTGCGGGAAAAACGCGTGAAATACTCCATGTAAGGCGATCTGGCGCGTCAGTCGGCGCGTCTGAAACGGATCGGAAAGCGTTCGCGGTAGCGTCGAAGTATCATGGCCAAAAAATCTGCATCATCTTCGCGTACTCGCAGCTCTCGAACCTCGGGGCGCTCCTCTGCACGCGCCGAGAACGCTCCGGCACGCCCAGGCGGCCTGGCGCGGGCAGCGTCGGCAACAGGCCACGCGGTTCGCAGCGCACACGAGCAGTGGCGCGCTACGGACCCTCAGCTTAAACGCGACGCGTTGGCATTCATCTTGTGTGGGCTGGCCATTATCATCGCCCTGCGTGAATGGTTCGGCATTTCCGGAACCGCAGGAATGATCGTGCATCACGCGGTAGCCGGCCTGGTCGGACTGTTCTCCGTTCTGGTGCCGATCGTGTTCGTCGCCCTGTCGATCGAGCTCATCAAGGCGCGCTCCGGCCAGCACGCGCTGCCACACCACATTGCAGGTGGAATCGGCATGGCCATGTCGATCGCGGGCATCACCCACATCACCGCGGGAAACCCGAACATCGATTCCTTCGACCGGATCGAAGCAGCCGGAGGGCTTGCCGGCTGGTTCATCGGACGCCCGCTGGCTCAGCTGCTGTCACCCTGGGGCGCAATCCCTATTTTGGTGCTGCTCGCCCTGTACTCACTTCTGCTCGCCACCCGCACGCGGATCAGTGACATTCCCGCAGTGCTGCGCTCATGGTGGCGCATCCTGTCACGCCAGGACCAGCGTGAACGCATTGATGCAGACGATGTCGATAGTGACGAGGACGAGCTTGCGGCCACCGCTCAGCTGGATTCCTACGACGCGGATGAAGCATTCCGCCGTGCACACGAGAGCGCACACGCCGTCCCGAATGTGTCAGAACACCAGGACATCGAGGAAACGGCGCCCCCCTCGTCAGACCACGAACCAGAAGCAGCAACCCAGGTCCTGCCGCAGGCAGATACGGGAGCAGGGGAGGAGACCTCCATACTGGCCGCACCGCCCACGACCGAGCCGCCTGCCAGTTCCTTCCAGCCCGAGCTCGACGAGTCGATTTCCTATACGCTGCCTGACGAATCCCTTCTGGTCCGCGGCGCGCCGCACAAGACGCGTTCTGCCGCGAACGATCAGATCATCGAGGCCCTGCAGCGCGTATTGACCGAATTTAACGTCGACGCCACAGTGACAGGCTTTTCGCGCGGCCCCACGGTGACTCGATACGTCGTCGAGCTGGGTCCGGGCGTCAAGGTCGAACGCATCACGAACCTGTCGAAGAACATTGCCTACGCTGTGGCAACAGCAGACGTGCGCATCATTTCACCGATTCCCGGCAAGTCCGCCATCGGTGTGGAGATCCCGAACCCTGACCGCGAGACGGTCGCATTGGGTGACGTGCTGCGCTCCGGTGTCGCCAAGCGCAATCACCACCCGCTCATGGTCGGTGTGGGTAAGGACGTCGAGGGTGGCTACGTTGTCACCAACCTGGCCAAGACACCGCACCTGCTGGTTGCAGGCCAGACCGGTTCGGGTAAGTCGAGCTTCATCAACTCGATGATCACGTCCATCATGATGCGCGCCACTCCGCAGCAGGTACGCATGATTCTGGTGGACCCCAAGCGTGTGGAACTGACGGTCTATGACGGAATACCGCACCTGATCGCACCGATCATCACGGATCCGAAGAAAGCCGCCGAAGCGCTTGAATGGGTTGTTGAAGAGATGACCAGGCGTTACGACGACCTGCACACATACAAGTTCCGTCATATTGACGACTTCAACAAGGCCGTGCTGTCCGGGCAGGTGCACGCGCTGCCGGGACTGGATCGCACGCTCAAGCCCTACCCGTACCTGCTGGTCGTGGTCGATGAGCTGGCGGACCTGATGATGGTGGCGCCTCGTGACGTGGAAGCGTCCATTCAGCGCATTACACAGCTGGCACGTGCGGCCGGCATTCACCTGGTGCTGGCCACCCAGCGCCCGTCGGTGGACGTGGTCACCGGCGGCATTAAAGCTAATGTTCCCTCTCGTCTCGCGTTCGCAACAGCCTCGCAAACTGACTCGCGCGTGATTTTGGACCAGACCGGTGCTGAAAAGCTGATCGGTCAAGGTGACGGCCTGTATCTGCCGGCGGGTGCGGCGAAACCTTTGCGCGTTCAGAGCTCGTGGGTCACTGAATCTGAAATCCATGCTGTTGTCACGCATGTGAAGGAGCAGATGGAAGTGCAGTACCGTCAAGACGTCACGGCACCTGCGAAGAAGCCGAAGGTTGCTGAGGATATTGGTGATGATCTTGAGGATCTGCTGCAGGCAGCCGAACTGGTGATTTCCACTCAGCTGGGCTCCACCTCCATGCTGCAGCGCAAACTGCGCATCGGGTTCGCGCGCGCAGGACGATTGATGGATCTGCTGGAATCGCGCGAAATTGTCGGCCCGTCCGAAGGATCCAAGGCGCGCGAAGTGCTGGTTCCACCTGAGTCCTTGCCGGACGTGCTGGCAATGCTGCGCGGGGAAACGGATTCCGTACATGCTTCCGAACCGGAACAACCTGCCGATCCGGCCTCCAGTCGGGGCGGCTACCACGGCGCGCCCTCGTCCGCTGATCACGCACCTGACGCGTACGGCGACTCAATGGGTCATGACTCACATGCAGGGCCGTTCGCCCACCCTCACCGGGACCTGACCAGCATCGGCGCACCTGATGACTGGGTCGATGAGAAGGACTATGACGACGGGTCAGGTCCAAATGAAGACGCCTGGCAACTGACTGGTCGCTGAACACGATAGGATTCATCATGATGAAGTCAGCACCGGAAAACGTCTCGATGTTGGATGAGGGGCCGAAGCGCTCCTGGGTCAATGTTCCCAACATCCTGACTGTTTTTCGCCTCATCATGGTGCCCATCCTCATCATCTTGATGCTGCAGCATGACTGGAACCTGCACTGGTGGGCGGTCAGCGTGTTCGTGATTGCCGGCGTCACCGACCAGCTCGATGGGCACATCGCCCGCTCGCAGGACCTCATTACCGATTTCGGCCGGATCATGGATCCGATTGCCGACAAGGCACTGACCTTGAGCGCCTTCATCATGCTGAGCATCGCGGGTTACCTCCCGTGGTGGTTCACCATCGTCATTGCGGCAAGAGAACTAGGCGTGACGGTGTTGCGTGCACTCCTGCTCAAACGCTCAGTTGTCGTTGCTGCATCGCTTGCAGGCAAGTTCAAGACCTTGTTGCAAATGTTCCTGATCTTCATCCTGCTGCTGCCCTGGTCCACTTTTTCGAACATCGTTATGCCGGGATCATGGTTCATGGTCGTCGTTGCAGCACTGACTCTGATCGCCACATTGTGGAGTGGAGCCGGCTACGTGATCGAAAGCGTCAAACTGTTCGGCAAACATTAGGTGTCATCTCAGACATGAAGAATATCTGGCGGATCCTGTCAAGTGCCCGGTCACTGTGGCCGCTCTACGTCGGCATTATCATCGGCGCCATCGTCACGACGGTGACCTCCCTGCTCAGCCCCTTCGTCATCGCGCAGGGCACGCAGATCGTCGTGGACATGATCCGCGGCAAGTCGAACGCGACGATCACCACTCTGGTGTGGCTGGCCGTTGGACTGCTCGCACTCATGGTGCTGAACTCGTTGATCACGAACGTCACCGGCTATATGGGTGACCAGATGAGCACGAGGATCCGTGCGATCCTGTCGCACAACTATTTTTCGAAACTGCTGCGCCTGCCGCAGCGCTATTTTGATTCCGAGCTGACCGGCACGATTATTTCGCGCCTGAACCGTTCAATCACTTCGGTGGCTGACTTCCTGCAGGTATTCGCCAATTCGTTTTTCACCACGATCCTCACTGTCGTCACGGTGCTGGTGGTGGCTGGCCTGCATTCGCCGTGGCTGGCGTTGTGCCTGTTCATCATCTACCCGCTGTTCGTCTGGCTTACAGCTTTGACCTCGGTGAAATGGCAGGTGTGGGAGCATCAGAAGAACGAGCACTACGACATCTCGGGTGGCCGTTTCGCTGAAGTTATCGGCCAGCTTCGCGTCGTGAAGTCCTATACGCGCGAGCGCTCCGAACTGGATACCTTCGACGGGCACTACGACGACGCAATCAGCATCACGCGCTCCCAGTCTGCTTACTGGCACCGCATGGACATTCTTCGTCGCGTGTGCCTGGACCTGGTGTTCTTCGCGGTCTACCTGATTATCTTCATCCAAACTGCTCGCGGCGCCTTCTCCGTTGGATCAATGGTGCTGCTGATCCAGCTGATCAACATGGCCAAGCAGCCCGTCACGTCGATGAGCTACTACGTGGACACCCTGCAAAAAGCGATCACGGGCTCCAACGAGTACTTCAAAGTCATGTCAGAACCCGACGAGCCGCTGACCGCCGTGCACGAGACAATCGACTGGTCCAGCGAGGATCCATACGTCGAGTACTCCCACGTCAACTTTGGTTACACCGACGAGACAGTCCTGCGCGATATTTCCCTCGCTATTCGCAAAGGTGAACGCATCGCGTTTGTGGGTGAGTCAGGTGGTGGCAAGACCACGATGATCAACCTGCTGATGAAGCTGTACACGCCTGATTCAGGCGTGCTGAGGGTACGCGGACATGACGTGACGCAGGTGCCGACTCAGACGTTGCGCGATCAGATCGGTGTTGTTTTCCAGGACGCGAGCCTGTTCTCCGGCACGATTCGTGACAACATCACCTACGGCAAACCCGACGCTACGGACGACGAGATTGTCGAGGTGGCGCGTCGAGCGAACGCCCTGTCGTTCATTGAGCGCCTTCCCGAACGCTTCGACACGCAGATCGGTGAGCGCGGCATCAAACTGTCAGGTGGGCAAAAACAGCGCATCTCCGTTGCTCGCGCCATGCTCAAGGACGCGCCGATCCTCGTGCTCGATGAGGCAACCTCAGCCCTGGACACCAAAGCTGAACGGCAGGTTCAGGCCGGCCTCGACGAACTCATGCATGGGCGCACGACGATCATCATCGCGCACAGGCTGTCCACGATCGCAACGGTGGATCGAATCGTCACCTTGAAGAACGGGACGATCGATGAGGTCGGGTCGCCTGCTGAACTGGCGCGCAGTGGCGGAATCTACGCGCAGCTCCTGGCGCTACAGGCCACAGACTCGCACGCCAGCCGCACACTGCTCAAACAATTTGAAATCACGCACTGACGCTGCCGGCCAGGGGAGTACCAACTCCCCGAATCGAGACGTACCCCACATTAGGGATCTGTCAAGTGCCGGGAATAAAGACATCGTCAAGGGCGTTGAAATGATCAGACAAGGAAATGATCCTGCGCATTGCAAGCTGGTGTTCAGTAACTTCCCAGTTGGTGAACATAGGATGCATGTGAGTTCAATGAGAGGATACAGTCAGAACATGACGACAACTGCAACAGCACCACTGCTTCGCACCGAGATCGGCGACGTGCTGCGCTCACTGCGTCAGGACCAGGGCCGGACCTTACGCGAAGTTTCATCTCAGGCACAGGTGTCGCTGGGATATCTGTCCGAAGTTGAGAGGGGACAGAAAGAAGCCTCCTCTGAACTGCTGCAAGCCATTACCGGAGCACTAGGCGTCCCGCTGTGGGTCGTCCTGCGCACCGTGTCAGATCGCATGGCGATCATTGAAAGCACAACGGTGCCCGATACGGTACCCGATGATTTGATGTCGGTTGCGCTGCTGAGCTAGAACGGTTCAGCTTCGTGCTCAAATCAGAATTCTGGAACGCCCTTGACCAGGTCTATGGACCTGCGTTGGGGCGTTCCCTGTTTCAGGACCTCTACCTCGTCCCGCTGAAAATGAGCGGTCGTGAGGCGATGGATGCCGGTGTTGACGTTGAGGTGATATGGGACGCCCTCGTCGATGAAACCGGAAAAGGCGAAGAAGCCCGCTGGGTGCACAGGCGCCCGAAGAAGAAGCGCTGAAGGCGAGCCGAACGGTTGCCTGCGCGAGAATTGACGGGCGAGGCGGCTCATGTTTGTGACATCAGCGTGTCGTTTCACAATCGAACACGTGTTCCACTACTGTATCCACAGGTGGCCCGATTCGCTCCAGCTTTCCACAGATTGCTCGCGACGAATCCCAAATGCCTATGGTCGGGCATATCGTCACTCATGCACCCCGGCGAGGGGACCGCATTCCGAGACCAGGACTGATCCATTGGGCGGAGAGCCCGCAACGACGAGGAGAAACACGATGGCCAGGAAAACAGCCCCGCGTGCGCAGCAAGCGACCACAGATCGCGACAAAGCACTGGAAGTGGCACTCGCGCAGATCGATAAGCAGTTCGGAAAAGGATCTGTGATGCGACTGGGCGACGATGCGCGCCCGCCCGTACGCGTCATTCCCACAGGTTCGCTGGCCCTCGACATCGCACTGGGCATCGGCGGTTTGCCGCGCGGTCGAGTCGTTGAAATCTATGGACCAGAATCTTCCGGTAAAACCACCGTTGCTCTGCACGCCGTTGCCAACGCACAAAAAGCGGGTGGAAACGCTGCGTTCATCGACGCTGAGCACGCACTTGACCCGGAGTATGCGCGTGCTTTGGGCGTGGACACTGACTCCCTGCTGGTTTCACAGCCCGACACCGGTGAACAGGCACTGGAAATTGCCGACATGCTGATCCGCTCGGGCGGCATTGACATCATCGTCATTGACTCGGTGGCCGCGCTCGTTCCCAAGGCGGAAATCGAAGGCGAAATGGGTGACTCGCACGTCGGCCTGCAGGCCCGTCTGATGAGCCAGGCGCTGCGCAAAATCGCAGGCGTCCTGTCGGCCACAGGGACAACTGCGATCTTCATTAACCAGCTGCGTGAAAAGATCGGTGTGTTCTTCGGATCTCCCGAGACAACAACGGGTGGCAAGGCACTGAAGTTCTACGCTTCAGTTCGCATCGACGTGCGCCGCATCCAGACTCTCAAAAATGGCGATCAACCCGTCGGCAACCGCACCCGCGCCAAAGTCGTCAAGAACAAGATGGCGCCGCCGTTCAAGCAGGCGGAGTTCGACATTGTCTACGGTAAGGGAATCTCACGTGAAGGCTCCCTGATTGACATGGGCGTGGAAAGCGGCATCGTGCGCAAGTCAGGTTCCTGGTTTACCTACGGAGATGATCAGCTGGGCCAGGGCAAGGAGAACGCCCGCCAGTTCCTTGTTGACAATGCTGAACTTGCCGACGAGATCGAACACAAGATCCTGCAGGCCGTTGGCATCGAAGCATCTCCCGAAGAAGAATCAACACAGTCCGAGGAGGCTTCGGAGACAGCAGAGCCGGCCGTTGACCCCTCCGAAGATGCAGGATTCTAAGGTGTGTGCACGTGGTCAACTACTCGGATCCCGAAGACCATCCTGAGCTGGGTGACCAGCGTCGGCGTGCAACCGCGGATTCGGCTGCGCAACGCATGGCGCGAATTCGCGAACGCAACGCTTCTTTAACGGGGACAGTCGCGATTGAAGCGGCACGTGAGGTGGCACTGCGCCAGCTGGACGCCAGGGCGCGATCACGCGCCGAACTGCACACGGCCATCACGTCGCGCGGCTTTTCCAGTGATGTTGCCGATGACGTACTGGATCGGCTCGAACGCGTTGGACTGGTTGATGATCGCGCGTTTGCCGCCATGTTCGTCAAGGACCGCTTCTCGCTGGGCGGCAAAGCAGGACGCGCCCTGGCAGCAGATCTGGCGAAACGCGGAGTTGCGCTGGAGCTGATTAACGAGGCCCTGAGCGAGATTTCTCACGAGGATGAACAGGCGCGGGCTCGACAACTTGTCGACGCGAAGAAACGGTCGGTGCTGTCACGAGGGCTCGACGGCGCTGAACGCGATAAAGCCTTTCGCAGGCTGACGGGTATGCTGGCGCGCAAAGGATATGCGGCTCACGTGTGCGTCAGCGTTGTCGGCGCCGCGTTGAATGAGTGGAGTAGAGAATCGGACGATGACATCTGATGATGCGACTTTTCGCCTGGTGCACGACCTTATCGACTCACACCTGACGATTGCGACAGCTGAATCCCTGACAGGTGGGCTCCTGTGCTCGACACTGGTCAACATTGCAGGCGCATCCGATGCGGTGCGCGGAGGCGTGTGTACCTATGCCACTGAGCTGAAGGCTGACATTCTGGGTGTCGATCGGGCACACCTGGCACGAACCGGTCCGGTAGATGCGGACGTGGCCATTCAGATGGCTCAGGGGGTACGCACCCTGATGGGTGCCGATATCGGTATCTCCACCACAGGCGTGGCCGGCCCAGGTCCGGCAGACGGGCACGAAGCAGGAACCGTCCACATCGCCTGTGTCACTCCAGAAGGCTTCACGCAGCGTGAATATCACTTCACTGACCGCTCACGCACACAGGTGCGCACCGCGGCTGTGGACGCTGCAATCACGCTGGTGAGTGACGTGGTCACACGCGGGCATGACGAACCCAACAGGGTGGAGTAAGGCATTGTTGAGTAGAATCTTCAGACGATGACTTCTTTGACCGATCTTTCCGCGCCAGCCGCACCGTCTGCACTGCCACGTACCTACGCGGTGCGCACACTCGGATGCCAGATGAACGAGCATGATTCAGAACGCATGGCGGGACTACTGGAAGAGTATGGACTGGTTCCCGTCTCACAAGTACCCGAAGCTGCAGCACGCGCCACTGATGCCGGCGACATGGGCGCTGACGTGGTGGTCATCAATACCTGCTCGGTCAGAGAAAACGCTGCGACTCGTCTGTTCGGAAATCTTGGCCAGCTCGCCCAGGTCAAACGTGAACGCCCCGGCATGCAGATCGCAGTGGGCGGGTGCCTGGCTCAGCAAATGCGCGGCGGTATTGTGGAACGCGCACCTTGGGTCGACGCCGTTTTCGGCACACACAACATCGATGTTCTGCCCGCACTGTTGCGGCGCGCTGAACACAACCAGGAAGCAGCAGTTGAGATCGAAGAATCGCTGAAGGTTTTTCCATCGACGCTGCCCACACACCGCGAATCCGTGTATGCGGCATGGGTGTCGATCTCTGTCGGATGCAATAACACCTGCACATTCTGCATCGTGCCGCATCTGCGCGGAAAGGAACGCGACCGCAGGCCAGGTGAGATCCTCCAGGAAGTCGAAGCAGTTGTCGCACAAGGCGCTATCGAAGTGACGCTGCTGGGGCAAAACGTCAACTCCTACGGTGTGGGATTCGGTCACAGAGGAGCCTTCGCTGATCTGCTGCGCACAGTCGGCGCAGTCGATGGAATTGAGCGCGTACGCTTCACCTCCCCTCACCCGGCAGCTTTCACTGATGACGTCATCGAGGCGATGGCTCAGACACCCACCGTCATGCCATCCCTGCACATGCCATTGCAGTCAGGCTCAGACACGGTGCTGCGCCAGATGCGCCGCTCGTACCGTCGCAAGAAATTCATGGGCATTTTGGAACGCGTTCGCGCAGCAATGCCCGACGCGGCTATTACGACCGACATCATCGTCGGCTTCCCCGGCGAAACGGAAAAAGATTTCGAGCAGACCCTCGAAGTCGTCGAAGAAGCACGCTTCGCATCTGCTTTCACCTTCCTGTACTCACCGCGCCCCGGCACGCCCGCAGCCGATCGCGACGACCAGGTTGACCCCGCGGTCGCCTCCGAACGCTACAGCCGTCTTATCGCCCTGCAAGATAAGATCTGCGCGCAGGACAATGAGAAGCTCGAAGACACTGCCGTCGAAGTCCTCGTCAGCGAAGGACAAGGCCGCAAAGACGGTGCCACTCAACGCATCACGGGGCGTGCGCGTGATAACCGACTGGTACATGTCGCCCTGCCCGACACTCTTGTAGAAGCGGACAGGCCACGACCCGGCGATATGGTGCGCGCAACGGTCACGCACGGTGCGCCTCACCATCTGCTCGCTGACTCGGCCCTGACCGGGGGACTTTTCGACGTTCGCCGTACCCGTGCAGGGGACGCATGGCAGGAGGTTCAGCGTGCACACAACGAGGCATCCGATCCACGCGTAACTCTTGGAATGCCGACGCTGCGCATGAGATCATGAATGCATGAAGCAAAGCGACGTTGACGCCGTCCAGGACGTCACGCTTATTGAGGTGCGCCCCCAAATCAGCCGTCCGTTCAACAATGAACACCCGCACGCTGATCTTTACTGCCGGTTGGCGGCTCTCACGGAGCAACATTCGCAGCGAATCTTTGGCACATCTGTGTGGGCGCTGACCGCCCAGCAGCTCTCCACGGCTCGTCATTCGTGCGCTCAGCTCTTTATCGTTGCCTGCGCAGGTTCCCAGCCCGTCGACGTCGATCGAGCCAGCGTGATCGGCTTTGCCTATCTGGAGCTACCGCTGCTGGAGAACACTCATCTGGCAACGTATGACATCTATCTGGCAGATTCCCACAATGAGGCGATCGCTCAGGCGCTTCGCGCCCGATGTGAAGAAAAAGCGCGGCGCTATGGGCGCACCGGTATCGACACGTGGGTTGTGTCGACCTCGTGGCACAAGATCGAGGATTCCGAAGCCATCGCTGACGTCAGTGGATATCACCCGGATCGGCCGGACACCCTCGTCAATTTTGATGAGGATGCCGACACTCGGGCACTGCGAGCCGGGGGCTATGAGCCTGTGTGCGGTGAATGGGTGAATGTTCTTCCTGCCCAACGTATCCGTGAAGCCGCACCGGTCGCGCCTGACGGTTTTGAAACAGTGACGTGGACAGGACCCTTCACTCGGCCCGCGCTCGCCAGGCAGATGGTGCGCCTCTACGAAATGTGCGCGCGTGACATCCCTTCAGGTGCGCTACCCACTGATCAAAGCGCAATCTGGGACGAACAGCGTATCCGACTGATGGAGGACGGACTCTACCGCGCCGGCACCAAGTGGATGACGACCGCAATTCGACCAGCCGGAGGACCACTGGTTGGTTGGACAACGCTGACGTATCGTGACGACACATCCGGCTACGCTTACCAGGAAACAACGCTGATCGACCCGCAATACCGGGGCAGGAAACTGTCAGCGTGGATCAAGCTTGTCAATGCTCAGGCACTGGAACGTGAACGCCCCGACATCTGTCACATCGTGACATCGAATGCCGTGACCAACCGCGCAGTATTGGCGCTCAACCGCAACTTTGACGCTCGCGCCGTTGCCATTGACGTGGACTGGTACAAACCGCTGGGTGATCAGAACCTGTGACCTCTGACCACACTCCGATTATCGCCGTCGTCGGCCCCACAGCCTCAGGAAAGTCCGACCTCGCCCTTACCATTGCGCAGGATCTGCCGGCATTGCTGGGAACATCCGGTGAGGCCGAATTGGTCAGCGCGGACGCGATGCAGCTGTACCGAGGAATGGATATCGGCACGGCCAAAACACCACTGGAGGAACGCCGAGGGATCACGCACCACCAGATCGACGTCCTGGATGTGACAGACGAGGCCAGTGTTGCCGCCTATCAGCGCGAAGGACGACGTGACATCGCGGATATTCATCGTCGTGCGGGCATCGCCGTGGTTGCCGGCGGATCGGGACTGTACGTTCGCGCGCTCCTTGACGTCATTGACTTTCCTGGCACAGATCCGGACATACGCGCCCGCATTGAAGCTGAGGGTGACGGGCCACTGGGCGTCCAAGGGCTGTGGGACAAGCTCTGTGAGCGTGACCCGATTGCTGCGTCCCGAATCGACCCGCATAACGCGCGCCGAATTGTGCGCGCACTTGAAGTGATTGAACTGACGGGGGAGCCGTTCTCAGCGCGCCTGCCGCGCTACGAGTTCGCCCAGCCGGCGGTCATGCTCGGAATGAGGCGTGAGCCTGCCCGCCTCGATGAGCGCATCGCGGTCAGAACGCACGCCATGTTTGACGAGGGCCTGCTTGACGAGGTTGCCCACCTGATTCCTCTCGGATTGCGCGAGGGCAAGACGGCATCCCGGGCAACGGGATATGCGCAGGCTCTGTCCGTGCTTGACGGTCATATGAGTCGTGATGAGGCGATTGAGTCGGTTGCACTGGCCACCCGTCAGCTTGCACGGCGACAGATCAAATGGTTCAGACGGGACCCACGCATCATGTGGATCGATGCAGACGGGTGCGATGAGGCGGCACTGCGCGCGAACGCGTTGAAGTTGATCGAGCGCGCACTCAGTGATGCACAGCCCGAATCGTTCTAGCGCTGCGCAGCCTGAATCGCGATCTAGCGGCGCGCGACCCGAATAATGCGGTAGCCCTTCTTGGATGCAATCTTGCCGGCATCCCAGCCTTGCTCGCATAGCCAGGAGATCAGGGAATCTGCGCCAAGGTTGCGCTGTACCACTAGGTACGCCTCACCCTCATCGGCCAGCAGGTTGAGCCATTGAGTCAGCAATTCACGCAATGCTTTTTTCCCGATACGCACCGGAGGGTTTGACCAGATCAGGTCGAAACGCACGTTCTCGGAGTGAGCTTTGGCCAGGGCAGCGGGCGCACGGTACGCCGTGATATTGGACACTCCCGCGGCTGTGGCGTTGCGGCGCGTCAAATCGAGCGCCCTGTCTGTCACATCGACTGCCCACACCTGAGCCTCGGGCGACTCCAGCGCCATCGCCAGCGCGATCGGCCCCCATCCGCACCCGACATCCACAAACGTTCCTGACGAAGGCGGCGTGGGAGCTTCTGCCAAAAGCTGGCGTGTCCCCAGGTCCAGACGGTTGGCAGAAAAAACATGATCACTGACCCAGGCGCGAAAATCGTGTCCGCGCAGCGCCACGTCAATGCGGCGCAGTTCAGATTCTTCGGCAGGAGCAGCGTTGGTGAAGTACTGGTCAGTCATGATGTCCAGCCTAGTGGATCACTCAGGTGTCCACACCCATCGCTGTCGCATCTGCGCGGGTGGGTCTGCTCGTGGCACACTAGGATGAACCCGCAACGAAGGAGATCAGTGGCCGACTCACGTGATTCAACCTCAGCGCATGACGACGAATCGTTCAAAGCAGCAGAAGACGTCGTGGCGCGTATCCTCGCCCGCCAGGGCACAGCACTGGCATCCACGCGCTTTCAGGACACGACGCACGATGCTGGTGACCTGGAACGGGAGGCGCGCGCCGGTATGCGCCGCGTCAATGACATTGCGAGCCAGACCGAGCTTGACGAAGTCAGTGAAGTTGAATACCGCCAAGTGCGTCTCGAACGTGTGGTCCTGGTGGGCCTGCGCACAACGCAGAGTCTGGAGGAATCGGAAAATTCGTTGCGTGAACTGGCAGCACTGGCTGATACAGCCGGATCCCACGTCCTCGATGGCGTCATTCAGCGGCGCCCCACCCCAGATCCTGGCACCTACCTCGGCTCCGGTAAGGCGCGTGAACTCGCTGAAATCGTGGCGGATAGCAGGGCAGACACGGTCATTGTGGACGGTGAACTGACCGCTTCTCAGCGCCGCGGCCTGGAAGACGTCGTCAAAGTGAAAGTTGTTGATCGTACGACGTTGATCCTTGATATTTTCGCCCAACATGCCAAGTCTCGTGAAGGCAAGGCACAGGTGGAGCTCGCTCAGCTCGAATATCTGTTGCCGCGACTGCGAGGTTGGGGTGAGTCCATGTCGCGTCAGGCCGGTGGCCGTGTGGCCGGCGGTGAAGGTATCGGCTCACGAGGACCCGGTGAAACGAAAATCGAACTGGATCGGCGCCGCATTCGATCACGCATGGCGCGCCTGCGCGCACAGATCCGTGACATGGAACCCGCCCGACTCACTCAACGAGCTGCACGCCGTCGCATGGGTGTGCCCTCTGTGGCGATTGTCGGGTACACGAACGCTGGGAAATCTACCCTGCTCAACCAGCTCACTGATGCCGGCGTGCTTGTGGAGGACGCGCTGTTCGCGACTCTCGACCCAACTGTCCGCCGGACGCAAACTTCTGATGGCCGGGTCTTCACACTGTCTGACACGGTGGGGTTCGTCCGTAATCTGCCGACGCAACTGGTGGAGGCCTTCCGATCCACGCTCGAAGAGGTCGGTGAAGCGGACGTGATCGTCCACGTCGTTGATGCGGCTCACCCTGATCCGGTCGGCCAGGTCGAAACCGTGCGCGGCGTGCTGGACACGATTGACGGCACGGAGACGATTCCCGAAATTCTTGTGCTCAACAAGAGTGACCTGGCCTCGCCTGAACGCCGGGCGCTGAACCGTACGTTGTTTCCCAAAGCTGTTGCGATCAGTGCTCGCACTGGGCAGGGAATCGAGGAGCTGCGCCAGCTCATCGAAGACACGTTGCCGCGTCCGCGCGTCTATGTTGACGTGGTCGTCCCGTACGACCACGGCGACCTCGTCCATGCCGCCCACGAACAGGGCGAGGTCCTCAGTGAAGACTACGAGGCAGCAGGCACGCATATCACTGCTCACGTCGACAGTGCGCTTGCAGACCGACTTCATCATGTGAATGCCGCGCCCCATGGGTGAGGCTGACGAGCAGGAGACTGCCCTTGAACATCGTATTTTGACCCGAGTGCTCACCGCGATGGGAGGCAGTCGGCGCGACGGCCAGGTTCGCATGATTGACGAGGGCGCCGCCGCGCTGAAATCAGGTCACCATGTGATGATTCAGGCGGGAACCGGCACGGGCAAGTCGATTGGTTACCTGATTCCGGTGCTGGCTCGGGCAGCTGAATCAGGCGCACGAACCCTGATCACAACGGCCACGCTGGCACTGCAACGCCAGATTCTGACGAAGGACGCTCCTTTGGTCATTGACGCCGTGGCGGATGAAACGGGTGTGCGTCCGCATGTCGCACTGCTCAAAGGATGGTCGAATTACGTCTGCAAGTTTCGAGCTGACGGTGGGCGCTCCCAGCTGGATACTCTTTTCGACGCTGCCGACGCGCATCAGGGACCAATCAGTGACCTCGGCAAAGAAGTGACGCGGGTGCGAGAATGGGCGCGCACCACGGATTCAGGTGATCGTGATGATCTGATCCCCGGCGTCTCCGACCGGGCGTGGAGACAGGTGAGTGTCTCGAAGCGTGAATGCATGGGGCGCGACTGCCCATTTGTGGAGGAATGCTTTGCTGGCCTCGCGCGCGATGAAGCGCTTGAAGCTGACGTGGTGGTCTCAAACCATTCCCTCTTCGGTATTGACACGATGAGTGCGCTCAACCTGTTTGGAGAGTTGGATCATGTGGTGGTTGATGAATGCCACGAACTTGCTTCCCGCGTTCGCTCTCAAGCCTGTTGTGAAATATCCAAGGCACTGTGTACGCGCGTGGCGCGAGTAGTGCGCACGCTGGTCAAATCCGTTGATATTCAACCGTTCGAGCAGGCAGCGAGCGCATTGATGGATGCCCTCGACGCGCAGCCTGACGGGCTGATGGTGTGCAGGCCAGATGCGGTAGTTGAGGCGATCAGCGTATGTGATTCAACGGTGCGGACCGTGGCCAGTGAAGTTGAGCAGTCCTCGGTGGAGCAGAGTCAGAAACTCATGGCGCAGGCGGCGTGTGATGAGTTCATCGAGGCGATCGACGCATGGAATGTCGATCCAGCTCAGACGATTACGTACATCGAGAGGGACACGGATAGCAGCGCTGTTTCGTTGAAGATTGCGCCTCTGGATGTCGCCGGACCGCTCGGCGCGGTCGGGCTGGGGGAGCGTGCGGCGATCTTGACGTCTGCCACGCTGGCACTGGGCGGGTCTTTTGATTCGGCGGCTCGGGAATGCGGGCTGATGGTCTCCCACGTGCCCTGGCATGGCATTGACGTTGGTTCGCCCTTCGACGTGGCTCGTCAGGGCGTCATCTACGTGGCGCGGCATCTGCCAGTTCCGGGTCGCGAGGGCCCGAGCGGGGAAGCGCTTGATGAGCTTGTCGCCCTGACTCAAGCGGCAGGTGGAGGTGTACTCGCCCTGTTTTCAGCATGGCGTGGTCTGAAGGCCGGTGCGCGAGCACTTCGCGAGGGGACATCTCTGGACGTGTACGTGCAGGGAGAGGAAACCACGTCGGCGTTGGTGTCGCGTTTTCGAAACGAACGCGATTCGTGTCTGGTTGGCACACTGTCACTGTGGCAGGGGGTCGACGTTGTGGGCCCGTCCTGTCGGCTTGTTGTCATCGACCGGATTCCGTTTCCTCATCCTGATAACGCGGTGTTCCAGGCGCTGCAAAACGATGCAGCGAAACGGGGAGTGAGCGGTTTCGGCGCGGTGGCACTGCCTCACGCAGCACTGTTGATGGCCCAGGGCGCAGGCCGACTGTTGCGTTCCTCGCAGGATCAGGGAGTTGTGGCAGTGCTGGATCCGCGACTGGTCACAAAGTCGTATGGCAGCTTTATCCGCGCCACCATGCCGCAGATGTGGCCGACGACAGATTCGCGCATCGTGGTACAGGCGCTTGAACGTCTTGCAGCCAGTCTTGACACACTCGATTCGTCCAGTCGCCCTCGTGAATGAGACCATAGACCACTTCTCAAAATTCATCTGATTTGGGATGATGGTGCCGGATCGGAATGAAGGAGGCATCAGGTGCACCACATGACTGCTCAAACCTTGTACCCCTCAGGGACGGAAGGACACCCGTCGAAAATCGCGGTGATCGGGGCTGGAGCGGTTGGCACCGCAGTCGCCTATGCGTGCGCCATGAGGGGCGACGCCCGCACCATCGTCCTCCAGGACATCAACAAGAAGAAGGTCGAGGCTGAAGCGCTCGATATCGCTCACGGCATCCAGTTCACCCCATGCGGTGCCGTTGAAGGATCCGACGATGTGGAAATCGTGCGAGGATCCGACCTGGTGATTGTCACCGCCGGCGCGAAGCAGAAACCGGGACAAACCCGCCTTGAGCTGGCCGGCTCCACCGTCAACCTCATGAAAACCATTGTGCCGAACCTGCAGAACGTCGCACCGCACGCCCGCTTCATGTTCATCACGAACCCCGTTGACATCGTGACCTATGCGGCGCTGAAAATCATGGGTGTTCCACGCAACCAGGTCTTCGGCTCGGGCACCGTGCTGGACACATCGCGCCTGCGCTACTTGGTTTCGCGCGAAACCGGAGTGGCCACACAGAACATCCACGCCTACGTGACAGGCGAACATGGTGATTCAGAGGTGGCACTGTGGTCATCCGCTGAAATTGGAAACGTGCCGATCCGGCACTGGGGGCCCACCCTGAGCGGCAGGCTCTTCGACAGTGATCTGCGCAAGGAAATTGCGGAAGAAGTCACTCAATCGGCCTACAAGATCATCGAAGGTAAAGGCGCCACGAATTACGCGATTGGCCTGTCGGCAGCTAACATTGCCCGCGCGGTGCTGCGAGACGAAAACCGAGTTCTGACGATCTCCTCGCTGCTTGAAGACTGGGAAGGCATCTCAGATGTCTGCATGGCTGCACCCACCATCGTTGGGCGAATGGGTGCAGGACGGGTGCTGAACCCGCCGCTGACGCTGGCTGAGCGCGACGGTCTGACCGAATCAGCCCGACGCTTGCGTGCTGTTGCGCAAGAGCTCGGGTTCTGACCTACAGGCAGCGGATCACGGTGACGACGAGGCCGAGGATCGTTGCCTCGTCACCAGGGATCGGACTGTAGGACTCGTTTTTCGGCAGCAGCCACACATGACCGTCGGCGTGAGACAGAATCTTGACAGTTGCTTCACCATCGATCATCGCGGCAACCGTCTGCCCGTCAACAGCGGTGGGCTGAGAGCGTACCACGACATAGTCACCATCAAGGATCCCCGCATCAATCATTGACTCGCCGTTGACACGCAGCATGAACACGTTGCCTTGCCCCGTCAGTGAGGTGGGAAGCTCGAACGTGTCCTCAACATGCTGTTCTGCCGTGATAGGCGCGCCGGCAGCGATCTGCCCGACGAGGGGGACAGGAACTGTGTCCTGGTCAGCATGGCTGACCGGGATCTCGATTTCATGGACAGTGGCAGGTGCCTGATCCTGAGCATCGTGGGGATCGCGGGAATCTCCAAGACCCTGCTCCGTGAGTTCAATGCACCGCGCCTGGCCAGGAAGACGACGGATAAAACCAGCCTCCTCCAGTGCGTCAATATGATGCTTCACTGTCGAGGGGGAGGCCAGCCCCACGTTCTGTGCAATCTCACGCACCGAGGGAGGGTAACCGCGTTCGCGGATACTCTCACGAATCGTGTCGAGAATCTCACGCCTGCGACGGCTTAACGTCGCCTCATCCGTCTTCTTCGCCATCGATCCTCCCGTTTATGCAGGTCAATCAGTATTTGGAACGCAAATGCACATGGTCGTTGTTTCACTGTGTTTACAGGGTACCGAAGACTTAGGCAAATGTGAAACATTTGTTCGAGCAAGTCTTGTTGCCCTCATAAAATGATGATATCGTACAAGTGTTCGACGAACATTTGTACGACGATTGAAAGTGAGGGATTCTCATGAGCGCTGCGATTCTTGGAGCAGCTCGAACCGAACACTCCACAACGCGTCATGCTGCGAATCTGCATGTGGTGGACACCGGCGAACTCGCGACAGTTCGTGACATCTCCACTGCACCGTCTCTTCAACGCAAGCGTGCTCGCCTGCTGGAAGAAGACCCCGCCATTCGTCGTCATCCTGTTTTCGCGCGACATCGCGAGGCAGCCACGCCGCGGCTCACTCTTCGCTCTGTGGTGTGCACACTGAGCACATTGGCTGCCGCCACGACACTGAGCGTGGGTGCCGGTCTGTATTTCCAGCCAGACGACTACTCGGGGCCGACCGTGGCGCATTCGGTGACGAATGGAGAGTCAGTGTGGAGCCTTGCTCAAGCCGTGGATACTTCCCGCCCGCTCGAGCAGGTTGTTGTCGACATTGAGCGCCTCAATGACATTGACGGTCCTCTTCAGGTGGGGCAGCGTCTGCAAATCCCAGCAGAGTAGGATTGCGAGCCTGTTGTCACTGTGTCTCGTGTTGCAAATGAGGTGTGAAAACTCGTAGCGTTGAGCTAACACTAGATGGAGGCTCGCGTGCACTGCCCCTTTTGCCATAATCCTGACTCACGTGTCGTAGACACCAGGATCGCTGATGACGGAGCGTCAATTCGACGCCGCCGCGAATGCACTGTGTGCAAGAAGCGCTTCACCACGATTGAAACCTCCTCATTCCAGGTCGTCAAAAACTCAGGAGCAGTTGAGCCTTTCTCCCGAAACAAGGTTATCGCCGGCGTGCGTAAAGCATGCCAGGGAAGGCCAGTTACAGATCACGACCTCGCATTGCTCGCTCAACAAGTAGAAGAGCATCTGCGATCCAGTGGCGTCTCGAACGTCTCGTCAGAAGAAGTGGGCAAAGCAATTCTGCCGTTCCTGTCTCAACTCGATGAGATCGCATTCCTGCGGTTCGCATCTGTCTACCGCTCGTATAACTCGCTCGAAGACTTCGAAGATGCGATTGCGCAGCTGCGCCTGCAGCGCCAGGAAAATGACGATGCTGACAAGACGGCCGATGACAAGGAAGCAACGGTGTCTATCCCCGGCAACACCCGCGACAGTGCGGCTGGGGTACCGCAGCACACTGGAGTGCGCAAGCAGCACGCCCGAAAGCCTCGCAAGAAGCAGATCAGAGAAGAAGAGCCCACACTGCTCGACTCCTAATCGCCAGCGTGGGTTCCTACAACCGAGCGGCCTACTTGTCGCTGCGGCTCGAATCCTGATCGCGGTGCGAATCTCCCTGCCGTTTATCACGCAGACGCTCCACTGCAGCAGACACGGCAGACTGAGCCTGGTCGACAACCTCCTGGGCCTGCTGGGCAAGGTCAGCGGCACGCGACTGCATCGACAAAATATCCTCACGCACCCTGCGGCGCATCACCTTGCCGATCTGAGAGCGCGGCAACTCATTGAGGACAACGAGTTGTCGTGGCAGCGCATAGTGCGACAGTGACTTTTCAGCCCACGTGCGAATGTCATCCAACGTGACAGAGGCGCCCGCCTCCAGCACAATCGCTGCAGCAACCGACTCGCCCGACTTCTTGTCAGGCAATCCCACCACGGCAACATCGCGAACACCTGGCATTGAGCGCACCGCATCTTCAACCTGGCTCGGGAACACCTTGAAGCCCGACGAATTGATCATCTCCTTGCGGCGGTCGGCCATCGTGATGAAACCGTCATCAAGGACCACCAGATCGCCCGTGCGCAGCCACCCGTCAATCAGTGTCTGTTCGGTTTCATCCTCACGGTTCCAATAACCGGCAAACACCTGGGGACCTTTGACGATCAATTCACCGATCTGACCGTCGGGAACATCCTCGTCAATGTTGTCAGGATTGACAATTCGCACCTCGGTGGACGGGAAGGGCAGACCCAGCGTGCCGGGGCGGCGCGCGGGGGAAAGCGGCGAACCCAAGATAATCGGGCTTGCTTCCGTCATGCCGTAGCCCTCCACGATCAGGCCCCTGCTGGTTTCTTCCCAGCGGGCCGCAAGCTCACCATCCAGCGGCATCGCGCCCGAGATCGCAAATCGGACTGACGTGAGATCGGAATCAAGTTCTTCTGCCGCATCCAGGATGCGCTCATACATCGGCGGAACGCCGACGAAGAAGGTACACGGCAAACGCTTTTGTGCAGTCAGCAACATCGCGGTGTCGAACTTCGGGAAAAGCGCCAACGTTGCGCCCAGGCGGATACCTGCCATAAACGAAACACCGAAGCCAAAGGCGTGGAAGAGAGGGAGCACGCAGTACACAACCTCAGAGCCCTCGTGTAGATCTGGAACCCAGGCAATATCCTGCGCCACATTCGCCATGATGTTGCGGTGCGTAATCGTCGCAGCTTTCGGAGTGCCTGTCGTGCCGCCTGTATGCAGCAACAGCGCAGCATCGTCGGGGCGAGCAGGACTGTCACCGGACATCGGCTCGGCATGCTCAACCAACGTGTCCCACGAGGGTACATAGGCGGGAACTGGAGCGGAGATCTCCTGACGTTTTTCCCGCGCAGCCTTAACCGGCAAGCTCAGCAGGAAACGCGTCACCTTCGGCATGGCGTGCGTCAAATCCATTGCGAAAACCCTGCCGGTTCCGCGCAGAAAAGCCAGCTTGTCCACCACTTTTTCCCACGCGATAGCGACGCGCGCACCATGACGGTCAAAAGATTCGTGAATTTCGCGCTCAGGTGCCAGCGGATTGTGCTCCACCACAACAGCACCCACGTACAGCGCTGCGTACACCGCCACAATGTGCTGTGGGCAGTTCGGCATCAGAATTGCCACGCGATCGCCTGGCCGCACACCGGCTCTCTTCAGCACCGTCGCACCCTGCCGAGCCTGCTTCACCAACTCCTGATAAGTGGTCGGGCGTGAGAAGAAATCTAGCGCCACGCGGTTCGGATAACGCGAAGCGACATCCTCAAGAACGTCGGTTATGCGGTGGTCCTTGATGTCAACAGAGTAAGGAATGCCAGGGGCGTACCCAGCCTGAAGCTGATGCATCAGTGTCATTGTTCCTCCTGGATCGTGCCACTAGAATTTACCTGCCCTACGGTAGCGTAGGTTGGCAGGCCAGGAGAAACGCGTATCACACTACAAACTGGTCACGGTCAGACGAATCGTATCGTCCATCGACTCAATGGCATGAAGAGCCTCACGCGGCAATTCCGAAGAAATGTCGGTCAGGGCGTAGCCCACAAACCCCTGCGTCGACAGAATCTGGCCGTCAATGTTGGCCCCGGACTCAGCAAATGTCTGGTTGATCAAAGCCAAAACGCCGGGCGTATTGCGGTGAATGAGCGCAATCCGGTAACGCGACTGTGCCGAAGCCGCAAGCTGCAGATTCGGCAGATTCACACTCATATCCGTCGACCCTGTCGTCAGATAATCGCACAGCTTTGTTGACACAAAGTGTCCGATGTCCAGCTGAGCCTCTTCGGTGGAGCCACCCACGTGCGGCGTCAAAATCACGTTATCCATCCCCACCAGCGGCGAGGAGAACGGCTGGCCATTCTTCTTCGGCTCCTGCGGGAACACGTCGATAGCGGCGCCCGCCAGATGACGAGACAACAAGTGTGAGCGCAGCGCGTCAATATCCACCACGAACCCGCGCGACAGGTTGATGAAAACCGCCCCGCTCTTCATCATGTCGAATTCTTTTTCGCCAAACAGATTCCGGTTCTGCGGTGCGCCGTCAACATGGATCGACACAATATCCGCCTCACGCAACACCGATTCCATCGTCGGCATCTGCGTGGCGTTGCCCAGGGCGAGTCGCTCCGCAATGTCGTAAAAAATAACGTTCAGCCCCATCGCCTCGGCCAGCACTGACAACTGCGTGCCGATGTTGCCGTAGCCGATAATGCCCAGGGTGCGTCCGCGCACTTCGTGCGATCCGTCCGAACTCTTCTCCCACACGCCGCGGTGCAGACGCGAGTTCTTGACCGTGACACGACGCGTCAAGTCAATGATCAAACCGATCGCCAGTTCCACAACTGAACGGGTGTTGGAATACGGAGCGTTGAACACGGCGATACCGTGCTTGGTGGCCGTGGAAAGATCAATCTGGTTCGTCCCAATACAGAAAGCACCAATTGCTTGAAGCTGAGGGTTCGCTTCAATGGCACGCTGTGTGACACGGGTCTTGGACCGCACGCCCACCATGTCAAAACCGTGAAGCGCCTCAATCAACTCATTTTCGTCCAGGGCACCGCTCACGCGTTCAACCTCGACATTGTGATCTGCGAAGATTTGATCAGCGTCAGCGTGAGGATTTTCAAGCAAGAGAACACGAGTCATAAGCTCATATTCTCACAAAGGTGACCTGAAAGTCAGTTCTGTTCAAGTCCGGACAGAACCTGTCCGCTGGAGACGATATGCAGGCGCTGAGTGGACCGCGTCAGCGCCACAAAAAGATCACCCGGCCCGTCGCCCAGAATCTCAGACGGCTCCACCACGATAACTGAGTCAAACTCCAGCCCCTTCGCAGCCGTCGCACTCAGCACTGCGACCCGCTCACTGAGAGTGGTGTGCCCATCTGCGTCAGCGTTCCACTGGTCGGCGCGCTCCGATCCCATGATGATGGCCAGGCGCCCTCGTCCATTCCCAACCGTGTGGTCAAGTACGGACAATTCTCGCCGGATCGCCTCACGCGTCGGCTCCCACATGTCGTCTGTTTCAGGTGACGAGGGTGGCTGGTGCTCCTGCGCGAGATGCGTGAGCTCATAGGCATCGGTCACATCACGCACAGCCTGAAGCTCACCGGACATGGGTTCGCCTACCGCCGCCATAACGCGCTGAGCACGGTCAATGAGCTGGCGAGGCGTGCGATACGAGATCGTCAGCACATACTCCTCACTCAAGGCGCGCGCAGCTGGCCCAAGAGCCTCGTGCCACGTGGACGGGCGATCATGTCCGCGACGCTGATCCAGATCACCGACGACAGTAAACGAGCGGGACGGGCAGCGGCGCAACAGAGCGCGCCACGCCATAGGGGAGAGCTCCTGAGCCTCATCCACGACGATATGCCCATATGTCCACGACCGGTCGCGTCGCGCACGCTCAGCCAGTGAGGAATGAGATTCCCCTTCACGTGTCGCATCAGCCAGCATCTGAGCCGTAACGATACCGTCGCCCAGGTTTTGGCGCTCAATGGCTTCGCGCGCATATGCCAGACGCTCGGCGCGCTCATTATTCTCACGTTCACGCAGGGCCGAGGATGTCCCCAGCAGCTCCGCACACTCATCAAGCAGAGGAATATCACTGACTGTCAGCGGGGAACCTTTCGGGCGCCGAAGCCCAGCAATCTCATCGAAAGTGAGGCGATTGGGAACCGAAGCGTTGAGCTGTTCCAGATAGCCCGGGCGAGCAAAAATCCTCTCCAGCAACGTGAGTGGAGAAGTCGGCATCCACGCCAGGTTGATGGCGCGACGAGCATCCACCGAATCACGGATCTCCTGACGCCACATCTCCACGTCGTTGCCGTCCACGTCATGCACCCCTTCGCGCGAACGGCGATCACGTTCATCGGCAGCCAGTCGGCGCGCCAGAACATCCATGAGCTCCAGCGCAAAACCGTCACGCGCCTCATTATGGGGCTTGCCCGTGCGGCGGGCGTGAGCATGTGCAGCGCGGATATCCTCTACGGTCAGCGTGACGGTGCGTGACCACACGCGCAGCTCCTGATCAGCGTCAGGTACGCGCTGCAGCCCCTTGACTGCGCGGCGAATAATCGACTGCCACACCGCCTTGCCTTTGATGCGTGCCACGCGCTCGCTGTCGTGGGCCTGTGCATGGAATCCGGGCAGCAGGTCACCCATCGTCACGGACACGACGCCTGTTTCACCTAGAGACGGCAATACCTGCTCGATGTAGCGCAGGAAAACGTGGGAGGGGCCGATCAGGAGGACACCGGAATGCTGGAGCCTGTCACGCTGTGTGTACAGCAGGTAGGCGGCGCGATGCAGCGCAACAGCGGTCTTCCCGGTTCCCGGACCACCCTGAACGATGACCAGGCCGGAATCTTCTGAGCGGATCACGCTGTCCTGCTCGGCCTGAATGGTCGACACAATGTCGGTCATGTGGCCCTGACGGGCTTCGCTCAGTGCGGACATGAGTGCGCCTTCGCCCTGGAGCGTCATATTCCGCTTGTGTGCGGCCTCCTGATCCAGTGCTTCATCTTCGATTGCGGTGACGCGGCGGGCTCGGGTGGTCAGGTGGCGCCGCCGGATTACACCTTGTGGATCAATGGCCGTCGCCTGGTAAAAGGGTCGCGAAGCGGGGGCGCGCCAGTCAATCAGCATGGGTTCGCCCTCGGCAGTTGAGATGCCGATGCGACCCACATAGTGAGTGAGATCATCTTCCATGTCGATCCGGCCGAACACCAGGCGGTCCTCCACCTGATCGAGGCGCTCACGCAGGTCAGAGAAGTGTGCTGAGAGCACGTCACGTTCTGTGAATCCCTGAGCGTTGCCGACACCATGCTGGCGGTGGGCGCGTTCCTGCGCCAGACGGTACTCATCCTTCAACTGGTCAAGTCGGTGGTACGTCGCATCAACGACAGCCTGCTCATGAGCAATCTCGGGGTCCTGTGAGCCTGCGTCGACGGGTTCGAACATGCATCCTCCTGGCTAATTGACGGCATACTATTGTGCCCTATCTGGAGGACTTCGGCATACATAGCGAGATAGAAATTTCACCTTGTAGCTCAAAGCTCGCCTGAGGGCACGGATTTGGGTACCGTGGTAGTAACGACACAGCTGAAAGGAGGCAGCGATGGCTGACAATACGCTTGATCAGTTCCTGGACGACCAGGAAGCGTACGACGACGGCCCCGCCAAAGGCGCGCGTGCCCCCATTTTGCTGACACACTTTGACGGTGCGATGGATGCGGGAACCGCCGGCCACCTCGCAATCGAGCAACTGTTGCACACGCTGGACACCCAACGCGTGGCCACGTTTGAGTCGGACATGTTCATCGACTACCGCTCACACCGCCCTGTGATGAATATTGACGACTGGGTGACAACCTCTCTTGAAGTGCCTGAAATTGCACTTGACCTGGTCTACGACGATGCGGGAGTGCCGCTGCTGGTTCTCCACGGGCCTGAACCCGACGCGAAGTGGGAAACGTTCGTCCGAGCCGTGTCCCACCTTGCCGAGCAGGCAGGCGTGGAGATCTCGTTCTCGCTGCACGGCATCCCTTCCGGTGTGCCGCATACCCGGCCCACACCTGTTCATATGCACGCCACAGACGGCTCCTTGTTGCCTGAGCAGCCGCAGATGTCGGGAACGATGCGCTTTCCGGCACCCATGACGTCATTCCTGCAGTCCCACCTGGCCAGTCAGGGCATTGACGGTGTGACCATGCTGGCGGCAGTGCCGTATTACATGTCTGACACGCAGTACCCGCGTGCCGCTTCAGCGCTGTTGACCTCGCTGTCGGACTACGCTGACCTGTCTCTTCCGGTTGGCGACCTGGAGCGCGGTGCCAGCGAGGAGATTGACCAGGTAACTCAGCTCATTGAGGCCAACGAGGAAGTCTCGCGTACCATCGCCGCCCTCGAAAAGCACTATGACGCGCTGGCGACCGCGTCGAACAGCACGGAAACCTTCCGGCTGCCTGACTCGGAAAGCTCCGCAATGTCGGCGGAGGACATTACCGAGACCATCGAGGAGTTCCTGCGTACCCGCTCACAGCGTTCAGCCGAGGCTGACGCGACCAGCGCGAACACCGACGAGGCAACGCAGGGTGACGAGGAGGATCAAGTCACCATTGATGATGTCCTCGACCGCCTCGAAGAAGGTTCCTTCCACGCGCGTCCTGCTCGTGGCGCCGAGAGCGAATCATCGGCGCGCCCATCACAGGGCCAGCGCGAAACTGTCGAGGATGTTCTGCGACGCCTGCGTGAACGCAGCAACGACAGTGAGGCAACCGAACGTAACCAGACTCTGCGCCACCGTGCCGATCCGACATGGGGACCCCCTCAGCAGCCATCCGATGACTAGGCGGGCACTTCTCGTCTGGACGAGCGCCATGTTCGCCTACGTGCTGGCCGTTGCTGCACGTACATCCCTGGGCGTTGCCGGTATTGAAGCGATGGATCGTTTCGCCATGCCCGCATCCGTGTTGGCTGCGTTCTCCTCCGTGCAGCTGTTCGTCTACGCTGCGATGCAGATCCCATCGGGACTTGCGCTGGATCGGTGGGGGCCGCGACGCGTTCTCATGATCGGCGCAGCCCTCGTGTCCATCGCCCACATTGCCATGGCGTGCGCGACGAACCTGCCGCTGGCATTTGCTGCCCGCATTCTGCTGGGAGTGGGTGACGCGACGGCCTTTATTTCTGTGCTGCGCCTGGTACCGAGCTGGTTCACCCCATTTCGCGTACCGCTGATGACTCAGCTCACCGCAATTGTCGGACTGCTCGGCCAGGTGGTGTCAGCCGTTCCCTTCCTGTGGGCGCTGCGCGCCTTCGGCTGGACTCCAGCCTTTTGCATCCTGGCGGGTCTTGGATTTGCGGCAACGCTCCTCATCGGATTGGCTGTTGCGGACAAACCCGGAGCGAAACGTGAGCGTTCAGATCAGCAGGGGGAGCACGCGCTGACCATCATTAAGTTCGTCATGCGTGACCCGTCGACATGGCTCGGGTTCTTTGCCCACTGGACAGGCGGAATGCCCGGAATGACTTTCACACTCTTGTGGGGCGTTCCGTTCATGACTCTCGGCATGGGACTGAGCCCCGCTGTCGCCTCAGCGGTGCTCGTAGCATTCACCTGCGTCAATATTGCGATCGGTCCAGTTGTCGGTCAGCTGACCGCGTTACGACCCGGTGGCAGAGTTCTGGGCGTGTTGGCCGCGGCCGCTGCCTCCACCTTCGCATGGGTCATTGTGCTGGCTCGCGTACAGCCTGCCGGTGCCTGGGCAGCATTCTTGCTGGGAATCGTGCTTCCCGTCAGCGGCGTCGCTTCAACAATTGCATTCGACTTTGTGCGCCGCTCTTCACCCGAACACCGCCTGGGTACGGCAACCGGAACGGTCAATATGGGCGGTTTCGTTGCCACGATCGTGACAGTGCAGGTCATCGGCGTCGTCCTTGACCTGTTGAACCCGACACGCGAATACGGGTGGAGCGAGTTCCGCGTGGCGATGTCCATCCAGGCCATCACACTGCTCATCGGGGTGATCGGTGTGATCGTGAATGCGCGGCGTGCTCACGTACGCATCATTCGCCCTGTGGATCTTCCATAGGCCGAGCCCCCGCAATCCACTGGTTTAACGACTTACCTGCCATGATGCGCGCTGGAAGTGCGAGCTTGCGCAGCAGCCGGTCCAACTGGGCAACATCCAGCGGCGCAAAGTGCGGCGACTGGTCGCGGACCGTCTTCCGTCCGGCCACCATGACATTGCCCCACCTGCCTGAACGCGCCACCTTCGGGTCCGCAACGGCGACAACTTCATCGAACGCCTCGCTGATTGCAGCAACGTCAGGGCGCCCGTTTGCCTTCCCACCGTGCGGCACGTTGGCCACGTACAGTCCACCCGGTACGAGGGCATCCCATGCTGATCGAGCCGCCTGAAGCGTCATCAACTGGCGGGGCACGCTCTGATCGGAAAAAGCGTCACGTACGATGACGTCCCACCGCTCAGGGCGCGTCGAATCGAGGACCTGGCGCCCTTCGCCCACACGTATCTTGAGTTGAGGCGAGCGCGGCAGATCAAACAGGTCACGCATGCTGTGCGCCAGATCTTCATCGATTTCAACGACGCAATGGCGCGACTGTGGACGCTTGATGCTCCATGCCCATGCCAGAGCGCAGCCGGCTCCGCCGATATGGAGAGCACGCACCGGCTCAGGTGATGGTGCAAGCGCTTCGAGGGCGGCATCCATATGCTGCATGTATTCAAATTCGAGCACCTCAGGATGGTCGACATCGACACTGGAGGACTCTGCACCGTTGACGAACACTGTCGCATGGGAACCATCCCACGTCACCCGTGCCGAGCCAGTGGAGATCGCAAATTCGTGAGCGTCGCGTGAAGACATACCCGTTACTGTAACGCCCCTAAGATAGTGATGAGGGGAGGAGCCATGTCGAACGCGCCGCGCGACAAGCGCGCCAAACGCAACTGGGGCGATGACGATTCAGCCACCCCGATCATCCACGTGGATATGGACTCCTTCTTTGCTTCGGTTGAACTGCTGGAAAATCCGCAGCTGCGTGGCAGACCGCTGATCGTCGGCGGATCAGGAATGCGGGGCGTGGTCACATCCGCAACCTACGAAGCACGTGAATTCGGAGTGCGTGCCGGTATGCCGATGGCGCGGGCGCGCGCACTGTGCCCCAGTGCGCAGGTGGTCTCCGGGCGCCGGGAAATATACAGCGCATACTCGACGCGTGTGATGGCGATCCTCGCTCAGATCACGCCACTGGTTGAGCAGGTCAGTATTGACGAGGCCTTCCTGGACGTCGCCGGCGCCAGGCGCCGGCTCGGGTCACCCACCACGATCGGACATCTCATCCGCAGGCGAATCCGGGAGGAGGTCGGCCTGCCGGCCTCAGTCGGGATCGCCTCCACGAAATCCGTTGCAAAGATCGCGTCATCACACGCCAAGCCGGACGGACTACTGCTGATACCTGAGGATCAGACGGTGGCATTTCTGCACAGTTTGCCAGTGGGCGTGTTGTGGGGCGTGGGAGGTCGAACGCTGGATGTGCTGCAGCAGGAAGGCGTTGAACGTGTCGCCCAGTTGGCGCAGATGCCGATGACACGGTTGACGAAGCTGTTGGGAGTGGCCAGTGCGCACCACTTGCACGACCTGGCGTGGGGCATCGACCGCAGGCGCGTGCATGTGGAACGCGAAGAAAAATCGGTCGGAACCGAAACAACCTTTGAGACGAACGTGACCAGCCGGCGTGACCTTGAGCAGTTCATCGTGCGAGCCGCCCACAAGTGCGCTCGTCGACTGCGAGCAGGCGGACAGGTGGCGTGGACGGTTACGATGAAGATGCGCGATGCCTCATTCCGCACGATCACACGATCCGCCACACTGGTGGCGCCTACCGATGAAGGCCGCGTCATTGCCCGCGCTGCCCACGACCTGTTTGCAGCCGAAGTGATGCCGAGCGGGGGAGTCAGACTCATGGGCGTGCGAGCCGAAAATCTGCAGCTGCGCCGGGACGGCGTGGCGGTCCTGATGGACAATGACGGGCGCTCGCGGGCTGTGGAGGAGGCGATGGATCACGCCAGTGAGCGTTTCGGTGACGGAGCACTGCGACCAGCTTCTTTGCTGGGCACTAGCGTCAAAAAAGACGATGTGTCGCCTGCAGATCGTGGCCCGAATGGTCTTAGGGAACCTTAGACCGTTACACTGGATCCGTAACGTCCACAGCCGAAGGAGGTGCGCGATGGCCCTGTCCGACTATGAAAAAGAAATACTCGAACAAATGGAGAGCCAGCTGCGTGAGGACGATCCGGAACTCGCCTCGACCATGTCGGCTCGCACCTCGCGATCCTCACGTGCACGTTCCTCGTACGACACTTCCGCTGATTCCCCTCGGCGCTCCAAACTCTCCCCGCGCAACATGATCCTCGGCGCTTTCTTCGCTGTCATCGGCATGTGTGTGGTGCTCGGTGGTGTGACGCTCGGTTACGGCATATGGTCGATCCTTCTGGGAGTGCTCGGATTCTGCATCATGGTCGCCGGTATTCTCTTCGCGTTGCATACGCGCCCGGTGGATCCCGCCTCGTCGAAGAAGTCTGGCACGAAGCCGTCCAGTGGACGTTGGACGGATTTCGTTGCGAATCAAAATCGCCGCTGGGACGAACGCGGCCGCGACTAGTCACTGCACACTCGCCGTTCCTTCGTTCTCCATTCTTGCCGCCGCTCATTCTTTTGTGCCCTCATCGACGAGGGTGACTGACGTGAGTTGGCGCTGGCTGCCCACTGATATCACCGCGCCGCGAATGTCGTGGACGTCCACCACTGTGCACCACTGCGTGTGCTGACCCCTCATCGATGAGGGAATACCCCTGCGAAATCTGCAGCCTCGACCCTGATATGCCTCGATGTGGCACATATTCATGCCCGTCAACACCCGGCGTTGAGAATTTTCCCTCCACCTTCCTCCACCCTGATTTTTACGCGATTTTCCAACGTTTATTTTCAAAATAAACCGAAACATGGGCGCAAAATGTTCCCATAGTGGTTGAAAGTGGGTTAAAGTGGAGCTGCGTGTCACGGAGGGGAAGGGAGGTGTGGCATGTTCCTGGGAACGTACGAGCCGAAGCTCGACGACAAAGGGCGTGTCATTCTGCCTGCTCGTTTCCGTGATGACATGGAAGGTGGAATCGTCCTCACCCGTGGTCAGGAACACTGCATCTACGCATTCCCTGCCCATGAGTTTGAGTCCATGGCACAAGAACTGATGCGCGCGCCCTTGTCATCGAAACAGGCGCGCGACTGGGTTCGCGTCATGCTCTCAGGTGCCTACAAGGAAATTCCAGACAAACAAGGACGCGTTGTCGTTCCAGCTGACCTGCGAGCATACGCCGGACTTGACCGGGAACTCACAGTCATCGGAGCTGGCGCACGTGCTGAAATCTGGGACACCACAGCGTGGCGCGAGTACCTCACCGTCCAAGAAGATGTTTTCGCCAATACAGCGGACGAAATCATCCCCGGAATGTTCTGACCCCACCGTGCCCTCCGCCCGACGCTCTGACATCACTTCCCCGATGGCAGATCGGCGGGGGAGAAGCAGGTGGGAAGAACGCACACAGGCAGATCACGGACAAGGAGGCGACGTGAGCGCAGAAACTACACGCGATGCAGCTCAGCTGCACACGCCCGTCCTTGTCGACCAGTGCATGGATCTGCTCGCCCCTGCCCTCACTCGGCCCGACTCTCTTCTGATCGACGCCACCTTGGGAATGGGCGGTCACACGCACGCAGCCTTGACACGCTTTCCCTACATCCGTGTGGTCGGAATTGACCGCGACCCGCAGGCCATTGCGCTGGCAAGCGAACGTCTGCGCGAATTTGGACAGCGCTTCGAAGCCGTGAACACAACATACGATCAAATCGGCCAGGTCATTGACGACCACTCGGCAGACGGACTGGCAGATGCCGTCCTGATGGATCTGGGCGTCTCCTCACTGCAGCTCGATGAGACAGAGCGAGGCTTTTCCTATGCGCATGACGCACCCCTCGACATGCGCATGGACCCGACCCGTGGACGCAGCGCAGCCGAACTCATTGCAGATGCGAGCGTGCAGGAACTGACGGACATCCTGCGCACCTTCGGGCAGGAACGCTTTGCGCACCGCATCGCCACGTTGGTTGTCAAAGAGCGCGCCGAGCAGCCCATCACGAGAACCGGACAGCTGGCGGATCTGGTCAAACGCGCCATCCCTGCGCCGGCACGCCGCACGGGCGGAAACCCCTCCAAACGCACGTTCCAGGCGCTGCGAATTGCCGTCAACAGCGAGCTGGACATTTTGCGGGCCGCCATTCCGCAGGCACTGAGCCATCTGCGCGTGGGCGGACGAATGGTTGTCGAAGCCTACCAGTCCCTCGAAGACCGCATCGTCAAAGAGATCTTCGCTCAGGGCGCCCGTGACAATGCGCCGCCCGGACTGCCGGTGGTGCCTGAGTCCATGAAAGCGACACTGACACTGGTCACACGTGGCGCTCTTCAAGCTGACAGCGCTGAACAGGAATCCAACCCTCGATCACGATCCGTGCGCGTGCGCGCCGTCGAAATCCGTTCCCCATGGAGGCCACAATGACAAACGAAGCAGTGGCGCGTACACGTCCAGCATCCCGTACCCGCGAGACGCTGCGGCCCACCCTGCACCTGATCGAGGGAAAGATTCCGCAGCGCTCAGTCATCCCGCTCGCACTCCTGGCGATCGCGATTCTGCTGGCGGCAATTGTCGTGCCGCTGGTCGTCAACACGCAGATGGCTGAAACTGCGTTTGAGATCAGGGAGATGCAGCTGGAGGTCAACGCGCTAGATGCTGAAGCGTGGACCCTGCAGACGCAACTGCACAACGCATCGTCACCTCAGGCCCTCGAAAAATCTGCACGCGATCTTGGTATGGTTCCGGCAGGACCCACCGGGTTCGTCACGTTGTCGAACGGCACCGTCGAGGGCGGCCAGGCCGCTTTTCGTAGTGAATAACGCGCAGCTAGAAAGGCTCACTAGATGAACACTCGTGCGGGGCGGCAGGAGTCGGCTCGGCGCGCCCACTGGATCTTGTTCATCACCCTTTTCGCACTGTGCGCATGCGTGCTGCGCCTCTTCCTGCTGCAAATCGTCCAGGGGCCAGCTCTGGCTGCCGAAGGCCTCGAAGTGCGAACATCGGCCTCTGATATCACCGCTCAACGTGGCTCCATTACTGATGACACCGGAATCGTTCTAGCTGAATCCGTGCAGACTTACCACATTGCCGTCAACCAGATCAATATCCGCACCTACGAACATGACGGTCAGATCGGGCCGGCAGCAGCAGCCTCGCAGCTTGCCCCACTGCTCAGGATGGACCCGGTCGAACTGGGCGGACTGATGGTCGGTGATTCGACGTATGCCTACGTCAAGAAGAACGTGGATGCGGTGACCTATCGCAAGATTCGTGCCATGGACATCTACGGCATTGAGTGGGAATCAGCTTTTGAGCGCACCTACCCCAATGGCTCGACCGCAGGCCCCGTCATCGGCACCATCAATGCCGAGGGGGTCGGCGCCTCCGGTCTTGAAGCCACGATGGATCAGATTCTGCAGGGCAGCGCCGGACGTGAAGCCTTCGAAATTGCTCCGAACGGCGCCATTATGCCAGGCGGAAAGCACACAGTGGCTGAACCGGTCTCAGGCGGATCGGTGCGCACAACACTTCGCGCCGACCTTCAGCATGGTGTCCAGGAAGCCCTCGATGCGCGCGTGAAAGCACACAACGCCGACTGGGGTGCCGTCGTCATCACCGACGTGAAGACCGGACGAATCCTCGCCCTGGCTGATTCCAATTCCACCGCGCCCAACAGTGCCACACTTCAGCCGGTTTCCGCCGTCCAATATGCATTTGAACCCGGATCGGTCGGCAAGGTCGTCACCGTGGCCACAGCCCTGAATAAGGGCACAATCACCCCGACCAGTGAATTTACCGTGCCCTACTCTCTGGACGACCTGCCGGGAGCTGACGGCCCGATTAGTGACTTCCACGAGCATCCCACAGAACGAATGACGGCAACAGGAATCCTGGCAGAATCATCCAACACAGGCACGATCCTGATTGGCCAGACCGTTGACGATGCCGACCGGTATGACATGATGCTGAAACTGGGTCTCGGTGCCCCTAGCGGCATTGAACTGGCCGGCGAATCATCCGGCGTGGTTCGCACACCCGACCAGTGGATCGGACGAGACAAATGGGTGTCCATGTTCGGACAGTCCTACTCCATGACAGCCGTCCAGGAAGCCACGATGATGGCCACAATCGGCAACGGCGGCGTGCGCATGCCGCCACGCATCATCGACTCGTGGCAATTGGCCGACGGTACTGTCCACACCCCCGACCCAGTCCAACCAGTCCAGGCAATGAGCGCACAGAGTGCATCCGACCTGCTGAAGATGATGGAATCGACCGTGGCGACGGACGTCGGCACGGGACAGACAGCCAAGATCGACGGATACCGGCTGGCCCTCAAAACGGGTACTGCTGACATCTTCGTGGA
The DNA here is from genome assembly GCF_056583835.1 of Pauljensenia sp. C0254C2. NCBI lineage: Bacteria > Bacillati > Actinomycetota > Actinomycetes > Actinomycetales > Actinomycetaceae > Pauljensenia > Pauljensenia sp. C0254C2. Next base: position 304,081 of record NZ_JBWPJO010000001.1, read on the forward strand.
CGGCGTGCCCGCAACCGTATCCACTGTGGCAGGTGTCCTCCCCGCCGAAGCGCCTCAGATCGCAGTGTCAGTTGTGCTCTACAATCCGAAAGTCGGAGTGATCTCATCCGATTCGGCGGCGCCCCTCTTCGCTGAGGTCGCCTCACAGGCGGTGCGAAATCTCGCAATTCCCGCATCACAGGAACAGGCAGAGCTATTCCCGCTCAGACCGGGCTCATGATAGAGGACAGGGACAACCTGCTGAAAGAAGGACGATGAACAGGCAAGCAGAATGGGTAGCCCGAGCAGTGGGCGGGCAGATGATCGGCCCCGATGTGACGGTCACGGGACCAGTGGTCACCGATTCGCGTGAAGCAACCGCAGGATCGCTCTACGTCGCCCGTCGCGGCGAGAACGCCGACGGGCACGACTTCATCGCCAGTGCGCGAGACAACGGAGCGGTGGCCGCCCTGGTCGAACGTGAAATACCACAGGCCGGACTGACCCAGATCGTCACCCCCGAATCGACCGAGGCGCTCGGCGTCCTCGCCCATGCACATCTGGAGGACCTGCGACAGGCAGGCCCCCTCGATGTCATCGCTGTGACAGGGTCCGCCGGAAAAACCACCACCAAGGATCTGCTTGCTGCGCTCATGGCGACCGACGGGCCGACCGTTGCGCCCAAACTGTCCTTCAATAACGAGGTTGGCCTGCCACTGACCGTCCTCAAGGCCGACGAACACACACGTCACCTGGTGCTGGAAATGGGTGCATCGGGGCCCGGACATCTGCGCATGCTCACTGGCATTGCCGCTCCGGATGTGGCGATTGAACTGATGGTGGGCACAGCGCATCTGGGAGGCTTTGGATCGCGCGAAGCCACCGCCTCCGCAAAAGCCGAACTGATTAAGGGCATGAAACCTGACGGGACAGCTGTACTGAACGCTGATGATGACTACGTGGCGGCGATGGCTCAGCGTGCGCCAGGACGCATCATCGGATTCACCACGCGCACTCAGTACCCGCAGTTCACCGACACGTGGATCCGCGCGGAAAACATTACGATCGACGCTGACGAACGCGCCGCATTCGACCTAATCACACCCGAAGGATGTGCTCACGTGCACCTGACATTGGTGGGCGCGCATCATGTGCACAACGCGCTGGCAGCCGCAGCCGGAGCATACGCGTGCGGCATCGACACGCAGACCATTGCGCAAGTCCTGACCGCTTCGGGGCCATCATCGCCACACAGGATGGACATCGAGACAGTCACGCTGGACGAGGGACGCACCATCATCCTGATCGATGACGCCTACAACGCCAACCCGGATTCCATGCGCGCAGCACTGACCGCTCTGAAGCATCTGGGTGCTCAACGCAATGCGCGAACCGTGGCAGTGCTGGGCGCCATGCTGGAGCTGGGGGAGCAGTCCGAGGCCCTGCACCGAGACGTTGCCCAAATGGCACTTGATGCAGGCGTGTCCCATATCTTCACGTGGTCAGCTGATGCGCAGCCACTTGCCTCCCACGCGCAGGCGAAAACAGATTCAGGCACCGAAGTGACATACAGTGAAGACTGGAATGAGACACTGGGCGAACTCACCAGCGCCGTTCGTGACGGCGACATTGTGTTAGTCAAAGGCTCATACGGATCTCATGCGTGGCAGATTGCCGCAACACTGATGGAAAGCGGGTGCAGTCGATGATCGGGGTTATTGCGTCATTCGCGGTCGGCCTGGTGCTCTCACTGGGCCTGACACCCCTGTTTATCCGATTCCTTGTCCGTCACCAATACGGACAGTTCATCCGCCAGGACGGCCCCACCCAACACCTGACCAAACGTGGCACACCGACAATGGGTGGCGTTGTCTTCATTGGCGCCACCATCATCGCGTGGCTTGCTGGCAACGCCGTAAACCGCACGCTGCCCGCCTATTCATCACTCCTGCTCGCATTCCTCTTTGTCGGCTTGGGAATCGTCGGCCTGCTCGACGACGGCATCAAAATACGCAAACAACGATCCCTTGGCCTGCACGCAGGTGCGAAGATCATCATGCAGGTGGCGATCGGCTCCATCTTCGCCATTTTGGCACTGATGCGACCCAACGAACGCGGCATCACACCTGGATCGACGGCGATATCCGTGGCACGTCCCACCGGTATCGATCTGGCGTTCGCGGGCATCATCGTGGGCGGCATCCTGTTCGTCCTGTGGGTCAACTTTCTGGTTGCCGCATGGTCCAACGCCGTGAACCTGACAGACGGCCTGGATGGTCTGGCGACCGGCGCATCAATCTTCGTCTTCGGAGCGTACGCGCTGATCTCAGTTTTTCAGGTGACACAGTCGTGCTGGGGAACGACGATCAATACGGCAGCCTGCTACACGACCCGTGACCCCTTGTCACTGGCAATTTTCTGCGCCGGCCTGGTGGGAGCGCTGGCCGGTTTCCTCTGGTTCAACGCCTCACCCGCACAGATCTTCATGGGGGACACCGGATCTCTCGCCCTGGGCGGCGCAGTCGCCGGCATGTCGATTTTCACGAACACGGAGTTCCTGGCCGTCATCATCGGCGGACTCTTCGTCATCATCACGATGTCTGACGTCATCCAGATCAGTGTGTTCAAACTGACGCGCAAACGTGTCTTCCGCATGGCGCCGCTTCACCATCACTTCGAACTCAAGGGCTGGAAAGAAATCACCATCGTGATCCGTTTCTGGCTGATCGCCGCACTCCTGGCAGTGATCGGCGTCGGCCTGTTCTACGCGGAGTGGGTGTCATGGCTGTAATGGAACAACTGCCCCAACCCGGTCGTGCAGCAATCATCGGATGGGGAATGTCCGGTCGGGCCGCAGGCCGCGCCCTGAGTTCACGAGGCTGGGACGTCACGGGCTTCGACCAGCACGACGTTGCCGAAAACAACGACCGTGTCGAGGTTATCGCTGACGCCGATGAACTGGCCACACGCGTCGTGCAGACCGCGCCCGACCTGATCGTCATGTCTCCGGGAATCGCACCCCACGAGCCAGTATGGCAATCGGCATTGTCTGCGGATATCCCAATCGTCGGCGAGATGGAACTGGCGTGGCTCCTGCAGGAATCCGGCCTGCATGCAGGCCGCCCCTGGCTGATGGTCACCGGTACGAACGGCAAGACCACAACGGTCTCGATGCTGGCGGCCATGCTGCGCGCAGGCGGAGAGAATGCCCTCGAAGTAGGCAATATCGGCGTCCCCATCACGCAGCTCATTGACGATGATGCTGACGTGTTTGCAGTGGAGGCATCCTCATTCCAACTGTATTCGACCCGCACCGTATCCCCGGAAGCGTCCGTTGTCCTCAACGTCGATGCCGACCATCTGAACTGGCACGGCAGTGTCGAGGCCTACGCGCAGGCAAAGGCACGCATCTACGAAAACACACGCATCGCATGCGTTTATCCGTCAGCTGACCGTCGCATCGAAAAAATGGTGGAGAACGCGGACGTCATTGAAGGGGCGCGCGCCATCGGATTTACACTGGGCACCCCTGCTGTCTCACAGGTCGGCATTGTCGAGGACACCCTCGTCGATCGGGCCTTTCTGGATGAACGACGCACGCACGCATTGCATCTGGCTGAATTCGATGACCTCGTTCATGTCTCCGGTGCACAGCCCTCGCCCGCACTCCTGATGGATGCGCTGGCGGCCGCCGCTCTTGCACGCGCACACGGAGTGACGCCCGAAGCTGTTGCAGAGGGTCTGCGCACTTTCACGCAACCCGCCCACCGGCGAGCCATTATCTCGCACGCAGCGGACATGACGTGGATTGATGATTCAAAAGCCACCAATGCGCATGCCGCCGCTGCTTCCCTGGCTGGTGTCACGCCGGGAACTGCCATCTGGATTGCTGGGGGAGACGCAAAGGGGCAGAACTTCGACGACCTTGTCACCCGCGTCGCCCCGTTGTTGCGCGGCGTGGTGCTCATTGGCGTCGACCGGGCGCCTTTGAGGAACTCACTGGCGGCGCACGCTCCGTCGGTGCCTGTCGTGGAAGTCGATGGTCATGATGACTGGATGTTCTCGGTGGTGAACGAGGCGGTTGGCCTGTCGCGACCGGGCGACACCGTGTTGCTGGCTCCGGCAACCGCATCGTGGGATCAGTTCGACAACTACGGCCAGCGAGGCGATGTTTTTGCCCAGGCGGTGCAGCGCCTGGAAGACATGTGGAACACCAACAAGTAGGGGAGGCAGATTGTGGCGGACCAGGTGACCCGCAGTCCGCGCGAACGGCTGGCGCGCCTGTGGCATCGCATACCGGCGATCCGCTTCGGGCGGGAAGGCCAGTCATCTGCCGCGCGTGAATCCTCGCCTGTCACGTCCTACTACCTCGTCATCATCCCCGCAGTGCTGCTGGCACTGATCGGACTGCTCATGGGGTTTTCTGCCTCCGCCGTCACCAACATTGCCCAGGGTGAAAACCCCTATATCGCTTTCCTGAAGCCGCTGGCGCTGACGACAATCGGGCTCATCATGATGTTCGTGGCACAGATGGTGCCCGAGAAGGTCTACTACGCCGGAGCCCTTGTGCTGTTCGCACTCGCCTGCCTCCTCCAGGCCCTGGTCATGGTGCCGCTGTTTGGCCGTGCCGAGGGCGGCAACACGAACTGGATCCATATTCCCGGTCTGCCGTTCCTGATCCAGCCATCCGAACTGCTTAAACTGGCGCTCATCATCGCTTTGGCCCAGCTCGTCGCCCGCAGGGATTCGCGCCGTGATGACTTCAAGCAAATGGCGATCCGCTGTGGTGGTGCGACCGCCGTTGCGCTTGGCCTGGTCATGCTCGGACACGACATGGGGACAGCCCTCGTCGTCGCCACGTGTGCCTTTGGCGCGCTGTGGGTGGCAGGACTGCCCAGGAAGTGGTTCGGCTATGCGATCCTGGCAGCAATCCCGATTCTGGCATTCCTCGTCGTGCAGAACCCCACGCGACTGAGGCGCATCATCGCCATTATTCCCGGCATGGGGCCGGAGCGCTCCACCTCAGCTCCCGAACAGATCGACCACGCGCTGTGGGCATTCGGCTCTGGAGGGCTGATGGGGCTGGGACCGGGCGCATCGCGTGAAAAGTGGGAATACCTCCAGGCCGCGCACACCGACTTCATCCTTGCCATCGTGGGCGAGGAGTTCGGCCTGCTGGGCACATGCTCGGTCCTGGTTCTCATGATGCTGATGGTGTGGGGAATGGTGCGCGTCAGCAGGGAAACCACATCGCTTTTTGCCGCTGTTATGTGCGGCGGCATCGCATCGTGGATCGCTGTTCAGACCGTCATCAACGTCATGTCGGTAACCGGCATCGGCCCGGTGATCGGCGTGCCGTTGCCGCTGGTATCCTCTGGCGGTTCGGCGTTCGTATTTACCGCTAGCGCTGTTGGGGTGGTAGCGTCATGTGCGCGCGCGAATGCTCGCATGCGAATGTTCGGCTCTCCCGACGAGGCTTCCGCAGGACGCGATCCACGCCGACGCATTCACAAGCGTCCCGCGCGCACACGACCAGTACGACAGGCACAGAAGGCGCGATGACACACACAATAGTTCTGGCAGGCGGCGGCACAGCCGGTCACGTCAATCCGTTGCTGGCAACGGCCACGTGCCTGCGTGAGCGCGGATGGGATGTGCGAATCCTCGGCACGCGCGAAGGCCTGGAAGCAGATCTGGTCCCGGCAGCAGGATTTGAGTTTCACGAAATTGAACGTGTGCCCCTGCCACGCCGACCCACCCCGGCATTGCTGACAGTTCCGCAGCGACTGCGCCACGCAATCGCGCAGTCCCGCAACGTGATCACAGGAGCTGACGGGTTGTTGGGTTTTGGTGGATACGTCTCCACCCCCGCCTACTTTGCCGCACGTTCAGAGCACATCCCGATCGCCATTCATGAACAAAATGCGCGCCCCGGCCTGGCGAACCGACTGGGAGCCAGATGGGCCGCCCTCGTCGCACTCACGTTCGCTTCCACGCCGCTTGCAGCACGACAGGGACGCACCGAGGTCGTCGGATTGCCCCTCCGCCCGCAGATCGCGCGCCTGGCGCATCTGCGAACCACCGACGAGGGTGCCCGCACCGCCCGCGTCGAAGGCGCGCAGCGCTTCGGACTTGACCCGGATCTGACCACGCTGGTCATCACGGGCGGCTCCCTGGGGGCGCTTCACATCAACACAGTCATGGCATCCATCGCCTCCGAGCTGCCTGAGGGCTGTCAGGTTCTGCACCTGACCGGTAAAGGCAAGGACGATGCCGTGCGTGCCAGTATTGACGAGGCGGGAGTGGCTCACCGATGGCACGTGGTGGACTACACAACTGACATGCATGATGCGCTGGCCGTGGCCGACCTGGTGGTCTGCCGCTCAGGTGCCGGCACCGTCGCGGAGCTGAGCGCCCTCGGACTGCCTGCCGTCTATGTCCCCCTCCCGATCGGCAACGGTGAGCAGCGTCTGAATGCGCATGACCACGTCGCAGCAGGCGGTGCAGAGCTGATCAACGACGCGCACTTCACCGTTGAACGCGCACGCACCGACGTCATGGGCATACTGACTGACCAGGAGCGCCTCAGCCGGATGCGCAGCGCGTCAGCTCATGGATCCTCTGCCAACGCCGCTGAGCGCCTGACAGACCTCGTGGAGGAGATGTGCAGATGAACGCGCAAACCGGTATCAGCACAGTTCATCTCATTGGCGTCGGCGGAGCCGGTATGAGCGTGGTGGCAGAGCTGCTTCATGCTCGTGGTTGTACCGTCAGCGGGTCGGATCAGAATCCGTCATCTGTCATTGACAGGCTTCAGGCAGCGGGAATTGACGCCTATGTCGGCCATGACGCCGATCGGGTCCCGGCCGACGCCACAGTTGTAGTCTCGACGGCAGTGCGTCCAACGAATCCGGAACTGGTCCGTGCCACCGAGCGTGGCCAGAGTGTTATTCACCGCTCCCAGGCACTTGCCTATGCCGCCAGCGGCATGCGTTTTGTCGCTGTTGCCGGCGCGCACGGCAAGACTACGACATCTGCCATGTTGACTATTGCGTTAGCTGAAGCAGGGGAGGATCCCTCGTGCGCGGTCGGCGGTATCGTGCCCCAATTTGGCACTGGTGCGCACCTGGGCGGCGGAGACATTTTTGTGGCCGAGGCAGATGAATCCGATGGCTCATTCCTGAACTACCATCCGACAGTCGCCCTCGTCACCAATGTTGAGCCGGACCACCTGGATCACTACGGCTCAACGGAGGCGTTCGAGCAGGCATTTGTGGACTTTGCGCACCGCATCGTTGCCGGTGGAACACTGGTGTGCTGCGCGGAAGATCGAGGTGCGCGGGCGTTGGCGCAGGCAGCTCGTCGCGATGGCATCACCACGCTGACCTATGGCCGCCCTGAACACTGTGAGGCGGTGCCGGATGTGACGATAACTGATGTTGCGACAACTGATCATGGCTCGAGCGCCCACCTGTGCGGACCTGACACGCTGGAGGCGACGATTCGCCTCGCCGTGGTGGGTGATCATAACGTGCTCAACGCGGCGGGTGCATGGGCGGCAGGATGCGCGCTGGGGGTCGATGCCGGCCGTCTTGCCAACGGTCTGTCGCATTTTTCAAGTACAGGTCGCCGATTCGAACTTCGCGGCCAGGTGGGCTCCAGACGCGTTATTGATGACTACGCGCACCACCCGACCGAGGTGGAAGCAGCTCTCAGGCAGGCCCGGATCGTAGCTGACGGCGGCGAGGTAACCGTCGTCTTCCAGCCGCATCTGTTTAGTCGCACACGTGCTTTTGCCCAGCGTTTCGCTGACGCTCTGGCGCACGCGGATCATGTGGTCGTCACCGATATTTACCCGGCGCGTGAAGATCCGATCGAGGGAGTCGACTCTGGATTGATCGTGGCGCACCTGCCTCGAGCCCAATGGATCCCGGACATGCATGAAGCTGCCCGCCTGGCAGCGCGTCAGACAGGAGAACATGGCATAGTGATGACCATGGGTGCCGGCTCAATCACGCAATGCGCGGATGACGTTCTCGATGAATGGCGCAACGGGGACGTGCAGTGAGGCAACCACCCCGGCCTCGCCCTCCCCACGAGCCTGCCGAACAGCCTGAACGCTCCACCGTGCATGATCGCCATGCAATCGGTGGGCGATCCGCATCAACGCAGCATTCCGAATCGAGCAGGCGGCCCGCCTCGACTCAGCGATCTGCGTCGGCCACGCGATCCGCGTCGGTGGAACGTATCCGCGGGCCACGCCAGATGCGCACGCCGCTGTCCTCGTCCAGTGCGGTCGACGCATTCGGCGAGCGGCGCGCGAGGGGCCAGAAAAACTCGAAGGTCACCCGTCTTGATGAACGACGCAAAGCACGTAGACGGCTGTCTCTTCGCACTCTGATGTCGATTATTGTCACTGTCCTCCTTGCTGCAGCGGCGATCTGGGCCATCTTCTTTTCGCCACTTTTCGCCCTCACGACCTCGCGCATCACCGTCGAGGGCGCGAATGACGTCGTACCGGCCGAGCAGGTGATTGCCAGCGTCGACGAATTCAGCGGAACCCCGATTACGCGACTGTCGATGTCATCAGTTGTGCAGGCTGTGAATTCGCTGACGCTGGTACGCGACAGCCAGGTGCAGCGTTCGTGGCCCAATGGGCTGACCATTACGATCACCGTTCGCAGGCCAGTGATGGTGGAAATGGTCGGTGAAAATGCCCGCGTCATTGACGAGGACGGCGTGGAGATACCCGGGGATCCGCCCGAGGGTCTGCCTGTTGTCGCGCTTCCATCTGAGGACCCTCTCAGAGCGCAGGCAATTGAGCAGGTCCAGACGGTGTGGGCGGCGCTCAGTTCTGAGCTGCGTCAGATGACAGGAAAGATCAGTGCCGACGGACAGCAGCTGACCATTACCTTGGCGGATAACCGTGTGGTGCGGTGGGGGACCCAGGATGATTCGGATCTGAAGTCACGCGTCCTGAAGGTTCTGATCGACCAACGACCTGCGCAGGTCTATGACGTAAGTTCTCCGACCCGGCCGGTCACGTCCTAGCGACACGCCCACATCTTTCCTTGCAGTTTGAGGTGTTGTTTCCTACCGTCTTTCCGGCAGAATACAGGAGAAACACCAACCTTCAACTTGAGGTTGAGGGTTGAGTGGGAGGGGCACAAAATGGCAGGACCTCAAAACCACCTCGCAGTGATCAAGGTGGTCGGAGTCGGCGGCGGCGGCGTCAATGCTGTTAACCGAATGATCGAAGCAGAACTCAAAGGCGTCGAATTCATTGCGGTGAACACAGACGCCCAGGCTCTGCTGATGTCAGATGCTGAAACCAAACTTGATATCGGTCGCGACCTGACCCACGGCCTGGGAGCGGGAGCTGACCCGTCAGTGGGCCGTCAGGCAGCTGAAGACCACATCGATGACATCAAGGCCGCCCTTGAAGGCGCCGACATGGTGTTCGTCACCGCCGGTGAAGGAGGCGGCACGGGAACGGGCGCAGCCCCCATCGTTGCCAAAGCCGCCCGCGACTCCGGCGCTCTGACAGTCGGCGTCGTCACCCGCCCCTTTTCCTTTGAAGGCATGCGTCGCGCCGCCCAGGGCGAACAGGGCGTTGAGGCACTGCGCAAAGAAGTCGACACGCTGATCGTCATCCCGAATGATCGCCTGCTGTCCATCTCGGATCCCAATATCTCGATCCTTGAAGCATTCCAGGCAGCCGACCAGGTCCTGCTCTCGGGAGTGCAGGGAATCACTGAACTCATCACCACCCCGGGTCTGATCAACGTCGACTTCAACGACGTGAAGTCCGTGATGCAGGATGCCGGATCCGCGCTGATGGGTATCGGTGCTGCTACAGGTGATGACCGCGCGCTGCGCGCCGTGGAAACCGCGATTTCCTCCCCGCTGCTTGAAGCCAGCATTGACGGCGCTCACGGCGTCCTCATGTTCTTCCAGGGTGGCTCGGATGTTGGCCTGCAGGAGATCTACCAGTCCGCACTGCTGGTGCGCGAAGCCGCTCACCCTGAAGCCAACATCATCTTCGGCAACGTCGTTGACGATTCGCTGGGCGACGAGATCCGCGTCACCATCATTGCGGCCGGATTTGACGACCAGCCCGTGACGTCAGGTAACACCGATGCGACAGCGAAGAAGCCGGAACAGCCGGCACCTGTCGCCGCGCCGGCCCCGAAGTCTGCGGAAGAACCCTTGCGTGAACGCTCAGCGGGAACCATTTCCCAGACGCCGGTTCGCCCCGCACATCGTGCAGAACCTCGCGTGCCTACCCGCACGCAGGCGCCGTCCGCCACACCGTCGGATGCGCCCAGTGCTCAGCCTGCTCCGCGAGATGCCGATTCGCTGGAAGTGCCGCGCATCTTCGACGAGGATGACTCCGCTGACGACCTGGATATTCCTGATTTTCTGCGCTGAAACATGATCACACCGATCGAGTGGGCAGGCGCCCTGATCACGCACACTGAAGCGGGGTCGGGCACCTGCCCACTTCGCAATAACGTGGGATACCACGTTGGCGATGATGCTCAGGCAGTGGCGAAGCGCCGCGATCACCTGAGCAAGCTGACCGGAAGCCCGCTGACCTGGATGGACCAGACACACTCCACGCGTGTCCGCGTCGTCGATGCGATCAGCGACCACATTGACGCAGACGCCCTCGTCGTCAATCTGGCCGAGGGGCCACGCACGGGACTGGCCGTGATGGTTGCCGACTGCGTGCCTGTGTGCCTGAGTGCAGCTCATGGGACGATCCTGGCGGCGATCCACGCCGGACGCACGGGGCTGCTCGGTGGAATACTCAGCGCGACAGTTCGCCGGATTCGCCGCATGAGCGCGGAGCCGATCAGCGCCTTTGTCGGCGCCTGCATATGCGGCCAATGCTACGAGGTGGACCGCGCGCTGTGGGACGACGTAGCAGCCGTTCGACCACATATGTGTACCCACACCAGTTGGGGCACCCCCAGCCTTGATCTTCGCGAGGGGGTATGCAGCGAACTGCGCGAAGCAGGCGTCGACACAATTGAACACGACCTGCGGTGCACCCGGGAAACGCCGGCCCTCCACTCCTACAGGCGCGACCCCACCTGCGGACGCCAGGCATTGATCATTTCGCCATCGTTGCGACATGCCGAGGCAACTTGAGGCCTGTGCGTTATCTTCTCGATTAGCGTAAGATCAGCGGCCTGACAGAGGAGAAACGATGGCGGAATCATTTTCTACGCGCGCGAAGAAATTCATGGGATGGGACACATCCGACGACGAGTTCGATGAACCCGAAATGGAACAGGAAGAGCCCGGACAGTGGGCAGACGTCACTGAACTGTCCGACTATGAACCCACACCTGCAGTGCGCCGCACTGAAACAGTGCAGCAAACTGAGCCGAATGATCTGGCCCGAATTCAGACCATTCACGCCACCTCCTATGCGGATGCGCGCAGCATCGGCGACGCCTTCCGCAGCGATATCCCTGTCATCGTCAACATGACCGACCTGCCTGACAATGAAGCGCGCCGCGTGATCGATTTCTCCGCCGGGCTGGTGTACGGCCTGCGCGGACACTTTGAACGCGTGACTCAACGCGTCTACCTGCTGTCGCCGCGATCTGTCAAGGTGTCATCCGGAATGGCCCCCTCCCACGGTGCGGAGCTGTTCAGCCAGGCAGAGTAATGCCCGTGTACATACTCGGCGCCGCTGTACACTTCTGTGCCAGCTTGTACCTGCTGGTGCTGTTTGGACGGATGATCTTTGACTGGATCCGTATTCTTGCCCGCGACTGGCATCCGCGAGCAACGGCCGTCATTGTGATCGGTAATGTGCTCTACGCGTTGACTGACCCACCTCTGCGTTTCCTGCGTCGCTACATTCCGCCGCTCAGACTGGGTAACGGGATCGCACTCGATGTCGGTTTCATGGTGCTGTTCATCGGTATTCTGCTTCTTCAGCGCGTTGCACGATTGATGATGGTATTTGGCTAGTTAGGCGTTCAAACGGTAGATTAATTGAAACGCATATTGGAATGTGATGTCGCTGTGACTGAAGTTGCCTCAGTGATTCATGTGTCCGATAGAATAAGTATCACTTACAATCAGTGTCATCAGGTTGAATGCTGGTGACACCACGATCGTCGGGCGGTTACCAATCGGCGTTCGACAGGGCAGATACCGAGAGGTGAGGAAATGGACGAGCCCACAGGTCAGGAACAGATTCAGCTGCTGACAACGGACGAAGTTCTGAACAAGAACTTCCAGGCAGTGAAGTTCCGTGAAGGCTACGACCCCGTCGAGGTTGACAATTTTCTCGACCGAGTCGTTGCGACGATCTACTACCTGAACATGGAGAAGCAGAATCTCCAGGAAAAGCTTGAAGCAGCCGAACGCCGCATCACCGAACTCCAGGAAGGTTCGGCCGACGCATCTGGCTTCTCCACTCCTGCCGAAACTGCTCAGCCTGTTGTCGAGGAAGAACCGCAGGTCGCGCAGCCCGAACCAGAACCAGAACCAGAACCCGTTCAGCCTGTGCAGCCGGTTCAGCCTGCCACGCCCAGCGAACCCGAATCCGCAACCTCGATGCTTGCTTTGGCGCAGCGCGTCCACGACGAGTACGTGCGCGACGGCCGCGAAGAATCAGAACGCATCATTGCTGAAGCTCGCACCAAGGGCGATGAGATCGTTGCCGACGCAGAGAGCAAGCATGAAACGATCCTTGCTCAGCTCGACCAGGAGCGCGGACTGCTGGAAAACAAGATCAACGAGTTGCGTGGATTCGAGACGGAATACCGTCAGTCCATCCGCACTCACCTCGAGAAACTTCTGACCGAAGTGAACGAGGACAGCTCGGAAAACTGACGTTTCTCAAGCCAATGACTGTGTGGCGGCGGCGTACCAGACGCTGCCGCCACATTTATGCCCCACCTGTTAGGAGAACATGTGTCAACGAGTCCAGCTGCAACGAATGTGTCACGGCGCCCACTGGTCAGCGCCATAGTCGTAGCACTCGTCGCACTGATCAGTGACCAGGTCACGAAGTTCTGGGCTTTGTCCTCGTTGTCCGAGGGGCAGCGCCGTCCACTTATTGGTGACTTCCTGAGTCTCCAGCTGGTCAGGAACTCCGGAGCCGCCTTCTCGATGGGGGCAGGCTCAACGTGGATTTTCACGATCATCTCAGTGGTCGTGCTCGGCGTCATCATCTGGGTCCTGCCGAAAATCACCTCCACGAGTGTGGCAGCCGTGGTGGGTCTTCTTGCCGGGGGAGCGGCGGGTAACCTAGTGGATCGCCTCGTGCAGCCTCCCTCGTTCGGGCGCGGACACGTCGTTGACTTCATCAACTACAACGACTACTTCGTTGGCAACGTTGCCGATATCTGGATCGTTGTGGCAGCAGTGTTGATGGTGATCATCTTCCTGCGAACAGAACACTCCCATTCCGGTGCGCGCACCGATGAGTGACGAGTTCGAGCACCGCTACCTGCCAGTGCCGGACGCGCTGGTCGATACCCGCGTGGACGTGGCACTCTCACGCATGCTCGGCATGTCACGCTCTCAGGCCGGTGACCTTGTCAGCGCAGGACACGTGCGCATCAACGGTGCCGTCAGTCGGAAGTCGGACCGGCTCAGCCTTCAGGACCTCATTGAAGTCGACATACCGCAGCACCGTGTGCAACCCGCACCCGTGACCGGCATGGACATCCTCTACGATGATGACGACATCGTCGTGGTCAACAAACCTGTCGGCGTTGCGGCACACACGGGCCCGGGATGGACCGGTCCCACAGTGATCGGCAACCTGGAAGCCGCAGGCTTCCGCATCGCACTGTCAGGCCCGCCCGAACGCCAGGGAATCGTGCACCGCCTTGACGTGGGTACATCTGGCGCCATGATGGTCGCCAAATCCGAACTGGCATATTCGGTGATGAAACGGGCCTTCAAGGAACGCACCGTCACGAAGATTTACCATGCCGTGGTCGCCGGACACTTGGATCCGCCATCGGGCACCATCGACGCGCCCATTGGCCGCCATCCGTCGCGCGAATGGCGCATGGCCGTTATCGAAGGTGGCAAGCGTGCCGTGACACATTACGACACCCTCGAACTCATGGCTGGTGCAGCCCTGCTGTCAATCCACCTGGAAACCGGCCGCACACACCAGATCCGCGTCCACATGGCAGCGGTCAACCATCCGTGTGTCGGCGACGTGTTCTACGGCGCTGACCCCACGCAGGCTGAACGCCTCGGCTTGGAACGTCAATGGTTGCACGCCGTCCAGCTCGGCTTCGCACACCCACGCACCGGCAAACACGTCACCGTGGACGCACCGTACATGGACGACCTTGATGCTGCCCTCACCCTCCTGAGAAAACCACGATGACCACTCTTCACGTCCGACGCGCCACCGACTCCGACCGCTTCGCCATTATCTCGATCAGGTGGGATGTGTTCGTTGTTGAACAGCACGTTCCTATGGTCCTTGAAATTGATGCACGCGACTTCAACCCCGCCGTCACCCAATTCATTGCCGAGGACGAGGCTGGCCACCCTGTTGGAACCGTGCGCCTCATCCCGGATGGTGATGATTGCTATCACCTGGGGCGCCTTGCTGTCAGACAGGAGGCACGCGGCAGTGGATGCGGAGCCGCCCTCGTCAATGCTCTGCACGAAGAAGTCAAACGACGAACCCCTGCCGGCAGGCACGCCCGGGTCGACCTCGACGCGCAACTGCAGGCACAGGGATTCTACGAACGCCTCGGATATGTGTCACACGGCGACGACACATTCTGGGATGCAGGAATTGAGCATCGTCACCTCGCTCAGCTCATCGAGGGCACTGCAGAACCATTAAGATGACACGTATGGCCACCCGTGACAGTTTCGTTCATCTTCACAACCACTCCGAATACTCCATGCTGGACGGCGCAGCGAAAATCGCGCCGATGGTTCAGGAAGCTGCCCGCCTCGAACAACCGGCAATCGGACTGACCGATCACGGATACCTGTTCGGCGCCTTCGAATTCTATTCAGCGTGCAAAGATGCCGGAATTAAACCCATCATTGGCCTTGAAGCATACGTCACTCCCGGCACGTCCAGATTTGACACGAAGCGTGTCCACTGGGGAGAACCGTGGCAGCGCAGTGACGACGTTTCGGCCAATGGCGCATACAACCACCTGACACTGCTGGCCTACACGACCGAAGGCATGCTGAATCTGTTTCGCCTTGGTTCACGCGCCTCCACGGAAGGACAGTTTGGTAAGTGGCCGCGTGCCGACAAGGAACTGCTGCAGGAATACCACGAAGGGTTGATCGTTTTCTCAGGGTGCCCGTCGGGAGCCGTCCAAACCCATATGCGGTTGGGTCAGTGGGATGAAGCAGTGCGTGAAGCAGGGGAGCTGCGCGACATTTTCGGGCCGGAGAACTTCTATGTCGAAGTCATGGATCACGGCATCGAATTTGAACGACGCACACGCAATGACCTGCTCAAATTGGCCAAGCTCATGGATGCTCCACTGGTAGCGACCAACGATGCGCACTACGTTAAAAATGAAGACCGCGATGTGCAGGACGCGTTATTGTGCATCAACTCGGGTGCCAAGCTGGCTGACCAGGACCGCTTCAAATTCGACGGCGACGGCTACTATATCCGCTCCAGCGAAGACATGCGTCGCACCTGGGCTGAACTGCCCGAAGCATGCGACACCACCCTGGACATTGCTGAACGCTGCGACGTGCACTTCACCACCACCAAAGAGGGCGCCAACTACATGCCCGATTTCCCCGTGCCCGAGGGCGAAGACAAAACATCGTGGTTCATCAAGGAAGTTGAACGAGGGCTGGCCGACCGTTTCCCGGACGGCGTTCCTGATGACGTGCGTAAACAGGCTGAATACGAAGAAGACGTCATTATCTCGATGGGGTTCCCCGGCTACTTCCTGACGGTGGCGGACTACATCAACTGGGCCAAGCATCAGGGCATCCGCGTGGGGCCTGGCCGAGGCTCCGGTGCTGGCTCCATGGTGGCCTACGCGATGCGTATCACCGAGCTGAACCCAATGGAACACGGCCTGATTTTCGAACGCTTCCTCAACCCCGAGCGCGTCTCCATGCCTGACTTCGATGTGGACTTCGACGAACGTCGCCGCGACGAAGTGATCGAATACGTGAAACGTAAATACGGCGAAGACCGGATCAGTCAGGTCGTCACCTTCGGACGAATCATGACGAAACAGGCACTGAAGGACTCAGCACGACTGCTCGGCTACGACTTCAAGACAGGCGAGCAGCTCACCAAGGCACTGCCCCCGGCAGTGATGGGCAAGAACATTTCAGTGCACGGCATTTTCGACAAGGAAGACAAGCGCTACGGCGAGGCAGCGGAGTTCCGTAAATACTACGAGGAAAATCCGCAGACTCACGACATCGTCAACCTGGCGATGGGACTGGAAGGACTGACACGACAATGGGGTGTCCACGCATGCGCGGTGATCATGTCCTCGCATACGCTGACCGACATTATTCCGATCATGAAGCGCCTCGCTGACGGCGCGATCATTACGCAGTTCGACTATCCCACGTGTGAAGCGCTGGGGTTGCTGAAGATGGACTTCCTGGGGCTGCGAAACCTCACGGTCCTGTCAGACGCCCTCGAAAATATCAGGCTGAACAACAAGGATGTCCCGGACCTTGATCAGTTGCCGCTCAACGACCCGGCAACCTACGACCTGTTGGCACGCGGCGACACGCTCGGCGTGTTCCAGCTGGATGGCTCGGGGATGCGAGAACTTCTCAAACTGATGCGCCCCGACAACTTTGAAGATATTTCAGCTGTGGGCGCGTTGTACCGACCCGGCCCGATGGGCGCAGACTCGCACACGAACTACGCTCTGCGTAAGAACGGGCGTCAGGAAATCACTCCCATTCACCCTGAACTTGCTGAGCCGCTCAAAGACATTCTGGGCACTACGTACGGTCTGATCGTCTACCAGGAACAGGTCATGCAGATCGCGCAGAAACTGGCCGGATACTCACTGGGTCAGGCAGATATGCTCCGACGCGCGATGGGTAAGAAGAAGAAAAAGATTCTGGACCAGGAGTTCGGACCGTTCTCGCAGGGGATGCGCGAACATGGCTATTCCGATGATGCGGTGAAAACACTGTGGGACATTCTGGTTCCGTTCTCGAACTACGCGTTCAACAAGGCGCACTCGGCGGCGTACGGATTGGTGTCGTACTGGACTGCCTACCTCAAGGCGAATTTTCCCACTGAATACATGGCCGCATTGCTGACCTCGACCAAAGACAACAAGGATCGGCGAGCCTTGTACCTGGCTGAATGTCGTCACATGGATATCACCGTTTTGCCCCCCGACGTCAACGCTTCGATGGGCACGTTCGCGCCAGATGGGTCGAACATCCGTTTTGGCCTGTCTGCGATCCAGAACGTCGGCGCGAACGTGGTGGACGGTATCGTGCAGGCGCGCTCGGAAAAAGGCGCGTATACCTCCTTCCAGGACCTCCTGGACAAGGTACCTGCCACCGTGTGCAATAAGCGCACCATCCAGTCACTCATTAAGGCCGGCGCCTTCGACTCTCTGGGGAAGAACCGGCGCTCCCTGCTGTCCCGCTGCGACGAGGCCGTCGACGCGGTCACCGACCTGAAACGCAATGAGGCCATCGGCCAGTTCGACCTGTTTGCCGCCATGGGTGGAGCAGCAGCACCTGTACAGTCCTCCCTCACGGTCGAAATCCCTGACCTGCCCGAATTCGATAAGCGGCACAAACTGGCCGATGAACGCGAAATGCTTGGCCTGTATGTCTCCGACCATCCACTGCGCGGTGTGGAAGCGGCGCTGCGCCGATACCAGGACATCGACATCGCCGCGATCGTCTCCTCCGAAGAAGCCATGGCGGACCGCAAGGTGCGCGTCGCAGGACTGGTGTCGTCGGTTCAGATGAAGGTCACCAAGCAGGGCAACCAGTGGGCGATCGCAACGGTGGAAGACCTCAGCGCTTCCATCGAAGTGCTTTTCTTCCCTCGCTCGTTCGAAACAATTCAGTCCTACCTGGCTACCGACACGATCGTCCAGGTCGAGGGGCGCGTCACCCAGCGCGATGAGAACGTCGAACTGATCGGCCAGGCCATGACGTTGCTGGATCTGCGTGACGATCAGGACTCCCCGCTGGACCTGCAGATGACTCCTGGCCGATGCACTCGCTCAATGCTGACCGAACTCAAAGACGTGCTGGAAGCTTTCCCAGGCGAATCACCTGTGCGCATCCACTTGCGCCAAGGCGGGCGCGTCACAATCGTCGAAGTTGACCCGAAGTACCGCGTCGAAAAATCCAGCGCATTTTTCAGCCAGGTCAAGGCCGTGGTCGGAGCAGACGGAGTGATGACCTCCTGAGTTAGGCTAAGAGTTATGAAACGCATGGATCTTCGCGGCACCAGTGCCACCACAGATGCAATCCGCCGTCAACTGCCACGAGCTGCATTCGACATCACCGCAGCGGTCGAGGCTGTCACGCCGATTATCGACAGCGTCATCCACGAGGGTGCGAGCGCCATCAAGGACTGTGCCGAGCGTTTCGACCATGTGCGTCCCGATCGCCTGAAGGTACCGGCCGACCAGATCCGTGCCGCCCTCGATGGACTTGACCCTGCGGTGCGCGGCGCGCTGGAAGTGTCGATCGAGCATAACCGCGCCGGCCACACTGTCCAGCTGCCCACCACGCAACACGCCACCATCATTCCCGGCGGCACGATTACCCAGCGGTGGGTACCAGTGCAGCGCGCCGGTGTCTACGTCCCAGGTGGCTTGGCTGTCTACCCCTCCTCAGTTGTGATGAACGTGGTGTGCGCGCAGGTCGCCGGCGTCAGCTCAATCGCCCTGGCTTCACCGCCGCAACGCGAGTTCGGCGGACTGCCGCACCCGACAATCCTTGCAGCGTGCGCACTGCTGGGCGTGGACGACGTGTGGGCAATGGGTGGTGCGCAGGCAATCGCCGGCCTTGCCTACGGATTTGACGACGAGGGTGACGTGTGTGAACCGGTTGATGTCGTAGCAGGACCGGGCAACATTTATGTGGCCGCAGCTAAACGGGTGGTGTCTGCTCACGTGGGGATCGATGCGGAAGCGGGAACCACTGAAATAGCGATCCTTGCCGATGGTGATGCTCACCCCGCTTTCGTTGCCGCTGACTTGATCAGCCAGGCGGAACATGATCCTGCTGCCGCATCTGTTCTGATCACGGACAGTGAGCCGCTTGCGGATGCAGTGGAAGCTGAGATTCAGCGGCTGGCACCGCTGACCGCGCACACCGAACGCATTATGACGGCGCTGAGCGGACCGCAGTCGGGCATCGTTCTCGTCGATGATCTGGATGCTGGGCTGCGCGTTGTGGATGCGTATGCTCCCGAACACCTCGAAGTACAGACTGAGAATGCTGCCGAAGTAGCGCTGCGCGTGCGCAACGCAGGTGCCATTTTTGTCGGCCCGTACACGCCGGTACCGCTGGGCGACTACGTTGCAGGCTCCAACCACGTCCTGCCCACAGGAGGCACCGCCCGCTACGCTGCCGGACTGAACGTGGGACAGTATCTGCGCAGCCAGCAGGTCGTCGAGTATTCACGCGATGCGCTCGAAGCGCTCACCGATGACCTCAACACGCTGGCATGTGCCGAAGACCTGCCGGCGCACGGAGCAGCCGCGCTGATCCGACGCGAGGAAGGCGGACGCAATGACTGATTTACGTTTGCCGCTGCGCCCTGAACTTGCGGGACTGAGCCCGTATGGCGCGCCCCAACTGGAGGTGCCCGTACGCCTGAACGTCAATGAGAATCCGTGGGCGCCTTCTGACGAGCTGGTTGACGATATCGCGCGCTCAGTGGCTCGCGCCGCCAGCGGGCTGAACCGCTACCCGGATCGCGATTTTCTGGAACTGCGTGGGGAACTGGCACGATATCTGGCTGACGAAAGCGGTGTAAGTGTTCCGCCCGAACATGTATGGGCAGCCAACGGTTCCAACGAAGTCATGACCCAGATTCTGCAGGCATTCGCCGGCACGTCACGGACCGTCGTTTCATGTGCCCCGACATACTCGATGTATCACGAGTACGCGCGCGACACGTGCTCACGGTGGGTCACGTGTGATCGGCACGAGGATTTTTCCATCGACCTGGATGCTTTGCGCGACCTGCTCGAAACTGAGCATCCGGCAGTCGTTCTGCTGGCCAGTCCGAACAATCCCACCGGAACAGCACTGTCACTTGACGACATCCGCTCCCTGGCTGACGACACACGATTCAGCGGGCCTGTCGGGCCGGACGGACAGCCCACAGCGAGCCTGCTGGTCATCGATGAAGCGTACGCGGAATTCAGGCGTGCGGGGACATCCTCGGCACTCGAACTCGTTGAGCAGAATCCGCACGTGGTCGTCTCCCGCACCATGTCGAAAGCATTTGGAATGGCGGGGCTGCGTCTGGGATACATGGTGGCCTGCCAGGACGTCATTGACGCGATCATGCTGGTGCGCTTGCCCTACCATCTGTCAGCCATCACGCAGGCAGTGGCACTGGCGGCGCTGCGTCACCGTGAAAGCCTCATGCAGCAGGTGGCCGACCTGCGTGACAGTCGGGACGCCCTCGCGCACTGGCTGGAATCACGAGGGCTGCAGGTGGCTCAATCTGACGCGAACTTCATTTTCTTTGGACGTTTCGATAACCGGCAGGACATCTTTGACAAGCTCCTGGAGCGGGGCGTGTTGATCCGCGTCGTCGGCCCTGACGGCTGGCTGCGGGTCAGCGTAGGGACACCTGAGGAAAACCAGCAATTCATGACGGCACTGGAGGAGGTTCTCTCATGAACGCGCGAACTGCGACAATTGACCGCGAAACATCAGAGTCAACAATTCACCTGGAAGTGAATCTTGACGGCAGCGGCGTGACCAACATTTCGACTGGTGTGCCGTTCTACGACCATATGCTCACCGCATTTGGGCGTCACTCCCTGATCGACCTGACTGTTCAGGCGCGCGGGGATGTGGACGTGGACGTGCACCACACTGTCGAAGACACCGCGATCTGCCTGGGCCAGGCCATCAAGTTGGCGCTTGGTGACAAGGCAGGAATCCGCCGTTTCGCAGATGCTACGGTGCCCCTGGACGAAGCCCTCGCTCATGCTGTTGTGGACATTTCAGGGCGGCCGTACCTCGTGCACGAGGGCGAGCCGGCCGGCCAGGAATACCACCTCATTGGCGGGCACTTCACCGGCTCCATGACACGACACGTGTTTGAGTCGCTGGCCTATAACGCCGGAATCTGTCTGCATGTGCGTCTGCTTGCCGGTCGCGACCCGCACCACATTGTGGAAGCGCAGTTCAAGGCACTTGCCCGCGCGATGCGCGGCGCTGTTGAACCGGATCCACGGGTGAGTGGCATTCCGTCTACCAAAGGAGCACTGTAATGGTCCAGGATGTTCCTCAGCGTCCTGACGATGAGGACATTGACGCTAAGTTCGCGGGAATCGTTGCGGACTTCGAGCGCTCAAGCGCACCTGCCGAACGGCATGACCTGGACACTCCGGTTGATGAATCCTTGCACCTGGAAGGTGGATCCCTGTCGGTCGCATTGGTGCTCACACCGATTCCGTCAGCCGAGGCGCTGCACAAACTCCTGCAGCTGGCCGGGCTTTCCGTCCACGTCGTCCCGATTAAGCCGTGGACCGCGATTTGGCTGAAAGTTGATTCCAATCAGCCGATGACCGAGGAAGACGAGCTGGCCTCACTGATGGGCAAGTGCCGCTCCATGCCACCCGAAGTGGATCAGGTGGCACGACTGACCTCACGCCTGTCCAAGCTGGGCTCCGTGGCAATCATGTCGTGGCTGGTTGAAGGTGACGAGGAAGATGTGGAGCCGGGTGTATCCGGACAGATCAGTGCACGCCGATACGTGTCGGGCGAGCCGGAAGACGATATTCCAGCTGGCGTGCTGATCGGATCAATGCCGGTGGCCCTTGAAGACCTGCTGCTGGGCAGAACCACCCCGGATGACTACAACGGGTCGGTCGCACCTGATGGCACATGCCTGAAGCGGCCACGCGGCCCATTAGGGTGGTTCAGAAAACCATGAGCATGATGCAGCGACGCCCTCGAATCGTCGTCTTGAAATTCGGGTCAGGTAACGTGCGCTCAGCGTGCAGTGCGCTGGAACGAGCCGGTGCCGACGTCTCACTGAGCGCCGATCCGCAGGAAGTCAGCGAAGCTGACGGCCTGGTGGTGCCAGGTGTGGGAGCATTCATCACGGTGATGGACCAGCTGCGCGCAGTGCAAGGCCTGAGGATGATTGAACGCCGGATCGCAGGTGCAAGGCCCGTGCTGGGAATCTGCGTCGGGCTGCAGATCATGTTCGACCGCTCCACTGAAAAGGGCACGACCGAGGGCCTGGGGCAGTGGGACGGAACCGTGGACCGTCTGGACGCGCCCATCATTCCACACATGGGGTGGACACAGGTTGAAGCCGCATCCGACACGACACTGTTCGACGGACTGGATGAGGAGTACTTCTACTTCGTGCATTCCTACGCCGTGATGGATGATCCGGCTCAGACATCTCGCCCTCGCACCGCAGCTGCTCCGCAGACGAGCTGGGCAACCTACGGTCAGCGCTTTGTCGCAGCCGTGGAAGACGGAGCGCTGAACGCCACACAGTTCCACCCCGAAAAATCTGGTGCCGCCGGCTTGAAGCTGCTGCAGAATTGGTTGGCGACCACCGTGTCTGACTAAAACCGCTCTATCTGACTAGAAAAGGTGACTGATGGATACTCCGTTGATTCTTCTGCCTGCCGTTGACGTGGTTGAGGGGCAAGCAGTGCGCTTGCGCCAGGGTGAGGCAGGAACGGAAACACAGTACGGCGTACCCCTGGAAGCTGCACAGGCGTTCACCCACGCAGGCGCCGCGTGGCTGCACCTGGTTGACCTGGATGCCGCTTTTGGACGCGGATCCAATATCGACCTGCTGGCTGATGTCGTACGCCAGATCCCGCTGCACGTTGAACTGTCGGGCGGCATCCGTGATGACGCCTCACTTCAGCGCGCCCTGGCCACCGGTGCACGCCGCATCAATATCGGCACGGCAGCGCTGGAAGACCCCGAATGGACCGAATCGATTATCCAGCGTTACGGCGATCAGGTTGCCGTGGGCCTGGATGTGCGCGGTGAGACTCTGGCAGCACGAGGCTGGACGAAACCAGGTGGAAATGTCTGGAAGGTCCTGGAGCGTCTGAACGAGGCTGGCTGTGCCCGATATGTGGTCACCGATGTGGCGCGTGACGGCATGATGCAGGGGCCGAATATTGATCTGCTCCGCGCCGTATGTGAACGTACCGATGCGCCGGTTGTCGCCTCGGGCGGTGTGTCCAGCATTGACGATATTCGAGCCCTGCGTGAACTGACGTCGATCGGCCTGGAAGGTGCAATCATTGGTAAAGCCCTGTACGCCGGGGCGTTCACGTTGGAAGAGGCGCTGGAAGCGGCCGGCCCTCAACAGTCATGATGGAACTGAGCGATGAGCAACGCGACAAGATTGCGCAGCGCCTGACACTGCACACCGACTCATCGGATTGTGGCCAGACGTTGCCGTTGACGCGTCACGCACTCGGACTGCCAGCCGGTACCCGCAGCGAGCAGGGCGAGCGCCTCGAACAGCTTGTTCACGCACTGAGCAGTGAGCGCGTCATTATTCCAGTTGTCCTCAATGGCGGAAACTCTGACAACCACGTGGAGTTCACCAGGGCGGAAACACCTGAAGGCCCGGCATTGGCCGTGTTCACGTCAACGGATGAGCTTGCAGCGTTTGACCCACAGGCACGCCCATTGCCTGTCTCAACGCGCCTTGCCGCGTTGAGCGCCCTCGTCGAAACCCGAGGGCTGATAGTGGCCGATCCGCGCGGTGCGAATATCGTGATCCCGCGCCCCGCGTGCAATTCGCTGTCAGTGGGGGACAGGTGGCTGCCCGCGTGGAAAGATCGCGAACTTGCCGCCGGTCTGCTGCGCATCATTATGGACGAGGGTGTCCGATGCGTGGTCGATGTGCGTATCCATCATGGAGGCGGCAGTCGCGTCATCGTCGAGCTGTGCGCGGCCGCCGGTGGTGATGAGCGAGCGGTCCGACGCGAATTGTCGCGCGCAATCAACTGCATTCACGGCAGTGATCGCCTCAAAGCTGCGGCTGACCAGATCGTGATCGCGCCAACGTGGGTTCAGGCGGTATAGCTGTTAATCCTGAACGTGGTCTCTTACGATGATCGTAACTTGTCGCGACGCAGGTAAGGAGATCAGCCGATGTTGCAGCACGCACCGAATTCCGCCCCATTTCAGTTATCCAACCTCCCGGTCACGACACCCAGGAAGAAAGCCGGCCTGATTATTGGCATCGTATGTGCAGTGGCCGCTGTGGTGGCCGTGGCTGTCATTGTGATGGTGATGATGGCCCGCCCGTCGCAATCCGACAACCCTGAGGTGTTTGTTCGCCAGTACATTGAGCATCTTGCCGCCGGACAGGCTGAAGATGCCCGGGCGATGGAAAGAGACAGTGTTTCTGATGACGACGGCACATTCACGGAGGCGAGAACTGATGCGGTGCTCTCAGGCGCTTCTGAACGAATCGTTCTAGGCAGCATCGAAGCTAGAGACACGTCTGAAGACGGAACGCATCTATTCGGCGTCACTTACCTGCTGGGCGAACAGGAATATGAAGCGGAAATCGGGGTGAGCCGGCCCGTTGGTGACGATACCTGGCAGATCACCAGGTCGCTGGCTGAGACGGTCGTATTTCCCTCTGGCCTTGCCGATCAGCTGACGATTGGGGACAGCTCACTGGAGACGGTCCCTGACAACGCACTGGCGGTGCGTCTGTATCCTGCGCACTACGAACTCCATGCGGAGGCCACATACACCGACTTTGTGACATTTGGCGATCAGGATCTGATTGTGGCACCTGACGACAGTGATCGATACGCTCCTGAGTCGGTTGTTGAGTGGGAGCCGGAACTGACCGAGCAATTCACTGCGGCTTTTGTTGACCGCGCGAACGCTTTCCTGCACGAATGTCTGGAAGAGCGCGACAATCCTGATGAAGAGTGCGGATTCATTTATGCTGTCTACACAGACGGGCAATCAGAATCAGCCACCCTCAATGGAGAACTGACCACTGCCAGCCCCGCCGACAACCAGCTTGTGTCGATGGCACACTCCACGGGGATTCCGGACATGCAAACAGACGTGACGAGCGTGACACTCCATTTCAGGGATGACGGGCTCAACATACCAGACAAGGAGCAAAAACTCGCCGTCCAGGGCACGGTCGAATTATCGAAGGAATCAAATCCTGTTTTCCATATGCGGATCGTGACTCCTGAGGACTGAAGCGGGAAGATTGTTGTCAAAATGTTGCCTTAAAAGGATGCCTACGCAGCCCAGAGCTTCAACTCTGCAGTGATGGAGGCGATTCCCCTCACGAGGATGAGCTCGAGATGGTCGGAGCCGTTACTTTTGATGACAGTGGAGCCCCTGCATACTCGTTCGACTTCCCCTTCCAGTTCTGAAAGCGGGCGCGATCGGCCATTTCACGATGAAAGTTGACTAGGATAGAAGCGCTTTCATGCGCTAAATCTTTTTACCGGGAGTATGGCACTATGTCTGAAAATGCGAATGGCAACGACCTGAATTCACACTCCGAAACTCAGGGGAGTGCTGACTCGTATATGCCTCCGCCACCACCGCCCGCTGATTCGCCAGAACCGCAGCAGGGGCAGGCACAGCAATACGCGCAAGCGACGCAGCAACCGCAGCAATATGCCCAGCAGCAGTACTATCAGCAGCCCAACCCGCAACAGTACTCGCCGCAACCACAGCCGCAGTTTGCTGCGATGGCTTCTGGCGCCGGGTCTTCCTACGCAGCGACCACGACTAAGTCCTCGTCCGGCAAGACTGTCCGCATCGTGTTGGTGTTCATCGGCGTATTGATGACACTCGCGTTGATCGGGACAATCGCTTTCTACATCCTCAACAGCACGCGGACCCCTGAAAAAGCTGCTGAAGAATACCTGGGATATCTTGCAGCGGGTGACGCGAATGCTGCATCGCAGATGGTGGACCCAGGCAAACCCAATAATCAACGAGCGTTTCTGACAAACGAAGCAATGGCCGGCGCGACCGCGCGAATCGAGAACTTCTCGGTGACGCGAGCTGATTCCGGCAGCGATGACTATTCACTCAGCTCCGACAAGCCGCGCGGAGTAACGCTGGATGTCGAATACTACCTTGATGGGCAAGTCGTCGATACGACACTTCAGGTCACCCCTGCCCAGCCCACCTTCCTCGTTCTCAAGAACTGGAAGATTGACGACACACTGGCCACAGAGATCACCCTCCAGCCAGGCACTTTTGACTCGGTCACCATCGGCTCTCAAAGCGTTCCGATCACGAACGATGATCAGAACTCCCAGGAGTATCAGACGTTTTACCTGTACCCCGGAATCTACCCAGCGCAGGCATCCTACGGATCCAATGAGTATGTGAACTATCCCGACAAGAGCCTGATCGTGGGGGGCCCGGAGTCATCCTCGACGCTCTGGTGGGACGCACCCGAACCGACCGAAAAACTGCAGACACTGATGCTTGATCGGGCCAAGGAATTCGTGGAAAGCTGTGCCTCCCTCGACGGTGGAAATCTGAATGAAGCATGCCCCAGCGGCGTGCAGAGCACCAAACTCGCTGTTCTGGAAGTGACCAAACTGCCCACCACCCTCGAAGACGTCTCCGCATTTGAGTTCGTCACGGATAAGGCCACGATCAAGACCCAGACAAATCCGACCGAATTCAACAAGAACCCCTCACCGGACAACGTTGAATTCCGTGTGTCAGGCCAGGTGACATTCCCCGAGGGAAGCACTGAACCTGAAATCACTGAACTGAGGTCGTCAGGATCATGGTGGTAAACCGCGGGTGATTCGCATACCACCGCATCTCGGTGACGAAGGCCCTGTGTGTGACCAGATGTTGCACGCGGGGCCTTCCACATCTGGCAGTGTGAGGCACCCCATGACGATCCTGCCTAATCTCGCTGGATTTGCCTTCGACGGCAGTGATACAGTAGCTGTCGATTGTCCGGGTACCGTACCCGGGACGTAAGCGGAGATACTCCCACCTTGATTCCCGCCTCAGGGGATCGGGTTCCTGGCTTGAGCCGATGCTGCATGCAGCATCGCTGTGGCCACGTGGTGTCAGTCTCCGTTGCGTTGCGCACGGAGATTTTTTCGTGATGCACCACCATGGAAGGAGCCACCCATCAGCGAGCCTCGGATCAATGAGCGCATCAAAGTAAACGAAGTACGTCTTGTCGGCCCATCGGGAGAACAAGTCGGAGTCGTGCGCGTCGAAGACGCATTGCGTCTGGCAGACGAAGCAGGCCTCGACCTCGTTGAAGTGGCACCCAACGCGAAACCTCCAGTAGCCAAATTGATGGACTACGGCAAGTACAAGTACGAAGCCGCACAGAAAGCGCGCGACGCGCGACGCAACCAGGCAAACACCCAGCTCAAAGAGATCCGTTTCCGCCTGAAGATTGATGACCACGACTTCAACGTGAAGAAGAACCACGTGGAGCGTTTCCTGAACCAGGGAGACAAAGTCAAGGTCATGATCATGTTCCGCGGACGCGAGCAGTCTCGCCCCGAAGCGGGAGTTCGTTTGCTGGAACGTCTGGCAGAAGAGGTCGGTGACATGGCGACGGTCGAATCCGTCCCACGTCAGGATGGCCGCAACATGACGATGGTGCTCGCCCCAACGCGACGCAAGTCAGAAGCAATGAGCGAACAACGCCGCCGCCGCAAGGCTGAGCGCGAAGCCCGCCGTGACAAGCAGGCAGAACGTTCCAGCAAGGAGCAAGCTCGCAGCGCCAGGAACGCTGAAAGCGCGGAACAGTAGCTACTTTCTTGGCACCAGTGCCAAGAGGTGTTGAAGGTTAGGAAACGACACTATGTCAAAAGGAAAGAACAAGACGCACTCAGGAACCAAGAAGCGCTTCCGCGTGACCGGTTCCGGCAAAATCATGCGTGAACGTGCTGGTAAGCGTCACCTGCTCGAGCACAAGTCTTCACGCCGTACTCGCCGCCTCTCCCGTGACCAGGTGCTGGCACCTGCAGATGCGAAGCGAGTTCGTACCCTGCTGGGTAAGTGATAGCGAAGACTTGTAGGTAAGGAGATAACAACATGGCACGTGTGAAAAGGTCTGTCAACGCCCGCAAGAAGCGTCGCACCACACTTGATCGCGCATCCGGATACCGTGGGCAGCGCTCACGCCTGTACCGTAAGGCAAAAGAGCAGGTCACTCACTCTTTCGTATACAGCTACCGTGACCGTAAGCGCCGCAAGGGTGACTTCCGTCGCCTGTGGATCCAGCGCATCAACGCTGCCGCACGCGCAAACGGCATGACGTACAACCGCCTCATTCAGGGTCTGAACCTTGCCGGCATCGAAATCGATCGCCGCATGCTGGCCGACCTGGCAGTCAACGACGCAAACGCCTTCGCAGCAATTGTGAAGACTGCCCGTGAAGCGCTGCCCGAAGACGTCAACGCCCCCAAGGCATCCTGATTGACTCACAATTTTCATCCTGAGCGCCCGCCTGTGATGGACAACCCGCGTGCCGACCGCGTGCGAACAGTCCGTTCACTCGGCGGGCGCTCAGCACAATCACGCACCGGACTCCTCCTGGTTGAAGGCCCAGGAGCAGTCCTCGAACTGGTGACATGGCGCCCCGAGTGCGTCACCGACGTCTACGTCACCGAACGAGTCGAGGAATCCCAGCCAGAAATCGTGGAGCAGGCCCGCCAGGCCACACGGTGGGTTCACCGCGTCACCGACGAGGTTGCTCACGCGATGTCCCCTGACTGTCAGGGCATCATCGCGGTCGCTCGACACGACGCGATTGTTACGCAGATGCCGAGCGTTGACGGACTGGCAGTGATCCTTGCGCGCATCCAAGACCCCGGCAACGTCGGTACGCTGATCCGCACGGCCGATGCGATGGGTGCGCAGTGCGTCCTGACCACGGTGGGCACCGCTGACGTTCGCAGCCCGAAAGTGATCCGCTCAACAGCGGGATCAGTGTTCCACCTGCCGATCATGTCAGGCCTGACTTTCGATGCGGCGATCGAGCGCGCTCGCACCTGGGGTGCACTCGTCCTTGGGACGTCCGGAGGCCACGGATCTGTCAGCCTTCTCGACATTGACGAGGGCGACTCGCCGCTCCTTTCCCGCACACACGCATGGGTTTTCGGCAATGAAGCGCGAGGCCTGTCACCCGATGAAATGCGTCAGTGCGACCATCTGGTGTGCATCCCGATGGCAGGGAAAGCTGAATCTTTGAATGTGGCCTCGGCGGCAGCAATGTGTCTGTATGCGTCAGCACGCTCACGTACACTGACAGCATGAAGGTCCGAGACTGTGATGAAGGCGACCTGATCGCCCGTTTTGTCAATGTTCTTCCCCAAGGTGAGCGCACCATCGTCGGTTCAGGTGATGACTGCGCGCTGATCTCCTGCCCTGAACCCTCATTCCTGGTGACCACCGATACATTGGTCGGAGAGAGTCACTTTCTGAAAGCCTGGTCCACCGGCGCTGAAATAGGTGCGCGGGCTGCGGCCCAGAATCTGGCAGACATCGCTGCGATGGGCGGGCGCACGAGCGCGCTTGTCGTGTCCCTTGTTCTGCGCGGCGACTACGACGTTGACTGGCTTGTGGACATGGTGCAGGCCTTCGGTCAGCGTGCCCGTGAAGCGGGCGCAGGCGTGGTTGGCGGCGACCTGACCGGGGGAGAGGAACTGATCATTTCAGTCACCGCACACGGGTGGGTCGATGGGCCTCCCGTCCTGCGTTCAGGTGCACGACCCGGTGACATCGTAGCGATAGCCGGAACATTGGGGCGTTCCGGCGCAGGCCTGGAATTGCTGTCACGCCGCATCGTTGACCCCTCAGTTCATGACGATATCCTGCTGGGAGATTTCGCTGAAGCGGTGAGGATTTACCGTGCGCCCGAGCCTCCGCTGGAAGCCGGTCCGATTGCCGCTCGCCACAATGCCCACGCCATGATGGATGTGTCCGACGGGCTGGTGCGTGACGGAGGCAGGATGGCACGCGCGTCGGGTGTGATGCTTGAAATCGATTCGTCCCTGCTGGCCGATGACGTCGAGGCATTGGATGCTGCTGCACGGGCCTGTGGACATCACGCGATGGATTGGGTCCTTTTCGGCGGTGAGGATCATCCGATGTTGGCTACTTTCCCGCCTCAGGTTGTGTTGCCCTCACCGTTCAGGGCAATTGGCGTGATCGGAGCAGTGAGCCCGGGAGATCAACCTGGGATTCGTCTTGATGGGCAGCGACTGAGTGGTGGCTTCGACCATTTCCGTCAAGACAATAGTTAAACCGATACACTAGGACTACGTGTAACCTGTCAATACGCTAGTGAGGGGACTTCATGAGCAACGAAAACGTTCATGATAGCAACCAGGACGCTCAAGTCCAGGGATCGCAACCAAGTGAGCCTGTGACCGAGCCGGAAGCCGCCGAAGAACAGCCACTCAGTCAGCCGGAGCAACCTGCGCAGCAGCCGCAGTTTCAGCAACCAGTTGCTGACCAGTCGCAGGTGCAGCAGGGCCAGCCCTATGCTCCACAGCCCATGCAACAGCCGCAGTACCAGCAACCGGTTCCGCCGCAGCAACCGCAGTACCAGCAGCCTTATGCTCAGCCCGCTCCTCAACAGCCTTACGCGCAGCCGGGCCAGCCCTATGCTCCACAGCCCATGCAACAGCCGCAGTACCAGCAGCCGGGCCAGCCCTACGTGCAGCAGCCTG